>NZ_JBITUQ010000008.1:0-185685 GCF_044542515.1 Rhodococcus sp. NPDC078407 | reverse complement strand
GCGGAACCGAGAGATCGTCACATGATCAGGAGTGTTGCCCGCGCAAATGATCCGGAACGCGGCATCACGCTGACACAACCGCTCGAGCACCCGGGGGCCCTGTGCCCACCCGAAGATCAGCACCGTGAGCAGCATGTCCGGGTCGTATCCCGCGCGCCCGACACCACCGGTGCGGCGCACCGCATGCACCGCCGATGTGTCCAACGCGGTGACCACGTCGATGACGGTGAACACCGGATCCGATGCCGGTAACCACTCGCGCATATCGACCGGCAACAAGAACTGCTGGTCCCGATCCACCGGGCGATAACCTTTGGCCACCAGCACATTCTCCCAGGCCATCACCACCCGCTACAGCACAACACGCAGCAAAATCAACAACGCTCAAATTGCAACAGCCCGAATCCCGCCCGAGATGGCGAATAGTGGACACTCAGCTCAGTGCCTTCCGGCGCCGGCGCACGGTTTCGATGATCTGCCGAACGACGGCGTCGAGGTCGGACATCACCATCGCAGCCGAATATCGCAGCACGAGCCACCCGTCGAGCTGCAGTGCGTTCTGGCGCACTCGATCGTTGGTGAACACCCCCGGCGCGCTGTGGAATTCGCGGCCGTCGATTTCGATGATCACCCGCGCTCGACGGTCCAACAGATCGGCGAAGTACTGCCCCACCGCCGCGTTGATCTCGAGGAAGTAGCCGGCCGCTGTCAATGCGCGAGCCACCAGTCGTTCCGGTTCGGACAGCGTCCGTGGGCAGGACAGTCGCAGCTGCTTCTTCGTCTCGGTGATCCCTGCCATTCCGGCTGACTTCTCGCATTGCGCCGCCAACCCACGTTTGCTCACGGGCCCACTGAGCGCCGCGTCGACGAATGGTTCCAAGGCTGCCCCACCGAGTGACGCCGACACGTCGACGATGCACTGCTCGATCGTCACGACAGGAAGGGCGTCGACGAAACTCGTCTCGCGAATCGTTCGACGATACGCACGCAGCCACGACGGGCACCGTGCTCGCGTGGTGCGGGGCACGGTGATGTGCACCTGTTCGGGTTCGTAGTCGACGAGGTTCCACCACCACGCCGCAGTGAGGTGGCTGAGCACCGCATCCGGTTGCCACAGCGTCGCGGCCACGCACCGATCGCGGTACGACGGCTCACCCGTGCAGTAGATGCTCGGCAACAGCCGGATCAGTGTGCCGACCCTGGCCCGATAGTCGATCGCCCCGGCGCTGACGCCACTGTCCAGTAGTTGCTGTCTCGTGTAGACCCCCATGGTCGAACAGCATTGCGCGCAGAAGCTGCTCGTGGGAGCGCGATTCGCGGAATGTGGATAACGCTGCTACCTGTGGACAACTGAGCTCAGTGTCCACTTTTCGGCCGGGCACACGGGAAAGCGTGTGCTATGCGAAATTGTGGACACTCAGCGCACCTGGCTCGCTAACCGAGCTCAGTGTCCACATTCAGAGCCGGCGACCGGGATCCCGCCTGCTAGGGCGAATTGTGGACACTCAGCACACCGGCTCGGTCACCTACAGCGAGATACGACCCTCCACTGCAGCCAAGCCGATGTCGGTCCGGAAGTGACTGCCCGGCAATCGGATTCCCGCAATGCGCGAGTAGGCGTCGTCGCGGGCGGCGGTGAGGTCGAATCCGGTGCCGACCACGCTGAGCACGCGTCCACCCGCGGATACGACCGTGCCGTCTTTCACAGCGGTGCCGGCATGCAGCACGCCTGCGCCTTCGGAGCCGAGGATCTCGTCACCGGTGCGCGGGCGACCGGGGTAGTTCTCGGCGGCGATGACGACGGTGACCGCCGCGCCGTCCTTCCAGCGCAGCGGCGGCAGCGACGCCAGGGTGCCGGTTGCCGTCGCGTTCAGCGCCTCACCGAGAGGTGAATCGAGCAACGCCAGCACAGCCTGGGTCTCGGGATCGCCGAAGCGACAGTTGAATTCGACGACGGCGGGACCTTCGGTGCCCATCGCCAGACCGGCATACAGCAGGCCGGAGAACGGCACCCCGCGCGCGACCATCTCGGCCGCAACGGGTTTCACCACATCGCGGACGATCTCCTCGACGGCACCTTCGGGCAGCCATGGGAGTGGGGTGTATGCACCCATGCCGCCGGTGTTCGGTCCGGTATCTCCATCGCCGACGCGTTTGTGGTCCTGCGCAGGAAGCAGCGGCACCACGGTCTCACCGTCGACGAGGCAGAACAGGGATACCTCGGGGCCGTCGAGGAACGACTCGAGTAGTACCGGGTGCCCGTTCTCGAGCAACTCGGCGGCGTGATCGCGGGCGACGAGGCGATCGGTGGTGACGACGACACCCTTGCCTGCGGCCAGACCGTCGTCCTTGACCACCCAGTGGGGGCCGAATCGGTCCAGGGCTGCGTCGAGCAGGCCGGGCGAGTCGACGATTTCACTGTGCGCGGTCCGCACACCGGCCGCTGCCATCACGTCCTTGGCGAACGCCTTGGACCCTTCGATGCGAGCCGCGTCGGCAGAGGGGCCGAAGGTGGCGATGCCTGCCTCACGAAGAGCGTCGGCCACGCCGAGGACGAGAGGAACCTCCGGCCCGATGACGACGAGATCGGCTTCGACCTTCTTCGCCAGTGCAGTCACAGCGTCGCCGGACGCCACGTCGACGGCGTGCTGTTCGGCGAGCTTTGCGGTACCTGCGTTGCCCGGAGAAACGAAGAGTTTCTCGACCGACGGATCGGCGTTCAGCGCAAGTAGAAGGGCGTGCTCACGAGCACCGGAACCTATGACGAGTACGCGCACAGTGCAACAGACTATCTGCTCGTCGCCGACAGACCCCGCACCTGTCGCGGTGCGGGGCCTGTCGGCGACGCCGTAATTACCGCGACAGGTCGTACAGCGTGACGTCATCGACGGTGGTCGCGGTGAAGTTCTCGCTCACCCAGGCAGAGATTTCGGCCGAGGAACCGGACTCCCTGCCACCCATGCCACCGCCTCCGATGAAGTAGTGAATCTTCCCATCGGCGACGTACTGCTGGAACTGCGCGAGAGTCGGCGACGGGTCGGTTCCGTTGAAGCCGCCGATCGGCATGACGGGATCTTCGGTGGCAAGTTGATAACCCGCGGCGGTGTTGGCACCGATGGCCGCCGCGACCCAGGTGTACGAACCGGCGTCCTGCTCGAGCATCGACGTGATCTCGGCAGTCGGTGTACTGCCTTCGAGCAGACCCCCTCCGCCACCCCTCTCGCCGACGGCACCGCCACCGATTCCCGGACCACCACCCGGCATACCTTCAGGCATCTGCGCCCCGGCCGGCGCACCACCGGGCATCTGCATACCGCCGTCTCCGCGTCGCCCTCCGCCCATTCCGCCGAATCCACCGGAACCGGTGTTCGGGCCGGCGGTCACGATCGACCCGGTGTGCGGGGTGGCGATCGTGTCCACCGCGTACGCCGTCGGACCGGCCAGTCCGGCGAACATCACCGCAAGAATCGCGACCACGGCGAGCCTGCCGCGGGTGAGCGCCGGAATCAGCAGTGCCACCACAGCAAGAACTCCGACGAACACGATCGCCCATTTCAGCCACGGTACGAAACTGGCACTGCGGCCGAGCAGCACCCACGCCATTGCGACGGTCGACGCCACCGCGAGCGCCGTCGCGATCCGCACCCACAACCGCTGTCGTTCGCGCCACAGCATCACGCTGCCGATACCGACCAGCGCAGCAACGGCAGGCGAGAGTGCCACCGTGTAGTAGGAGTGGAAGATCCCGGCCATGAAGCTGAACGTCAACCCGGTGACGAGCAGCCACGCGCCCCACACGATCAACGATGCGCGGTGCACGTCGATACGCGGAGCCCTGCCTCGTAACACGAGTCCCGTCACCAAGAGCAACAATGCGGCGGGGATGAGCCAGGCGATCTGGCCGCCCTGGGAGGCGTCGAACATGCGGAGGATGCCGGTCTCGCCCCACATCGAACCACCGCCGCCGCCACCGACTCCACCGCCGGCGGTGACGCTGCCTGTCTCGTCACCGCTGAGCCGGCCCAGGCCGTTGTAGCCGAGAGTCAGTTCCAGAATCGAATTGTTCTGCGAGCCACCGACCCACGGCCGCGAGGATGCCGGCCAGAATTCGACGATCAGCAACCACCATCCGGCCGAGACGATCATGGCTCCGAGCGCTCCGAACAACTGCAGCAGCCGAGTGACCAATCTGGGCGGCCCGGCGATCAGGTACGTCAGGGCCAGCGGCGGTACGACGAGCATCACCTGAAGCTGTTTGGTCAGGAAGCCGAATCCGACGAACATGCCGGTGATCAACAGCCACTTCGTCTTTCCGGATTCGACGCCTCTCAGCAGAGCCCAGACGGCAGTGATCATCAGCAGAACCAGCAAAGCATCGGGATTGTTGAAGCGAAACATCAGTGCCGCAACGGGAGTCAGCGCCAATACAAGTCCGACAAGCAGTCCGGCGGCTGCCCCGAATCGACGGGCGACGACAGCTCGCAGCAGCGCAACAGATGCGACGCCGAGCAACGCCTGTGGGACGAGCATCGCCCAGGTGTTCAGCCCGAACACCCGCACCGACAACGACATCAGCCACAGCGACATCGGCGGCTTGTCGACGGTGATCGAGTTGGCGGCATCGGAGGATCCGAAGAAGAAGGCCTTCCAGGAGACCGAACCGGCCTGTATCGCTGCGGAATAGAACGAATTGGCCCAACCCGACGCACCGAGTCCCCAGATGTAGGCGACGCCGGTGCCGACCAGCAGAGCGGTCAGCCCGAGGAGTTCCCACCGCCGGGAGGTCGCCGGCTCGGTCGGTGCGGCCGCAGAAGGCCGTTCTATTGTCGTAGTCATCGCGTGACCTCCATTCGTGCCGACCCCGCACGGGTTGACTGCGCATTGCGGAAGACCCACCGCAGTGCGACGAATCGGCACACGGTGGCAACGAGATTGGCGACGACGAGGACGGCGAGCTCGACGTGCCGCGAGACGTCCGGGGACCAGACGTGCGTTATCGCGAGTGACCCGCTGGTCATCAGCAACGCGATACCGAAGATCGCCAGACCCTGCAGCTGATGCTTGCCCGCGTCGCCGGACCCTCGGACGCCGAAAGTGAAGGCGCGGTTGGCCGCCGTGTTCAGCACCGCCGTGATCAGCAGCCCGGCGAAGTTTGCGGCCTGCGCTCCGATCATGGGGTGCAGAACCAGGTACAGCAGCGCGTAGGCCACGGTGCTGGCGACTCCGATGATGCCGAATCGCACCAGCTGACCGACCATTCCGTGCGGTACACCGGCCACGAGCGGCTCCCGTCCCAGGCTTCGACGCAGTTCGGCGACGGGGAGGACTCCGGCCGCGAGAGCACGACCGACTCGCCAGCATCCCTGCAGATCTTTCACGGCGGTATCGAAGAGGTGGACGCTGCTGTCGGGATCGTCGACCCAGTCGACCGGCACCTCGTGGATGCGCAGGCCCACCTTCTCGGCGATGACCAGCAATTCGGTATCGAAGAACCACCCGGTGTCTTCGACGAGTGGGAGCAGTTGTCGCGCGACGTCGGCGCGCATCGCCTTGAACCCGCACTGGGCATCGGAAAAGCGAGCGCGCAACGAGGTACGGAGGATGAGATTGTAACTGCGCGAAATGAATTCGCGCTTCGCCCCACGGACGACGCGTGACGACCGGTTCAGCCGAGAACCGATGGCGAGGTCCGAGTGACCCGAGAGCAGTGGAGCGATCAGCGGCATCAGAGCGTTGAGGTCGGTGGACAGATCGACATCCATGTACGCGACGACGTCGGCGTCGGACGCGAGCCACACTGTTTTGAGAGCCCGACCGCGTCCCTTCTCGTCCAGGTGATGCACCCGAACTCCGTCGATCTCGAGGGCGAGCCGGTGCGCCACCGCGAGGGTGCCGTCCGTACTGGCGTTGTCTGCGATGGTGATTCGCGACCGGAACGGAATCCGGTCCGTCAGATGCTCGTGTAGACGACGAATGCACTGTTCGAGGTCCGCCTCTTCGTCGTATACCGGAATGACCACTTCCAGGGTGGCCGTGGCATTCGAGCCGGGCCGCTGGCCTGCTCGTGCGAGGGAATTCGTTGTCATGAGGCAACCCTCGTGCGCGCAGCTGGACCTACGCTGCGACGAACCTGGCAATCACCTGGGAGGACAGGAGCGCAGCCTGCGGAGTGACCAAGAGGCACAGGAGCGCAGCCTGCGGAGTGACCAAGAGGCACAGGAGCGCAGCCTGCGGAGTGACCATGGAGACCTGCTCGTAGGGCATTCTGTTCTCTATGGCTTCTATTTTCAGCAAGATCATTGCCGGTGAGATTCCCGGACGTTTCGTCTGGCAGGACGACGATGTCGTGGCGTTTCTGACCATTGCCCCGGTCACGCAGGGCCACACGTTGGTGGTTCCACGTGCGGAGATCGATCAGTGGCAGGACGTCGACGGTGCCGTGTTCGCCAAGATCACGGCCGTCGCGCAGATCATCGGCCAGGCCGTCAGGACAGCGTTCGACGCGCCCAGGGCCGGCCTGTTGATCGCCGGACTCGAGGTGCCGCACCTGCATCTGCATGTGTTCCCGGCGTACGACATGGGCAACTTCGACATCTCCGGTGCGGATCCGAATCCGTCCGCGGAGTCACAGGACGAGGCCGCCGACAAGCTTCGGGCAGCACTGCGCGCGATGGGCCACGAGGCGAACGTCGCGAACTGACGCCTCAGCGCAGGGGCGTCAACAAGCGTCGCCGCGTACGCAGTTGCATCGACACCTCGTCGGATCGGACGTCGGGGTCGTAGCCCGGTCCGATGTCGGTGTCGATGTCGCGCGGCTCTGGTGCGACGCCACAGGCGGGGCACATTCCCAGCTGCCCCAGGTCGGTGCCGCAGCTCGCATGCAGGAATCGTCGACGCTTCCCGGCCGGCTTGGCGGTCTGCTCTTCTCCCCAGTAGTTCAGCGCGAAAATCGCCGGCCACAGTCGTTCGAGGGCGACCGTCGGCACGTAGTTCTCGTGTCCACCGGGAAACGCGCGCGCCCGCCGTTCGAGTAGTCCGGCGTCGACCAGCGCACCGAGTCGCTGTGCGAGTACTGCCTTGGAGATGTCCAGGTGCACCTGGAAGTCGCCGAAGCGTCGGACGCCGAAGAAGCTGTCGCGGACGATGAGCATGGTCCAGCGTTCGCCGACGAGTTCGAGCGCGCGGGCCAGAGAGCAATCCTGGCGGGCATAGTCGGTTCCGAGTGCCATCCCCCGATCGTACAGTCTGTTGACCGAACCAAGATGGCCGATTACAGTTCGATCACCAGACCAGGAAGACGACGATGACCTACACTGCACCTTCGCCCGCCGGGACCACGAACAGCACTCGCGCACTCACCGTCGCAGCATCGGGCACCTTGCTGACCCTGATGGCTTTCACCGCGCCGCTCGCGACCATCAACAGCACCGCGGCCGACCTGATGTCGGACGCAGCGGGACGCACCTGGATTCTCAGCTCGATGAGCATCGGACTCGCCGCCGCACTGCTCACCACCGGCACCGTCGCCGACGACTTCGGACGTCGCCGCACCTTCGTCATCGGAGCAGCAGTGCTGGCCGTCGGCTCGATCGTCTGCGCGGTTTCTCCCAACACCCTGATCTTCGTGCTGGCCCGCATCCTGCAGGGCCTCGGTGGTGCCGCGGTCGTCGCGTCGAGCCTGGGCATCATCGCGCATACCCACCCGGCCGGGCCGGTGCGCGCCAAGGCCGGTGGGGTCTGGGGTGCCAGTGTCGGTGCCGGTATCGCGCTCGGACCGCTGCTCGCCGCGATCCTCGATCGTTGGGCCAGCTGGCGCGAGGCCTACGTGGTTCTCGCCATTGCCACGCTCGCACTGGCCGTCGCCGCGCACCTACGGGTCGAAGAATCCCGGTCCAACGCCCCGCGTGGCCTCGATCCCGTCGGCGCGCTGCTGTTGGCCACGGGCATCGCCGCGTTGCTGGCCGCTCTCGTCGAGGGCAGGCAGGGCTGGATTGCCGTCACCCCGATCGTTCTCTTCGTCCTCGCGGCTCTGCTGCTGGCTGCCTTCATCGTCATCGAACTACGCAGCGTCACCGCGATGCTCGATCTGGCGCTCTTCCGGCACCCACCGTTTCTGGCCGCCACGATCGCCGCGCTGACCACCGGCGGCGGGATCATCGCACTGATGTCGTACATGCCCGGATTTCTCGGAACCGTGCTGGGAATCGATGCACTCGGTGCAGCTGTTCTCCTGTTCGCCTGGTCTGCGACATCGGTCGTCACCGCCCTGTTGGCACGGCGAATTCCCGCATCTGTCAGCGGTCGCACCCAACTCGCCGTCGGCCTGATCGGTGTGGCACTCGGCATGCTGATGTTGACGGGCCTCGCCGAGGACGCCGGCTGGCCCAGGCTTCTGCCCGGCCTGCTGGTGGCGGGCGTGGCCAGTGGCGTCCTCAACGCGGCGCTCGGACGCGAGGCGGTGGCGAGCGTCCCGGCAGGCCGCGGCGGCATGGGCAGCGGGGCCAACAACACCGCCCGCTACGTGGGATCCGCGGTGGGCGTCACAGTTGTGGCCGTGGTCGCCGTCCCGGCAGGTCGAACCGATACCGCCGCGCTGGTGCACGGATGGAACACTGCAGCTCTGGTCACCGCCGCGATTTCCGTGGTCGGAGCCGTGGTGGTGGCAGCCTCACGCTCCCGGCGGTGACGAGTACTCCTGTTCGGGACGCCCGGTCGACCCGTACCGCAGCTGCATCCGTAGCCGCCCCTTGGACACCAGCGTTGCCAGGTAGCGCTGCGCCGTTGCACGTGAAATACCAATGGCGGCAGCAACTTCGCCCGCGGACATCGGCTCGGCGGTCGTGCGCACCGCGTCCAGCACCAGATCACGAGTCACGGACTGCGAGGACGGCAGCGGGGCCGCAGCACGCGGACGGAGGGCATCGAGCCCACCGTCGATATCCGCCTGCGTGAGCTCGTCGGAACGGTCCAGAGCCCCGCGGTATGTCAGGTATCCGGTGAGACGATCGATCAACGCCGAACGTGGAAACGGTTTGATCAGGTACGTCCATGCGCCCGCCGTGATCGCCGAGCGCACCGTCTGCTGATCCGCCGCAGCGGAGAGCACCACCGCGTCGCACGGCAACTCTCGCACCAGATCGATACCGGAGCCGTCCGGCAGGTACACGTCCACCAGAGCCAGGTCGAAGGACTGGGTGGCCAGCACTTCGCGCGCCTGCGCAATGCTCGTCGCCACTGCTGCCACCTCGTAGTGATCGAGCGAATTCACCAGTGCTGCATGTAAATCCGCGACCCGGAAGTCGTCGTCGACCACCAGAACTCTCATTGCGTCACCTCATCGGTCAGTAGTGCGTCTGGAATCACGGCGATGAACACTGCGCCCCCACGGTCGTTGTCCGCCGTTACCTGCCCGCCGACGTCGGCCAACGTCACGTCGCCGCCGCGGGTTCGTGCGATCTGTCGGCTGAGTGCCAATCCCACCCCTCGTCCGCCCGGCGTGTCCGCCGTCGACTTGGTCGAGACTCCCTCGGCGAACACCTGCTCGGGTGCCAGCGCAACCCCGTCACCCGAGTCGACGACCACGATGTGCAGTGTCGAATCATCCTGCACCAGATCCACTTCCACTTCGCCAGGCCGGCGTGACCCGACCCGTGCCGCGTCGATGGCATTGTCGATCAGGTTGCCCAGTACCGTCGTGACATCCACCGGTCCGACCAGTTCGCCGCCGACCCAGGTGTTCTCTCCCAACACCAGTCGCACGCCACTTTCGCGCGCGTGTGCCGCCTTTGCGGTGAGGAAGGAACGCAGATAGGCGTCGGAGACCGCATCGATCCCCTCGACTGCCTCCGATCTCGGTCCCACACCGAGAATCTCGTCGATGTACTGCGACGCTCGATCGGGATGTCCCTCGTGCAGCAGCCCACTGACCAGATGCATTCGGTTCGCGAACTCGTGTCGCTGAGCACGCAGCACCGCGGACATCGATTGCACCGCATCGAGTTGTCGCGTCAGCGCCTCCACATCCGTTCGGTCGCGCACGGTGAGTACCGTCCCCAGATCGCGATTGTCCCGCAGCACCTTTCGCGCTGCCGCAATGACGACCACCTCGTTGACAGCAGCGAGGACCGGCTCACCCGTGGGGGCTTCGATGACCTCGAGCAGTCTCGGTGTCAACCCGATCTCCTCGACGCGCGTCCCTGGCTTGCCGTCGATGGACAGCAAGGTGCGTGCCTCGTCGTTGACGACGGTGACGACGCCGTCCGGGTCGATGGCCACCACGCCTTCGCCGATGCCGTGCAGCACCGCCTCCTGCTCGCGCACCAGTTCGGCCAATTCCTCCGGCTCGAGCCCGAGCGTCAGTCGTTTCCATCGGCGCGCCAACAGTGTCGAGCCCGCCAGCCCGAGCAACAGCACCGCCCCGGTCACCAATCCGCCGTTGACCAGATCCTTCACCAGCTCGGTGCGCACGTCCGTGGTCGAAATTCCGACGCTGACTTCGCCGATCACCGTATCGGTCGAACCGAGCGCCAGCACAGGCACTTTCGCGCGGACAGAGTCACCCAGCGTGCCACGTTCGGATTCGACGACCTCGTTGCCGGCCAACGCACCCGACGGATCGGTACTCACCCGTTCCCCCAGGACGGTCGGATCCGGATGCGCCAGGCGCAGGCCCCGGTCGTCGGTGATGACGACGAACAGTGCATCGGTGCGCTGTCGGGCACTTTCGCCCGTCCGTTGCAGCGCACCGCCCGCCAGCACTCCGGCCGGCGCAGCATCGGTGCCCGCAGTGTCCGCGGCCGAGAACTGCCCGACGAGCGAGCGCACCTCCGGATCGGACGCGACCGTTCGCGCGATCGCGAGTGCCCGCTCGCCGTACTCCTCACTGGCCTGTTCGCCACTGCTGATCGCGAACACTCCGAAGGCCACTGCCAGCGCCACCGCAACCAACGCAGCCTGCAGCAGCAGCACCTGAGTCCTCAATCGCACCAGCCAAGGCTAGGCCGAGAGATGCTCGAGCACAATGCGCAAAAGGCTCTTTACGTTGCTTGCGCGGGTAGTGCGCACAACGGCGAACATGTGATTCCGGTTACGTAACTTCAGTCACAACACGTAGTCCAACCGGACCCACCTCACACAGTTTCGAGAAGGAGTGCACGATGTTGGTGATACTCGGCTTCCTCATGGTAGCCGCCTTCATGTTCTTGATCTTGACCAAGAGAGCCACGCCCGTCGTCGCACTCACCCTCGTTCCCGTCATCTTCGGTCTGCTGGCCGGTGCGGGACTCGGCATCGGTGACATGATCACCGACGGCATCAAGTCCCTGGCCCCCACCGCGGCCCTGCTGTTCTTCGCCATCATCTTCTTCGGAATCATGATCGACGTCGGACTGTTCGACCCACTGGTGCGCGCCATTCTGCGTTTGGTGCGCAACGACCCGATGAAACTCGTTGTCGGAACTGCCATTCTGGCCATGGTCGTCTCGCTCGACGGTGACGGGTCCACCACGTTCATCATCGTGACGTCCGCACTGCTGCCGCTCTATCTCAAACTCGGTGTCAGCCCGGTGATTCTGACGGTCGTCGCCGGTCTCGCCAACGGCACGATGAACATCATCCCGTGGGGCGGACCCACGGTTCGCGCTGCTTCTGCGCTCGGCATTTCCCCGTCCGACGTCTTCGTTCCGATGGTTCCCTCGATGATCGTCGGCCTGATCATCGTGCTGCTCTTCGCCGTTCACCTGGGCATCATGGAACGCCGACGCATCGGCAAGCTCGTCTTCGAGCCAGAACTGGTCGCCTCGGGCGGCGGCGGAAGTATCCGTAAGGGCGGCAGTAACCGTAAGGGCGAAAAGGCTACCGGCGGAACAGGCACCGGTGGATCGAGCGACGGCGAATCGGGTCAATTCTTCGACGGGCTCGATCCCAATCGCGACACCCTGCGTCCGAAGCTGCTGTGGTTCAACGCTGCTCTGACGGTCGTCCTCCTCGTCATCCTCGTCATGGACATCCTGCCCATCCCGGTGCTGTTCATGATCGCTGCCTCCATCGCCCTGACGGTCAACTTCCCCAAGGTCAAGGAACAGGGCGACGCAATCGCACGTCACTCGTCCTCCATCGTTTCGGTGGTCGCCATGGTCCTCGCCGCAGCGATCCTGACCGGTGTCTTCCAGGGCACCGGCATGGTCGAGGCCATGGCCGAGTGGCTGCTCAACGTGATCCCCCCGGGCATGGGCCCGTACCTGGCCGTCATCACCGGCGTCCTGAGCATCCCGCTGACGTTCTTCATGACCAACGACGCCTTCTACTTCGGCATCCTCCCCGTGCTGACCGAGACCGCCGAAAAGTACGGAATCGACCCGGTCGAGATGGCCCGTGCCTCGATCACCGGTCAGCCCGTCCACCTGCAGAGCCCGCTGGTACCGGCCATCCTGCTGCTGGTGACCCTGGCCGGAGTCTCGCTGGCCGATCACCACAAAAAGGTGTTGTGGCGAGCGGTGGTCGTTTCCCTCGCGATGCTGGCCGTCGGCATCGTCCTCGGCCAGATCCCCTTCGGCTGATCCCCACTCACCTCGCGTAGGAGAAACCGTCATGACTGTCGGCGTACTGCACAACAATTCACCCGAAGGCCGCGCAGCACTGGCGGCCGCCGTTCGAGAAGCTCGCATCAGGGAGACCGAGTTGGTCGTCCTGCACGCACTGTCGGGATCGGCCGAGCCCTCCGCCGAGGCGGGCGAAACACAGGCGGTCTCCACCGCCGTGGAGACGGCCCTGACCGATATCGACCACGCAGACTACGTCTCCTGGACCGTGGCAGTGGGTCGGCCCGATCCCGACGCCGTGAACACTCTGCTGACGCTGGTCGAGGAGCAGAAGTCCGAAATCCTCGTCGTCGGCTCCCGGCACCGCTCGGCGGTCGGCAAGTTCCTGATGGGACAGACCATTCAGCGTTTGCTGCTGGAGATTCCGGTGCCGGTTCTGCTGGTCAAGTCCGGAGCGTGAGTGCCGCACACCGCGTGACCCGGATGCTCGGGCGCAGCCTCCGATGGATCGGC
The DNA here is from genome assembly GCF_044542515.1 of Rhodococcus sp. NPDC078407. Taxonomy (NCBI): domain Bacteria; kingdom Bacillati; phylum Actinomycetota; class Actinomycetes; order Mycobacteriales; family Nocardiaceae; genus Rhodococcus; species Rhodococcus sp. NPDC078407. The sequence continues at coordinate 172,633 of NZ_JBITUQ010000008.1, read as the reverse complement.
CTCGCGGCCGTATCCGTCGGGGGCTGGGCCCTTTTCGAAGCCCTGGGTCTCACGGCACCGTCGCTGTTCGCGGCACTGGTCGTCGCCGTGGTGTTTGCGCTCACGGGGTTGGGGCCGGCCGCCGTCCCCCGTCCGGCATCCATGGCAGCGCAGGGCACGCTGGCGGTGACGATCGGTCTGATGCTCGATACCGAGACACTGGGAGCGTTGGGCGAGAACTGGATTCCTGCAGTCACTGTCGGGTTGGCGACCCTGATCGTCAGCGCAGGCTGCGGCGCCCTGCTCGCGCTGCACCGCGATGTCGACCCCGTCACCGGAGCACTGTCTCTGATTGCCGGTGGCGCAACGGGTCTGGTGTCGGTAGCCCGCGAGCTCGGCGGTGACGAGCGTATCGTCGCCGTCGTCCAGTATCTTCGCGTGGCGTTGGTGGTGGTCACGATGCCACTGATCGTCACCTTCGCCTTTCATACCGACACCGGTGGCGGTGCCGGTTCCGACGAGGCGTCGACGACGCCGTGGTACCTCGGAACGGCCTTTCTGATCGGCGCTGTCGTCACCGGAATCGTTCTCGCGAAGGCGATCCGACTGCCTGCCCCGGCCACGCTCGGGCCGCTGATCGTCGCCGGAGCCTGCGAGCTACTCGGCTGGCCCGTCGACATCTCCGTCCCTGCAGTGCTACTGCCGTTGGCGTTCATCGTCATCGGATGGCAAGCAGGACTTGCCTTCACCATCGCCAGCCTGCGGGCGATAGGACGCATCTTCCCGTGGGCAGCGCTGCTCGTGCTCACGATCGGTCTGATCTGCGCTCTCCTGGGCTGGGCGCTGTCCGCCATCACCGGAGTCAGCATGTTGACCGGCTATCTCGCGACCACTCCCGGCGGCTTGGCAGCGGTGCTCGCGGTGTCTGCGACGACCGGATCGGACGTCACGTTCGTCGCCTGCGTTCAGGTGATCCGGCTGGTGTCGATGCTCGTAGCCGCTCCCCTCGCGGCAGCCGCGTACACCAGGCTGGCCGAACGCAAGAAGGACGAATCAACCATCGGCGCGGGGTAGTTCGACCCGGAAGGTGGCACCCGCACCAGGAGTACTTCGGACCTCCACGGTCCCGTTGTGGGCTGCGACCAACGCCGCGACGATGGACAGGCCGAGTCCACTGCCACCGCTTTCTCGGGTCCTCGAGGAGTCGGTGCGATAGAAACGCTCGAAGACGTGTGCCGCCTCCTCCTCACTCAGACCCGGGCCGGTGTCCCGGACCTCGAACACCACCGAATCCTCGGTGGTGCTCACGCACACCGTGATCGACGCCGAGTCGGGTGTGTGCCGCACAGCATTTCCGACGAGGTTGGCCACCACCTGGCGGAGTCGGGCGTCGTCTCCGGAGACCTCCGGAACACCTGGTCCCGCCGACACTGTCAACGAGATATCACGCGCGGGCGACACGGCTTTCGCGTCGTGTACGGCATCGGCGGCGATCGTGAGCATGTCGACGCGGCGCACCTCGAGGGGACGTTGGGCATCGAGCCGGGCGAGCATCAGCAGATCCTCGACGAGCAGACCCATGCGCGCCGATTCGCCCTCGATTCGCGTCATCAGCAACGAGATGTCACTCATCGCGCCCTGCCGATACAGCTCGGCGAATCCCCGAATGGTCGTCAGCGGTGTGCGCAATTCGTGGCTGGCGTCGGCGACGAATCGGCGCATCCGATCCTCGGAGGCCCGTGCAGCTTCTTCCGACGCTGCCGTCGCGGCGAACGCCCGCTGTATCTGGGAGAGCATCCCGTTCAGCGCCGCGGACAGTCGACCGACTTCCGTTCTCTCACTGCGGTGGGGCACTCGCCGGTGCAGGTCGCCTGCGGCAATCGCGGCAGCGGTCGTCTCCACCTCGCGCAGCGGCCGCAGACTGCGCCGCACCACGAAGTAGGCCGCCACTCCCAATATCACCAATACCGCTGCGCCGATGTAGAACTGAAGTGCCATGAGTCTGCTGACGGTCTGCTGATTGGAACCGAGCGGTATACCCACCGTGGTGGACCCGTCACTGTTGGACACCGTCACCACGCGCCATTGCTTCGACGCGTCGCCCTCGGAACCGACCGTCGTCGGGACGGCTGAGGTGACACCGGCGAGATCCGGAACATCCTCTGCCGCATCGTTGATGGGCCCGCGGACAGTGCCGTCGTTCGCGACGGACCGTACGTAGAAGTTCGACGGCGGGCGACTCGGGCTGGGCTCGTCGACCGGCGGAAACGGCCGGTCGTCGCGCGGCCTCGCCCACCCGTCGGACGCCTCCACCAACTGCTGATCGAGGCGACGCATGAGCGATGACTCGAGCGAGGAGGTCACGGCGACTCCGGAGGCCAGCAGTCCGAGTCCGACCAACAGCAGTAGAGCCGCGACCAGAGTGAATCGCAGCGGGATACCGCCCAGCCGAGAGCGCATACCGGTCACCGCGGCTGTCGCATGACGTATCCGACGCCCCGCAGCGTGTGGATCAAGCGGGTGTCGCCGGTATCGACCTTGCGGCGCAGATACGACACGTACGACTCCACCACTCCCACCTCACCCCCGAAGTCGTAGTGCCATACGTGATCCAAGATGCGCGGCTTGCTCAGCACGGTCCCCGCGTTCACCATGAAGTACCGCAGCAGTGTGAATTCGGTGGGCGACAGCGAGACCGGTTCGCCCGCCTTCCACACCTCGTGGGTGTCGTCGTCGAGTTCGATGTCTGCGAACACGACACGGGACGGGTGGGTGTCCTCGCCCTTCCCCGATCGACGCAGGATCACCCGGAGACGCGCCACCACCTCTTCGAGGCTGAACGGCTTGGTGACATAGTCGTCCGCACCGAGAGTCAGACCGGTCACCTTGTCTTCCACGGAATCACGTGCGGTCAAGAAGAGGGCGGGTGCATCGATACCGTCCGCTCGCAGCCGACGCAGCAGGCCGAAGCCATCCATGCCGGGCATCATCACGTCGAGTATCAGAGCCTCGGGCCTGAAGTGTCGGGCCTTGTCGAGGGCCTCCGGGCCGGTCGATGCCGTCGCCACCTCGAACCCCTGAAACCGGAGACTCACCGACAGCAACTCGACGATGGTCGATTCGTCGTCGACGATCAGTACACGCGCTTCGGGGGTTTCGCTCACGGTATCCATCATCGCGCGCGTTGCTGCTCGTCCGCTGGGCTCTCGCTGTGAGGTTGCTGTGAGCCCATGCAAAAAACGAACGACGAGAGGGCATGATGAACCCCGATGCTCCCTGCGAACACCGATCGCCCCGTGAGACGCAAGCCCAGGGTGACATCCATGCACGTATTCGCAACTCTGCTCGTGTTGGGCATCGTGACAGGTCCGTACCTCGCCGACTGGGTCGCCGCATCCCCTAGCGTGCGAACCGGGGCCACGGTGTTCACCGGCATCTTCGTGCAGGCCACGCCCTTCTTGGTTCTGGGCGTGCTGGTGAGCGGAGGCATCGCCGCCTTCGTCTCGCCCGCGGTGCTGCAGAAGGTGGTGCCGCGCAACGAAACCGCTGCCGTCGGAGTGAGCGGACTCGCCGGGATGGCGCTGCCCGGTTGCGAGTGCGGTGCCGTTCCGGTCTCACGGAGGCTCAAGGACCAGGGCGTTCCCACGTCGGCAGCGCTGGCATTCCTGCTGTCGGCACCGGCGATCAATCCCGTGGTCCTGGTCTCGACAGCCGTCGCCTTTCCGGGCGAGCCGGGGATGGTTCTCGCTCGGTTCCTCGGCTCCCTGTTCACCGCCCTGGTGATGGGGTGGCTGTGGACCCGGTTCGGCAAGGCTCGGTGGATCACCGCGCGACTGACCGATCGCGGACACGATCACGGCGGCTCCAAGTGGGACACGTTCCGGGAGTCGGCGCGCGCAGACCTGCTCCAGGCCGGGGCCTTCCTCGTCTTCGGTGCAGCGGCCGCCGCGCTGCTGCACCTGGTGATTCCGGATTGGGTGTACGAGCATCTCGCCGGCCAGTTGCTGCTGTCGATCCTGGTGATGGCAGTCCTCGCGATAATCCTGGCCCTGTGTTCGGAGGCCGACGCGTTCGTCGCCGCAAGCATGTCGATGCTGCCGCTGCTGCCACGTCTGGTCTTCCTCGTGGTCGGACCGGCCGTCGACCTGAAGCTGATGGCGATGCAGGCGGGCAGCTTCGGACGTGGATTCGTCGCCCGCTTCGCGCCGCTGACCTTCGTCGTCGCAATCGTGTGCGGCTCGGTCTGCGGCTACCTCGTGCTGGGTGCGCGATGAAGCGGGAAGTGCAGAACCTGCTGCTGCTGCTCGTCGGCGGGGCGATGGTGAAGATCTCCGCGGACGGCAGCTTTGTGCGATACGTCAAACCCTCCCTCTACCCGTTTCTGCTCGCCGCCGGAGTGTTGATCGTGGCGCTCGCCGTCGCGTCGATCGTCGCCGACATTCGGCGCGGCGGGCCCGACGCCGGCGACGGACACGGTCACGACGCGCGACCGTACTGGTTGCTGCTGGTGCCGGTCGCCGTCATTCTGTTCATCGCACCTCCCGCGCTGGGAGTCTCGTCCGTCGGCGACCGATCGGTCACCTCCGCGGCCGATCGGCAGCAGACCGCATTTCCACCCCTGCCGAGCGAGCCGGTACCCGAGGTCCCGCTGCTCGATGTCGTCCAACGCGCGGTCAGGGATTCCGAACGGAGCCTCGACGGCCGGGAGATTTCTGTCACCGGATTCGCTGTGGCCACAGCGAACGGCGGTTCGCCGCGCGTCGACGGTACGACCGACGGCCTCGACCTCGCCCGCATTCTGATCATCTGCTGCGCGGCCGACGCCAGATCCATCCGAATCCATCTCGACGCAGGTAGCGCCACTCTCGACGATATTGCGGACGGCACCTGGCTACGGATTTCGGGGACCGTCGACGCTACGACCGCGACGGCGGACACCCGATTCACGCCCACGATGACGGTGTCGACGGTGGAACGCATCGAAGCACCGGAGAACACCTACGCGTACTGAGCCCTCCGCACTCGTGGCCACCGCCCAGCGGAATTGGTACATTCGTACAAGTCACTTCCGACAATCGGACGAGGGGCACCGTACCCGCTGGACAAGACGGTGTCAGAGGAGTGATTTCACATGGCATGGCTCATTCTCGTCGTCTCCGGCGTTCTGGAAGCGATCTGGGCAACCGCGCTCGGTAAGTCCGAGGGTTTCACCAAACTCGGACCGTCCGTCGTGTTCGGCGTCGCGGTGGTGCTCAGCATGATCGGTCTCGCGGTCGCGATGCGGTCGTTGCCCACCGGTACCGCCTACGCCGTCTGGGTGGGAATCGGTGCCACCCTCACCGTCGCGTACGCAATGATCACCGGTGAAGAAGCTGCGTCGATTCTCAAAATTGCGCTTCTGGTGGGCATCGTCGGATGCGTCGTGGGACTGAAGGTTCTTCACTGATTTTCCCGGCTACAAGCAGTTACAGTAAAACCATGAACTGGGTGTCAGCGATCACACTTCCCGCGCGCGCCGGAATCGCCATCGCCGAACAGGCGATCGGCGTAGCGGAGGTCGCGTTGGCGACCACGCGAATGGCCCTGGCCACCGGCGCGTCCGGCACTGCTGGAGTGGCCTCGCTCGCCAATCCGCGCGGCGGCACGATGCAGCTGCTCGCCCAGCTCGGTCAGCTCACCTCCGACGACCGCGCTCTCGGGAACGCCCTCAAAGAAGGCGGGCCGTTGGATCGCCTTCTCGCCCAGGGTGGCGTCGTCGATCGGCTCACATCCGAGGACGGCACCCTCGAGCGCTTACTGTCTCCGGGCGGCCCGGTCGAGCGAATCCTCGCTCCCGGCGGCCCCCTGGACCGGTTGCTCGCCGAGGACGGACCGCTCGAACGCCTCCTGGCCGAGGGCGGCCTGCTCGACCGCATCACCGCCACCAACGGTCCGCTCGAACGGCTGACGGCCACGGACGGCCCCCTCGAGGTGCTCACGCGTCAGGACGGCCTCATCGAGAGGGCCATCGCCGAGAACGGCATCCTCGAGACGATGCTGGCCGAGGACGGTGCCGTCGAGCGCCTGACGGCCAAGGGCGGGCCGCTGGACCAGTTGGTGAAACTGTCCGAAACTCTGACGTCCGTGGCTCCCAACATCGAGCGCATGAGCATCTCGATCGACATCCTCCAGGACTCCGTGGAGATCCTCTCGGCGGCGGTGCACCCGCTCGGCGAGCTGGTCGGGCGGTTGCCGAGCCGCTGGCTCAAGAGCGGCAAACAGTCGGTTCACGAACTGCACTGACCCCTTCGACGGGATCGCCCGAGAGGGCCGTCCACTCCCGTGATGTTAGCGCTCACACTGGTCACGGCGGTACCGGAAAGAAAACTTTGACTTTGCCGTTGTTATCGCTCACACTTTCGTTCTGATGTGATGCGAACCACACGGGACCACCCGACGGCCTCCGCTTCACGGTCTACCTCACTACACAGGGAGAAACGATGAAGTTTCGACAGCTATCCATGGCCGCGGCCGCGGTGGCCCTCACCCTCACGCTCGGCGCGTGCGGGTCGAGCACCAAGACCGCAGACGAGGCTCCGGCCGACGGCGGCAGCACTGCAGGCGCTCTGATCGGCGTCACGATGCCGACGAAGTCCTCGGCTCGTTGGATCGCCGACGGCGACAACCTCAAGAGCGCACTCGAGGGTCAGGGCTACAAAGTCGATCTTCAGTATGCCGAGAACGACATTCCCACCCAGGTGAATCAGATCGAGAACCAGATCACCCAGGGCGCAAAGCTTCTCATCGTCGCCTCGGTGGACGGTACTGCCATCACCACCCAGCTGCAGGAAGCCAAGGACAACGGTATCGGCGTCATCGCGTACGACCGCCTCATCCGCAACTCCCCGAACGTCGACTACTACGCGACCTTCGACAACTACAAGGTCGGCGTCGATCAGGCGACGTCACTGTTGGTCGGCCTCGGTCTGAAGAACGAGGACGGTACCGACAAGGCCGACGCCCCCGCAGGTCCGTTGAACATCGAGGTCTTCGGCGGTTCACCCGACGACAACAACGCCACCTTCTTCTTCGACGGTGCCATGGAAACCCTGAAGCCGTACCTGGACAAGGGAACTCTGAAGATCGGCAGTGGCGAGTCCGATTTCGAGACCGCCGCAACATTGCGTTGGGACCCGGCCACCGCCCAGAAGCGCATGGAGGATCTGCTCACCAAGACGTACTCCTCGGGCCAGCAGGTGCAGGGCGTCCTCTCGCCCTACGACGGCATTTCCATCGGCATCCTCTCCGCACTCAAGAGCAACGGCTACGGCACGGCAGGTCAGCCCTACCCGATCGTCACCGGGCAGGACGCCGAGGTGCCGTCGGTGAAGTCGATCATCGCCGACGAGCAGTACTCCACGATCTACAAGGACACCCGCGAACTCGCCGAGGTCACGATCCAAATGGCTCAGGCAATGCTCAACGGTGAGACTCCCGAGACCAACAACACCACCGATTACGACAACGGCGAGAAGGTCGTTCCCGCGTACCTGCTGCAGCCCGCGATCGTCTACAAGGACAACTACCAGGAGCTGCTCGTCGATGGCGGCTACTACACCGAGGATCAGTTGAAGTGAGTTCGGCGATGACGAGCCCGATCTTGGAGATGCGCGGCATCACCAAAAGCTTTCCCGGCGTCAAGGCGCTGCAGGATGTGACTCTGTCGGTCGATCGTGGCGAAATCCACGCGATCTGCGGAGAGAACGGAGCAGGCAAGTCCACGCTCATGAAGGTGTTGTCGGGTGTGTATGCACACGACACCTTCGACGGCGACATCGTGTTCGACGGCAAGGCCTGCGAGTTCTCCGACATCCGGAGCAGCGAGGCCGAGGGCATCGTCATCATCCATCAGGAACTCGCACTGAGTCCGCATCTCTCGATTGCCGAGAACATCTTTCTCGGCAACGAGCGGTCGAAGCGCGGGTTCATCGACTGGAACCGAACCAACTCCGAGGCCGCAGCCCTACTGAAGAGAGTAGGGCTGCGGGAGAACCCCGTCAGCGTCGTCAGCGACCTCGGCGTCGGTAAACAGCAGCTCGTCGAGATCGCCAAGGCACTGTCCAAGGACGTGACCCTGCTCATTCTCGACGAACCCACTGCGGCACTGAACGATTCGGATTCCGCGCATCTGCTCGATCTGTTGCGCGGTCTACGGGACGAGGGCATCACGTGCGTGATCATCTCGCACAAGCTCAACGAGATCGCGGCCATCGCCGACCGCACCACGATCATCCGTGACGGCCGGACCATCAAGACGCTGGACATGCGAGACCCCGACGTCACCGAGGATCGCATCATCTCGCTCATGGTCGGCCGCGATCTCGAGCACCGCTTTCCCCCGCACGAATCCACTGTGGGCGAGGAGGTTCTGCGCATCGAGGACTGGACCGTACACAGTCCCACCCAGCAGGGCCGAACCGTTGTCGACAAGGCGAATCTCACGCTGCGGCGCGGCGAGATCGTCGGCCTCGCCGGGTTGATGGGTGCGGGACGCACCGAATTGGCCATGAGCGTCTTCGGCCGCAGCTACGGCATCGACATCTCGGGTCGTCTGTTCAAGTACGGCAAGGAAATACACGTCAAGTCCGTCAACGATGCCATCCACCATGGGATCGCGTATGCCACCGAGGACCGAAAGCGCTACGGCCTCAATCTGATCGACGACATCAAGCGCAACATATCGACCGCGGCACTCGACAAGTTGGTCACAGGCGGCTTCGTCGACGACAACCAGGAGTTCAAGGTCGCCGAGGGCTTCCGCAAGAGCATGAACATCAAGGCACCGAACGTTTCCGCCGTCGTCGGGAAACTGTCCGGTGGCAATCAACAGAAGGTCGTGCTGAGCAAATGGATCTTCAGCGATCCGGATGTGCTCATCCTCGACGAGCCGACGCGCGGCATCGACGTCGGTGCCAAGTTCGAAATCTATTCGATCATCAACGATCTCGCCGACGCCGGAAAGGCTGTGCTGGTGATCTCGTCCGAGCTCCCGGAACTGCTCGGGCTGTGCGATCGGATCTACGCATTGTCGGCAGGTCGCATCACCGGTGAGGTCACTCGCGCGGACGCGACCCAGGAATCTCTCATGCATCTCATGACCCGTGGAACAGGAGTACTTCGATGAATCAGCTGTCGACAGTCCGGGGGCTGCTCACGCGAAACCTCCGCCAGAGCGGGATTTTCATCGCGTTCGCACTGATCATCGCGCTGTTCACGGTGCTGACCGGCGGTCAGCTGTTGGTGCCGCAGAACATCAGCAACATGGTGGTGCAGAACTCGTACATTCTCATCCTGGCCATCGGCATGGTCGTCATCATCATCGCCGGGCACATCGACCTGTCGGTCGGATCGGTGGTTGCGGCCACCGGAGCCATTGCCGGTGTCCTCATGGTGCAACAGAACGTGCCATGGCCACTCGCGGTGCTGATCACGTTGATTGTCGGCGGCCTCATCGGTGCCTGGCAGGGCTATTGGGTCGCATACTTCGGCATTCCCGCGTTCATCGTCACCCTCGCAGGCATGCTCGTCTTCCGCGCGGTCACTCTCATCGTCCTCGGCAACCAGGGCATCGGGCCGTTCCCCGGACCGGTGCGCACACTGTCCAACGGCTTCCTGCCCGGTTTCATGGGCAACGTGGGCCTCGGACCGTTGGGTGGGGCAGATATCTTCACGTTGCTCGTAGCGATTCTTGCGGTCGCCGGAATCGTGTTCAGCCAGTGGCGTTCTCGAACGGGCCGGCAGAAGTACGGCCAGACCGTGGACGCGATGCCGCTCTTCCTGATCAAGATGACGTTCGCCGCAGCCCTCGTACTGGCCATCGCAGTGCAGCTGGCGCGGTTCAAGAACCTGCCGTACGTCCTGATCCTGCTCGCGGTCTTGGTCATGGGTTACTCGACGCTTGCCGGCAAGACCGTGTTCGGTCGGCACGTGTACGCCATCGGCGGAAACATCCACGCCGCGTCGTTGTCCGGCATCAAGGTCAAGCCGGTCACCTTCTGGATCTTCGTCAACATGGGCGTGCTGTCGGCTCTGGCCGGAATCATCTTCGCCGGTCGCCTCAATCAGGCCGGCCCCACCGCCGGCAACGGCTTCGAGCTCGACGCCATCGCCGCGGCCTTCATCGGCGGCGCAGCAGTGCAGGGCGGCGTGGGCCGCATCGTCGGTGCGCTCACCGGCGGCCTCATCATCGCGGTGATCAACAGCGGCATGTCGCTCATCGGATCACCCAGTGAAAGAGTGCAACTGGTCAAGGGTCTGGTGCTGCTCGCTGCCGTGGCATTCGACATCTGGACCAAGCGCCGAGCCGCGAGCGGAAAGGGCGGGAAGGGAGACGCAGCCAAGTCACCCACCAGCTACCTGGGCGTACCGGTGCCACCCGAGATGTTCTCCCCCGGAGAACCGGGAAAGACCGCACCGCCGACATCCGCCTCGATGACGAAGACGACGTGATCGGCGCAGTTCCCAGCGGTGCGGGACCGGGCATGCTGTGATTGTCCTCCACGACTTCAGAGGGGTTGCGACACGATGACGCCGACACGCGGACCCGCCATGACCGACGTCGCCCGGCTCGCAGGCGTGTCCCACCAGACTGTCTCCCGTGTCATCAACGGCCATCCCAACGTGACCGAAGCAACGAGAACCAAAGTGGATCAGGCGATTTCGGAGCTCGGTTATCGCCCCAACACAGCCGCTCGCGCTCTGGTCACGGGCCGCAGCAGCACCATCGGAATAGTCGGAACCGGCAACGCCCTGTACGGCCCGGTGTCGACGCTCTACAGCGTCGAATCTGCAGCGAGACAAGCCGGCTACTCCGTCGTGGTCGGCGTTCCCACGTCGTTCGACGAGTCGGCGATCATCACCTGCGTTCGCAGGTTGCAGAAGCAAGGCGTGGACGGCGTCATCGTCATCGCACCGCTGCGAACCGAAGCCGGCGACATCGCCGATCTGGCCGGAGAACTCCCGTTGGTTGCCGTCGAAGGCTCTCCCGCAGGCGATCTGGCCGTGGTTTCGGTCGACCAGATCGCCGGCGCACGCGCTGCCACTGCACACCTGCTCGGCCTCGGGCACAGTGCGGTGTGGCACGTTGCGGGACCGCTCGGGTGGTACGAGGCCGCCGACCGCGTGACCGGCTGGCGTCTGGCCCACGAGGAAGCACGCATCGAACCGCCTCCCACCTTGGCGGGCGATTGGAGCGCCCGCTCGGGATTCGCCGCGGGCAGCGAATTGGCCGAGAACAACGATGTGACAGCAATATTCGCCGGTAACGACGCCATGGCGCTCGGCGTACTGCGCGCCCTGGAAGTACAGGGCAAACGAGTGCCGCAGGACGTCAGCGTCATCGGTTTCGACGACATACCCGACGCCGAATTCTTCTCACCACCACTGACCACCATTCGTCAGGAATTCAGCGAGGTCGGCGTGCGCAGCGTCGATATTCTGCTGAAACAGATCGAGACCGGGAACCGAAGCACCCGGCGTTCGAGCATCGAGCCGCGCCTGATCGTCAGGTCCAGCACCGGTCCCCATGTGAGTAGAACCTCGTAGCCTGCTAAGAACTTCTGCTCACCTGGGCCGTTCACAGTCTCAGCTGCATTTCCACCAGAAGACGCGCATCGGAATCGGTGAGATCGACATCCAGGATCTGCTCGACGCGGCGAATGCGGTAGCGCAGGGTATTCGGGTGCACGTGCACGCGCGCGGCCGCAGTCCGAACATCACCGAAGCAGGCCAGGTACGTCTCGAGACTTTCCCGCATTCTGGAGTCGTTGGATGCGTCGTATCGGTCGAGCTCGGCGACGCGCGGGTCTCGCAACTGCGGGTGGTTGCCGATCAGTTCGAGTATTTCTCCCAGCAACACAGAGGTTCTCGACTCCTCGAGCGTGGTGACGCGGACCTCGCCGGTGGTGCCGTCGAGTACCCGGTCCACCTCGAATCTGGCCACGGCCACACCCTCCAGGTCGGCGATCGGGGCTGCCACGGCGGCGCGCAGCGCCAGCGTGGTTCGCCGCTCGATTCGTCCCACGGAATCGGCTGCCCAGCCCGCAATCCACGTGCCCGAGGCCACCCCGGGAAACAGTGCGTAGATTCTCTCACCGATGGTGGTGACCAGGGAATCCCGCCGAAAAGCGCTGGCGTGCAGTCTGATCGCCGGTGCCAGTGCACCGATCTCGAACTCTCCGCACGGAGCGAATCCGACCACAGCCGCAGATCCGGTGGCGGGGATAGACAGCGCGGACGCCAGTGACGGCACGTCCACTCCGCCGCCTCTGGCACCGAGCAGGCGTTGAATCTGCAGGGTCTCGTTGGTCGGGGCGTTCGCGATCCGGGTGATCAGCCGTGCCGCAACGGCCGAAGCGCCCCGGAGCACACCGTCGGCCTCGTCGGCGAGCGGACCGGCACCCTCCTGCACCCAGATCGTCCCGAGAGTTGTCGGACTGCCGGATATGCGGCGGATCCCGACGGCAAGGCGTCGCCTGATCCCGAGGTCGTGATCGGCGGGTACGTCGATGACGTCGTCGGTGCGCCGGAGACGATCGAACACGCCGCGTTCATGGAGCCTTCGCAGGTAGTCGGCCGGGCCTTCGCGTCCGAGAATCGACAGCGTTCTCAGCTCGTCCGCAGCGTCGTCCGACGCCGAGTATGCCAACACGTGTGAGCGCTCGTCTTCGATGCTCACCATGCCCTTCGTCAGCGACGCCACCGTCTGGGCAAGTTCGTACAGGTCGGTGTCGGCTCCCAACGTCCCGTCGACCGAACTCTGCGTACGCCCCTGCTCGAGGACTCCTCGCGTCATCGACAGCAACAGCTCCCAGCGCGTCTGCCGGTGCACGGCGACGAGGGCGATACCGGCTTCGCGCGCACCATGGGTCACGGCGGCCGAGTCGGTCACCTTGGTCAGCACCGCGCGCGGACGGTCCGCCGCGGCGCGCAGAGCGAGATCGTCGAACCACCGCACCACGTCCGTTTCGGTCACCCCCACCAGCAAGGTCAGATCGGCGGACGCCCCCGGCGGCAGACGTAGATCGTCGGCGTCGAGCAGCGCTGCGGACTCGACGGTCACGTCGATGCCCGCAGGCGCGACCACCAGCTCGACGACAGCACTGTGCAGAGACGCCAGTAGCGCACGCAGTGATACGGCATTGGCCATACGGACAAGTCAATCACGGATTTGTTGGCCGATGAGCTGATTGATCGGTCTGTCCATCGGACTTCAATGGGCACCACACAGCGAGACGAGAAGCAGCCAAGACGAGGAGACGCTATGGATGCCGTCACATCAGTTCCCACGCCCACCAACGAGCCGGTCAACAACTACGCCCCGGGGAGCGCCGAACGCGCCCGCCTACGCACCCGACTGACCGAGCTCCGGACTTTACCCGTCGAGATCCATCAGGTCATCGGCGGAGTTCACCGCGTTGCCGACGGCGCTGTCGAGAATGTCGTCGAGCCGCACCGGCATGCGTCGATCATCGGCAGCTACGCCGGTGCCGGCCATCAGGATGTACGCGATGCCATCGATGCCGCGAGTGCGGCCGCTCCCATGTGGCGCGATCTGCCGTTCGACGAGCGCGCCGCCGTCTTCCTGCGAGCGGCGGATCTGCTGTCCGGTCCCTGGCGCGAAAAAATTGCTGCGGCAACGATGCTCGGCCAGTCCAAGTCGGCCTATCAGGCCGAGATCGACGCGCCGTGCGAGCTCATCGACTTCTGGCGATTCAACGTCGCCTTCGCGCGACAGATTCTGGCCGATCAGCCGGTGTCGGCCCCGGGCGTATGGAATCGCGTCGAGTACCGCCCGCTCGAGGGCTTCGTCTACGCGATCACCCCGTTCAACTTCACCGCCATTGCCGGCAACCTGCCCACGGCACCCGCGCTGATGGGCAACACGGTGTTGTGGAAGCCGTCGCCCACCCAGGCCGTCGCCGCGTACCTGACGATGCAACTGCTCGAAGCCGCCGGTCTGCCACCGGGGGTGATCAACCTCGTCCTCGGCGATGGCCCGATGGTCTCCGAGGTAGCACTGGCCGATCCGCGCCTGGCCGGCATCCACTTCACCGGCTCCACCGCGACGTTCCAGACGCTGTGGCGCGAGGTGGGCAACAACATCTCGAACTACAACTCCTACCCCCGCCTCGTCGGCGAGACCGGAGGCAAGGACTTCATCGTCGCGCACAGCTCCGCCGACCCGGATGTGCTGACCACAGCCATGATTCGCGGTGCCTTCGACTTCCAGGGGCAGAAGTGCTCGGCAGCATCGCGGGCATTCGTGCCGAAATCGCTGTGGGCTCGCATGGGTGAGACGTTCATCGAGCAGGTGTCGGCCTTGAAGTACGGCGACGTGACCGATCTGTCGAACTACGGCGGGGCCGTCATCGACCGAAAGGCGTTCGATCGCAACGCTGCTGCTATCGATCGAGCGAAGTCCGTGCCCAGCTTGACGATCGCCGCAGGCGGCACGTACGACGACTCGGAGGGCTACTTCGTCTCCCCCACCGTTCTCCTCGGCGACGACCCCACCGACGAGGCCTTCACCACCGAGTACTTCGGACCGATCCTGGCGGTACACGTCTACGACGACAGCAAGCCCGACGCCTACGCCGAGATCCTGCGTACCGTCGACACCGGATCGAAGTACGCACTGACCGGAGGAGTTATCGCCACCGACCGCAGCGCCGTCGAACAGGCCCATTCGGCACTGCGTTTCGCGGCTGGGAACTTCTACGTCAACGACAAACCGACCGGCGCAGTGGTGGGTCAGCAACCGTTCGGCGGAGCCCGCGCGTCGGGAACCAACGACAAGGCCGGCTCCCCGCAGAATCTGTTGCGCTGGACCTCGGCCCGCACGGTGAAGGAAACGTTCGTCCCGCCGACCACCCACGGCTACCCGCATCAGGAAGGCGAGGGCACGCGATGACCACCGTACTGAGCAATCCGTTGCGGCCGGCACTGCTGGCGGCGGCACGCTCGCCGAGATTGCAGGCCACCGTCACGCGACTGCGTGCCACCCGCTCGCTCGTCGACCGTTTCGTGGCAGGAGACTCGGAGCCCGCGGCCGTCATGGCGGTCGATGCACTCCTGGCGTCGGGCCGATTCGTCTCGGTGGACTACCTGGGCGAGGACACCACCGATCGGGCGCAGGCACGGGCAACCGTGCAGTCGTATCTGTCACTGATCCAACGCTTTTCAACTCGGCACACTGCTGGAACCGCCCTGGAGGTATCACTCAAACTGTCGGCGCTCGGCCAAGGCATCGACCGCACTCTCGCACTGGACAACGCGCGCGAGATTTGTGCCGCAGCCGCTGCTGCGGGAGTGTGGGTGACAGTCGACGCCGAGGACCACACGACCACCGATTCGACGCTGTCGATCGTCCGCGAACTTCGGAAGGACTTCCCGGATCTGGGCACGGTGCTGCAGGCGTACCTGCGGCGCACCGAAGTGGACTGCGTGGAGCTGTCCGGCCCGAGATCACGAATCCGACTGTGCAAGGGTGCGTACAACGAACCGTCGTCGGTGGCGTTTCAGAGCACGCGAGAAGTGTCCGACTCCTATCTCCGGTGCCTGCAGGTTCTGATGAACGGCAGCGGCTACCCGATGGTGGCATCCCACGACCCGGAGATGATCGAGGCGGCCGAGACGTTCGCAGCAGCCGCGGGCAGATCGTCCGATGAATTCGAGTTCCAGATGCTCTACGGCATCCGAGACCAGGAGCAACGACGACTCGTCGACGCCGATCGCCACGTTCGGGTCTACGTTCCCTACGGCGAGCAGTGGTACGGCTACTTCATGCGTAGACTCGCCGAGCGGCCCGCCAACCTGGCGTTCTTCGCTCGGGCGCTGGTTTCGCGTACGTAGTCGGTTCACCGTGGACCCAGATGCCGCCACGGTGGACCCAGATCCCGCCACCACCATGGACCCAGATGCCGCACACGCGCGCGCGTCTGTCAGAGGCGCGCAGAATCTCGTTGTTTCCGGGGCGATTCTGCTCGCGTTCGGCGAACGCGCGCGCGTTCGTGGATCGGCGGGGCCGCGCCACCGTCGATTGGGGTGCGGATCGGCGGGAGCAGTCCTGCATGGATCAGGTTGCGACTGTGGATTAGGTTGCGCGACATCGGGGCATCCCGGCGTCATGGCAAATTACAGAGTTATCGATCCCCACGGAACCGTCGTCGGAACCAAGGACATCTCCAGTTCCGAGGATGCGTACGACTGGTTCAAGGACAGCCGCGCCGACAACGAAGAGTTGGGCTGGCGACTGGAAGTGGAGCACGACGGTGAGTGGTCGTTCTTCAGCGATTCCGAGGGAACCAAGAACTAGTCACACTGCTCCGAACAGGTGCTGGGCGATCCTGCGCTGCGGCCGTGCCGTGGCGGAGGGTCGCCCGTTTTGTCTTCAGGACCGACGACAGTGGGCAGCCCAATACCTGAGCTGCCCACCTCTTGTCGCGGCGACTGTCGCCGGAGTACTGCTAGTCGGTCATGGGACGGGACGTCGGGACCGTGGACTCGAGGTCTGCGACCTCGAGCAAACGAGATACCGAGCGTCCTGCCACGATCGACCAGGTGGCACCGATGCCCGCCGAGTATCCGCGGACTGCATCGAAGACGGTGAGACCTGCGATGCCGAAGAAATCGACATCGGACAGGTCGAGGGTGACGTGCCTTTTACTGGACACGCGACTGCACACGAAATCGGAGAACATCGGCGCGCTGCGCATGTCGATGTCGCCGTGGACGGCGACGACGAGCGAGCCGTCGGGGCCATCGTGCGCGGTGAAGATGGCTCCGGTTGCTGCGACAGAGACGGATTTCTCGGCAACGGTCGCCGACGTGGTTCGAACTTTGTTGCCTGAAGATTCAACACTCATGGCAGATCCCATCGATCGGTCGAACTGAAGGGGAAACCGATTGACGCAGCGGGAGCAAAAATGTTGCCTGACCCGGACGCCTACTTCGCTGCGTTTCCCCGTGACCGGCTGTTAGCTCAACCGCCGCCAACCCTACGGCACTCGCACGCTCGGCGTCCAGCATCGGCTCGAGTAGGCCGCCCACCAGCAGTTCGAACACCGCACCCGGCTGCCTCCACTATGCGCGGCTGTTGTTTCCCAGGTCGGCGTGGTGTTCTCGCATGGCACCGATGAGCGATTCGAACACCCGATGCGCGGCTGCCAAATCGGTGTCGGGAAGCTCTGCCAACGCAGCGCTGGTTCGCATACCGAGGGGACCGAAGAACCCGCGAGCGACCTCCATTCCGTGCTCGTCGTACCGCAGAATCACCTTCCGCCTGTCCGATGCATCGGATTCGCGTCGGATGTGACCCGAGGCGATCATGCGCTCGACGAGGTAGGTCATGGCAGCGGACGAGAGACCCAACATGGTGCCCAGTTCGCCTGCAGTCAGAGGCGAACCCTCGACGTCGGCGACCATCACATGAAGCAAGGCCCGAAAGTCGTTGGGCCGCAAGCTGTGCAGCGCCCCGAACACCTGACCGATCTGCTCGGACACCGAAGACAGCGCTCGGAGATCCGCCGATATCGCGGATTCGAGGTGGTGTCGGTCGGTCATGTCGGCGGAAACTCCTTCGCTGCGGTCATCGTCAGACTACTGCCAGGAACAGATTCAGTTGCTTAATATCTAAGTAAATGAGATTGTTTTGAGCGTGGACAGCACTCGAACCGACAGCAACATCGCCTGGGACCGTATCGCCGCAACCGTGACGCACCGTCGATCATGGGCCATCGCACTCGCGCTCCTCATTCTGTCCATCGCCGTCATAGGGCTTGTCGGAAGCAACGATTCCGCTGGGCAGTCACCGAATTCACTGCCGACGTCAGCCGAGTCGTACCAGGTGGACGAGCTGCTGACCCAGTTTCCGGACTCCGATTCTGCCCCGGTGATCCTGGTCCTGAGCCGGACCGACGGCGCAGACCTCACCCCGGCCGATATCGAGGCCGCCGCCGCTGCGCAGAACCGGCTGCTCGCCGTCGATCGCTCGGTACCCGACGAGCCCGGGCCGCCCCCGATCGTCGCACCCGACGGCAAAGCCGCGATTGCACTGGTCCAGGTCGATTCCGAACTGTCGGGCTTCACGCTGAACGAGTTGATCACCGACCTGCGGTCTGCCGCCACGAGCGATCTCCCTTCCGATCTACGCGCTCAGGTCACCGGCGGACCGGCGTTCGGTGCCGACATCGCGAACTCGTTCTCCGGTGCCAACTTCACGCTTCTCGCCGTCACCGCGCTCGTGGTGGCCGTCCTTCTCATCGTCACCTACCGTTCACCGATTCTGTGGCTGGTGCCGCTGGCGGTCATCGGTTTCGCCGATCGGTTCGCCACTACGGTGGGCACCGCCCTGGCCCAGCTCACCGGCCTGTCGTTCGATGGTTCGACATCGGGAATCACCAGCGTGCTGGTGTTCGGTGCAGGCACCAACTACGCGCTGCTGCTGATCTCGCGCTACCGCGAGGAACTGCGTCGCGAGTCCGATCACCGGCTCGCCCTGCGCCACGCCGTCCGGCAGGCGGGGCCGGCCATCCTGGCCAGCAACGCAACCGTCGTGCTGGCATTGCTGACCCTGCTCCTGGCGATGCTGCCGAGCACCCGCAGCCTGGGGGCGCTGGCTGCGGCCGGTCTCGTCGTCGCCGCGGTCTTCGTCCTGTTCGTCCTGCCGCCGCTGCTGGCGCTGTGCGGCCCGAAACTGTTCTGGCCCTTCGTCCCCAAGCAATCCGACCGTGACACCACCACGGAGGGCGTCTGGCACTCGATCGCCGCAGGTGTCGCCCGACGCCCGGTGGCGACAGCGTCGGTCACCATCGTCGCACTGTTGGCCTGTTGCGCGGCATTGTTCGGCACCCAGATCGGACTCTCGCAGACCGAGCAGTTCCGGGTCACCGCCGAATCGGTCGAAGGCTTCGAGAATCTCTCCCAGCACTTTCCGGCCGGATCTGCCGATCCGATGACGGTTCTCGCTCCCACCGCAGACGTCGACGGAGTCGTCGACACCGTGGAGGGCATCGACGGAGTCGTCTCGGTCGATCGCGTCGCCGACTCCGATACCGGACTCACTCGGCTCTCGGTCGTCACCGATGCGGCACCCGCCTCCGACGAGTCGTTCACCATCGTCGAGAACCTCCGCTCCGCACTGGCCGGGGTGGACGACGCGCGAGTGGGTGGCAGCGACGCGAAGGCTCTGGACACAACCGACGCGGCGGCGCGAGATCGCCTGGTGGTCATTCCTGCGATCCTCGCGGTCGTGCTCGCCGTACTCCTGGTACTGCTGCGTGCCCTCGTCGCACCCGTGATCCTGGTTGCCACAACGGTATTGAGCGCAGTGGCCGCGATCGGAATCGGCAGCTGGGTGAGTCTGCACGTCTTCGGATTCCCAGCCCTCGACGACAACACCCCGTTGTTCGCATTCCTGTTCCTGGTCGCCCTCGGGGTCGACTACACGATCTTCTTGGTCACGCGTACTCGTGAGGAAACACCTCGGCACGGCACCAGATCGGCCATCGTGCGGGCGGTGTCTGCTACCGGCGGGGTCATCACGAGCGCGGGAATCGTGCTGGCGGCAGTATTCTGCGTGCTGGGCGTACTACCGCTGATCACGCTCACTCAGCTGGGCATCATCGTCGGGCTCGGAATTCTGCTCGATACGTTCGTGGTGCGCACCGTCGTCATTCCCGCCCTGTTCACCCTCATCGGCCCGGGGATCTGGTGGCCGAACAGAATCGATTCCAGCAAGACCACAACCAGAGGAGCCACTTCATGAAAATCCGCAACGCAGCCGTCCGCACGGCACTCGCCGGAGCCGTCGTAGCAGGCGCACTGCTCGCCGCCACCCCGGCTCAGGCTCAGCCGGTCGGCCCGCTCGGATCGGTCGGCCTCGAGCCGCTGGCTCCGGTCCCGTCCCTCGATCTGGAGCGATACCTGGGGACCTGGAATCAGGTTGCAGCGGTGCCGCAGCCGTTCAACTTGATCTGCGCCCGCGATACTCAGGCGAACTACCAGATGATCGATGCGTCGAACGTTCGCGTCGAGAACACCTGCACCACCTGGACCGGTGGCGAGAACCGCATCGTCGGCAACGCCCGGGTCAACGACACCGTCACCAACGCGCAGTTGCACGTGAGCTTCCCCGGAGTTCCCACCCAGGAGCGCCTCGACGGGCCGACCAACTACATCGTCGCCTACATCGCCGACGACTACTCGTGGGCGTTCGTCGGAAGCCCCACCCGCACGTCCGGTTTCGTGCTCAAGCGCACACCCGACGTCAGCGTCGAACAATTCCGCGAGATCCGCAGCGTCGCCGAATCGCTGGGCTACGACTCGAACTTCATCACCACGACGCCCACCCCGGGCGGCGCGACGACGATTCAGCAGCTCTCGACGGTGTAGTGCAGCGGAGCCGCAGTGGCGCGGTTACGTGCCGCAGAGGGCACATAACCGCGCCACTGCCGGAGGCACTCAGCTTGCGGACAGGATCGAAATCGCGAAGATCAAGCTGTCGCCCGGTTCGATTCCTGCCTGCGGCTGACCGCTGGGGTAGCCGTCGGCCGAGGTCACCGCAACGGCGACGGTCGAGCCGACGGTCTGACCGGCGATGGCCTTCTGGAAGCCGGCCACCACTCCGTCGAGTGGGAATTCGACCGGCGCGCCGCGTTCGTAGCTGCTGTCGAAGGTGGATCCGTCGCGTCCGTTGACGCCCATGTAGCAGACGGACACCTCGGCGTCGTCCGCGACGACCGGGCCGTCTCCGACCGTCAACGTCTCCACCTGGGTCTCGGCGACGCTGAACGGTGCCTCCACGGTGACCGACGGTGCCGCCGAGTCGGTGGATCCGACGACCGCGATGCTGCCGGTGTCTCCGTCGAGCGTCCACTCCGGTGTCCCCGACGCATCAGGGGCGGACGTCGGGCACGTGCTGGCTGCGGCCGCTTCGGCCGAGCCGGAAGCGGCACCGGCGGTGGAGCCTGCCGGGGTCGTCGATGTCGAGGTGTCCGAATCCGAACTGCACGCACCCGTCAGAAGCACGAGTGATGCGGAGGCTGCCAGGAACAGGGTGCGGGTCTTCGTGTGATTCACCGCGCCCACGCTACAAGTAGCGCGGGCACACCCGTCACAGTGCGGAGCGAAGCACCTCGGCCACCGGAGTGGATGGTCGACCGATCAGGGCCTGCAGATCTCCGGAATCGGTGTCGAGCTCACCGCGAGAGATTCCGGCGTCGGCGCTGGCCAACATCGTTGCCACAAAATCAGGGAGCCCCGCACCCTGCAGAATCGCCGCGTACTCGGACTCCGGAACGTCCTTGTAGACGACCGGCTTACCGGAGACGTCGGCGAGAACCTCGGCGAATTCGGCGTACGTCAGCCGTTCGTCGCCGCCGAGTTCGTAGATCTTCCCGCCCTGATCGTCCGTGATCAGAGCTGCGGCCGCAGCCGCGGCGTAATCCGCGCGCGTAGCTGCGGCGATCTTGCCGTCGCCGCCTGCACCGAGCCACACTCCACTGTCGATCGCCTGACCGAGCGAGCCCAGATAGTTCTCCCAGTACCAACCGTTGCGCAGAAAAACAGCGGGTATCGGAGAGGCCGTCAACCGCTCCTCGGTGGCCTTGTGCTCGGGAGCAAGACTGATGCCCGACGTGTCTGCGGCGAGCACACTGGTGTACGCGATCAGACTCACCCCTGCCGCTTCTGCAGCGTCGATGACGTTGGTGTGCTGCGCGATTCGTTGACCGACTTCCGATCCCGAAATCAGCAGCACCTTGTCCACACCTCCGAATGCAGACGTCAGAGCGGCAGTGTCGCTGTAATCGGCCACCCGAATTTCCACGCCGCGCTCGGCGAGCGAGGCTGCCTTGTCTGCGTTGCGTACGACCGCAACGATCTCTGCGGGTGCGACGCCACGCTCGATGAGTGCCTCGATGACGAGGCCGCCGAGCTGGCCCGTTGCTCCGGTTACCGCTGTGGTCATGATCGAACTCCTGAGGTTGAGGTTTCAAGTCCCCCGTCACTATGCACTTACTTTTCGTGCAGTGCAACTCTTCCAGCTAGTGCTAATTCTTTTACATGCGCTAACATGGCGGCATGTCCGAGCCCACCGAATCTCTCGAAGCGTCCGTCTTCGCTCGGGACTGCGCGTCGAGGCAGACATTGCAGAACGCCACCAGCAGGTGGGGCGTGCTTGCGCTCGCCGCTCTCACCGAGGGCGACTATCGATTCAATGCTCTGCGCCGACGCGTCGACGGCGTCAGTGAACGAATGTTGGCGCAGACGCTGCAGACCCTCGAACGTGACGGCCTCATTGTGCGAACCGTGCAGGGGACCATCCCGCCGAAGGTGGAGTACAGCCTCACTCCCCTGGGCCGTGACGTCGGAACTCGATTGAGCGATCTCATCGAACTCATCGAGGGGTCGATGCCTGCCGTCCTGGAATCACGCGCCGAACACGACGCCCGCTGACCTCCCCGCAGCCCCAAGCCCCAGCCCGGGCGACGTTATCCACGCGTGACTGTACCGAGATGCATTCGTGATTCCGACGATCAATGATGGAGTCGCAACGGGGTAACACTCGCACCACGGGAGTCGGGTCTCGTGCGAAATCGGCCCAGCGACCACCACGCGCGGCGCACCGGTGCCGACGCATCGATCTCGGGAGGCATTCACCATGTTCCACACCAAGAGGATTCTCGGCGGAGCGGCAGCATTCGGTTTCGCCTGTACTTTCGCGGCCCTCGTTCCCGGCACTGCATCGGCCGCGCCGGTCGCCTGCACCACTGCGCCCGGCGGTGCCGACGTCGCTGCGCTGGTCGGAGGATCACAATGTGACAGCTCCGCGGACGGTACGAGCGCAGCCGCAGGATTCGGCATCGAGGGCTGGGGATCTGCAGAGGCCATGAACAACGCGGCGGCCTTGGCGCTCGGCCTGAACGGCGGAACCGCCGTCAGCAACGCCACGTTCGGCGGCGCACCCGCGGCGATCGCCTTCGGCCCCGGTGCGATCGCTCAGAACACTGCCGCCGGCCTCGGCTTGTCCATCGCCGTGGCCGCACCCGGTTCGACGATCACGCTCACCCCGGAGGGCGCGGTGTGCAACGGTGCCGGAATCGCGGGCAGCTTCACCACCTTGCAGGGCTGCATCGGCTGAATGCCTCCCACCGACGAGCGCGAGTAGGCGATACGGATGCCACCGAGGGCCGGGTCATCTACAGTCTCAATGACCTACAAGTCTCGGCACGCGAGTCGGAAACGACCCGCTGAACAAGGAGTTCGACGACAATGATGTCCTACCTGCTGTACGACGTGCTGCTACCCCAGCTCGGCCACGACGTCGCGTCGTACTGGGCACACCTGTTGGTCGTCGCTCCGATCTGAGCATCGGACTCGACGCACGAACGACACATCCCCGATCGGCCGCTCAGGCCGGTCGGGGTTGTCTCGTTCGAGGGACCGAATCCGATCAGACGGGTTGCGGCAACAACCGTGTCAGAACGTCGGACAACGTCACGACGCCGACACTGCGCGCCGGGTCGTCCGCCGCCGCCGAGCCGTCGACCACCAGGGCCAGGTGATGCCGGGTCTCACGCATCGACTGCAGGGCGACGTACACCGGAGTGGTCGCCTCGAGCGTGTACGCCGGACGCGTGATCTCGGCGAGGGTCTGCGGCGCGGTCAACGTATCGCGCACGTGCACCACGCCTTTGACCACGTCGGCATCACTGACGAGGATCCGCAGATGTCCCGATCGACGCGATGCCTCGCGTACGTCGTCGATGGTGGCCGTCGACGGCACCGACGTCGGCTTGCCGAACTGCCGCACCAGGTCGCCGACCGTCAGTTCCTGCAGTTCGAGAGCACTGGAAATCTGCGCCTGATAGCTGGCGTCGAGAGCACCGACATTGACCGAGTGCTCCACCAACTGCCGAAGATCGTCCGCGTTCTGACCCGTACCCACCGTGTCGGCCGGCTCGACGCCGACGCGACGCAGGCACCAGTTCGCCATGTTGTTCAGCGCCGTCAGCACCGGACGCGTCAGAAACATGAACGCGCGCATCGGGATTGCGAGCATCGTGGCCGATTTTTCGGGATGCGCGATGGCCCAGGACTTCGGGGCCATCTCACCGACCACCAAGTGCAGGAAGGTGACGACGATCAGCGCGAGCACGAAGCCGAGGACGTCGGCGAACCAGTACGGCAGGCCACCGCTCTCGAACAGTGGCGTGAGCCAGTAGTGCACAGCCGGTTTGGTGGTCGCACCGAGGCCGAGAGTGCAGACCGTGATGCCGAGCTGCGAGCCGGCGAGCAGAACGGTCAACTCGGACGAGCTACGCAGCGCTGCACGGGCAGACCGTGAATTGGGAGCGGCGTCTTCGAGCCGATGTCGTTTGGCGGCCAACAGCGCGAACTCGACGGCCACGAAGAAGGCACTGGCAGCGATGAGGCCGATCGTGACGGCCAGGAAGACCCAGATGTTGCTCATCGGTGCACACTTTCCTTCGTCTCGGCCGACTCGTCGTCGTGCTCGGGGTCACGCTCGCCGAGCGTCAGGGTCAGCAAAGACGGGACGTGACTGTCGATCTCCTCGATCTCGAGCGTCACGAAGCGAACAGGAGTCACCTCGTCGTTCGCCAGATCGGCGTTGTCCGGTGGTAGGTCCACTTCGATCCGTTCCCCGACGTCAGGGAGAGATCCGTTGTGCGCGATGGCGAAACCGGCGATGGTCTCGTAATCACCCTCGGGCAGATCGATACCGATGGCGCGCTCGACCTCGTCGACGTGCACCTCCCCGGCCATGGTCCAGCTGCCGTCGTCGGCACTGACCGGGCTGGGATCGGACAGGTCGTCGTCGTGCTCGTCGGTGATCTCACCGACCAGTTCCTCGGCCAGGTCCTCGATCGTGATGACACCGGTCAGCCCGCCGTATTCGTCGATGACACAGGCCAATTGGTTCTTCGTCGAGCGCAACTCGCGCATCGCGTCGGGCAGAGTCTGGATCTCCGGGAGGATCAGCGCGTCACGCGTCAGCTCGGAGATCGGGGTGGAACTCGGCACCGTCGCGGACAGGACGTCCGTGAGATGCACGACGCCGACGATGCCGTCGTCCTCGTCGAGCACCGGATACCGTGAGTGCTCCTGCCCCATCAGCGCTGCGACCTCGGCGAGGGTGTCGGTGTCGCGGACCGTCGCCGAGCGGGAACGCGGAATCATCGCGTGTTCGACTGTGCGCGTGGGGAAGTCGAGAATGCGATCGAGCAGGGTCGACAGCTCGTCGGGCAGATCGCCGGTCTCGCGTGAATCCGAGACGATGTGCTCGAGGTCGCGCAGACTGGCCGAATGCTCGACATCGTGCACCGGTTCGATCTTGAGCGCCTTGAGCAGCAGGTTCGACGACTGATCGAAGATGGTGATCAACCAGCCGAAAAGCTTGAGGTAGATGGTGGTCGAGAGAGACAGCCATCTGGCCACCGGCTCCGGACGCGCGATGGCGAAGTTCTTGGGAAACAGCTCACCGAAGAGCATCTGCACGAAGGTCGCGAACGTGATCGCCAGTACCGCACCCAGGCCGACGCCGACTGCCGTCGGAACTCCCACGCCGCCGAGGATCGCACCGAACGATCGGCCGATGAGAGGTTCGGCAACATAGCCGACCAGCAAGCCGGTGACCGTGATACCCAGCTGCGCACCGGACAGCATGAACGAGGTTCGCTTGGTGACGGCCAGTGTTCGAGCTGCAATTGCGTCACCGGCTTCGGCGCGCGCCTTGAGCCGGGACCGGTCGACGGTCATGTACGAAAATTCTTGAGCCACGAAATAACCGGTGGCGACGGTGATGAGGAAAACGACGAGCAGGCCGAGCAGAAGAGTGAGCAGAACGCTCATTCGCCGGACACCGCCTCGCACGTAGTAGCCGTAGTGCGGGAGGCCGTGTCCGGCCCGGGTTTATCGCTGTCCATGATTCCTCAGGGTCGAATGATGTGAAGTTTGTCCGATACTACCGGACTGTCGAACCGTCAGGGTGCCTTGACGACCAGGACCGGAACCGGGCAGTCCAGCAGAACCCGCTGAACCGTACTGCCCATCAGAAACTTTCCGACAGCGGAACGGCGCTTGGAGCCGATGACGACCATGCCTGCGCCGACGTCGGCAACAAGATCCACCAAAGCGCCGGCGGGGTCGCCGCCGTCGGGTTCCACGCGCACGGTCGAAGAAACACCGGGCAGCGTTCGCTCCACCTCGGCCTCCGCGGAGCTGCGGTCGTCGGCGGACACCGAGTCTCGGTCCACCACCGACAACACGATCAACGGTGCCTGACGCAGCTCGGCCTCGGCGGCACCACGTCGCAACGCTTCCTGCCCCTCAGGTGTGTTGCTCATCGCTACCGCCACTGGCTTGCCTGAGGACACGTTTTCTCCCGTTGCTCGAGTTCACCGAAGTTCGCCTTCGATGTTGTGAACTGGACTAATCCGACAAACTGTATCTAACCTGACGCTGTGACACACCACACGAAAGGCTTCTGATGGCGATATCGCCCACACTGCTACGAACGGCCGGAGCCTTGGCGGTGGTGGGAGCGGTGACCGTTGCAGGAATCGATGCCGCCAACAGCGCCAGCGGGTCGGACGCCCGCGCCAAACTCACCATGATCGCGCCGGCCGCTGCGGGCGGCGGCTGGGATCTCGTCGCCCGTGAATCGCAGCAGGCACTGCGCAGCGACGGCATCGTCAACAACGCCCAGGTGGTCAACGTGCCGGGAGCCGGCGGCACCATCGGTCTGAGCCAGCTCGAGAACCTCAGCGGCCAGCCCACCACCGTCATGATCACCGGCACGGTCATGCTCGGCGGCATCGCGATCAACAACTCCGAGACGACACTGGCCGACACCGTTCCGATCGCCAGACTCGCCGAGGACTTCGAGGTGTTCGTCGTCCCGAAGGACTCACCGATCCAGAATCTCGAGGACATGATCGAGGCGTGGCGAGCCAACCCCGGCGGACTGCCGATCGGCGGTGGCTCACTCGGCGGAATCGACCACATTGTCGCGGGTCAGCTTGCACAGGAAGCCGACATCGACCCCGCCGCAATCAATTACATCGCCTACTCCGGGGGCGGCGAGGTATTGACTGCCCTGCTGTCCAACACCGTCGGCGTTGCGGTCAGTGGCTTCAACGACTTCCGCGATCAGATCGAGGCCGGCAACGTGCGAGCGCTCGCCGTGGCCTCACCCGAGCCGCTCGAAGATTTCGACGTGGACACGTTCATCGAACAGGGCTACAACGTCGACCTGGTCAACTGGCGCGGCATCGTTGCCCCGCCCGGCATCTCGGACGAGGACCGACAGACTCTGATCGACATCGTCACCGAGATGGTCGAGACCGAGCAGTGGGCGACGGCCGTCGAACGCAACCGTTGGAAGGAATCGGTTCTGACCGGCGACGAGTTCGGTGAGTTCCTCGAGGTCGAGCAGACACGCATCACTGGACTTCTCGCAGAGCTGGGACTGGTATGACAACGACGACTACCGACACGGACACATCGCGATCGTTCTGGACAGGCCGCAGCGGACTGATAGTACCGGCGCTGCTCGTCGCGCTCGGAGCCTTCTTGGTCTACGGCACCATCACGATGGACGTTCCCTCGACCGCCACATCACCTGGCCCGCAGGTCTTTCCGGCGATCGTTGCGGGCGGCTGCTTCGTCGTTGCCCTGCTGGTCACCATTCAGTTGCTGGTCAAGCCCGACGCCGTCGACCGCGGGGTCGACGACGACGGCAAGCCGCACACCGGCACCGTCAGCAACTGGCGCACGCTGTCGATCACCGTCGGATCGGTGGCCGTGTTCATCGCTCTGCTCGATCCGCTCGGCTGGGTTCTCGCCGGTGCCATCCTGTTCTGGGGCGTCTCGGTCGGATTGGGTGGTCGCCGGTACGTGTTCGACGCGGCCATCGCGCTGCTGGTCTCGAGCGCGATTCAGATTGCATTCTCCGCGGGCCTCGGCCTGACCCTGCCCGGCGGCGTTCTCGCCCAGATCTTCTGACGGAGCTGACTTCACGATGGATTCATTGTCCAATCTGATCGACGGGTTCGGCACCGCGCTGACTCCGATGAACCTGGTCTGGGTGTTCGTCGGTGCGCTGCTCGGCACTGCCGTCGGCGTCCTGCCCGGTCTCGGCTCTGCCATGGCTGTGGCACTGTTGCTGCCCGTCACCTTCACCCTCGACCCCACTGCGGCCCTGATCATGTTCGCCGGTGTGTATTTCGGCGGCCTGTTCGGCGATTCGATCTCCGGCATCCTGATGAACACTCCCGGCAACAGCACCGCAATCGCCGGAACCTTCGAGGGTCACCGAATGGCCAAGAACGGCCGAGCGCCACAGGCTTTGGCGACCTCGGCCATCGGCGCCTTCATCGGCGGAATCGTCGCCACCACCCTGGTGGTGTTCTTCGCACCCACGCTGGCGGACTTGGCGACCAACTTCGGTCCGGCCGAGTACCTGGCACTGGCGGTGTTCGCCTTCATCGCCACCTCGGCCGTGGTGTCCGATTCCGCGCTGAAGGGTTTGACCGCACTGCTGATCGGCCTCACTCTGGCCGTGATCGGTATCGACGGGCCCTCGGGCGCTTCGCGATTCACCTTCGAGGTACCGGCCCTGTTCGACGGCATTCACATCGTCGTCATCACCGTCGCGATGCTCGCGCTCGGTGAAGTGATCCACATCGCGTCGAAGATCGGTCGACCCGAGGATCGCAGTCTCATCAAGTCGCAGGGACGTCCCTGGCTGAGCAAGGCCGAATTCCGCGACGCGCTCCCGGCATGGTTGCGCGGCACGGCATTCGGGGTGCCCTTCGGTGTCATTCCTGCCGGCGGGGCCGAAGTGCCGAGCTTCCTCGCGTACGGCACCGAACGCAGGCTCGACCGCAAGCGCGAGAAGCCGATGTTCGGCAAGGGTGCCATCCGCGGTGTCGCCGGACCGGAAGCGGCCGGAAACTCCACGGCCGGAACGGCAATGGGGGCGCTACTGGCTCTGGGCCTGCCGACCTCGGCGACCGCAGCGATCCTGCTGGCTGCCTTCCAGCAGTACGGTATGCAGCCCGGGCCGTTGCTGTTCGAGCGCAGTGGCGACATCGTGTGGGCCCTGCTGGCCAGCCTGTTCGTGGCGATGGTCGTACTGCTGATCCTCAACCTGCCGTTCGCACCGTTGTGGGCTCAGTTGCTGAAGATCCCGAAGAACTACCTGTACGCCGGCATCTCGGTGTTCGCCGCGCTCGGCGTCTACGCATCGAGTGCCTCGATCGTGGATCTGATCTTCATGCTCGGGCTGGGCATCGTCGGATTCATGATGCGCCGCTACGAGATTCCACTGGCGCCGGTGTTGATCGCGGTGATTCTGGGCCCGCTGGCCGAGGAGTCGCTCCGACGCGCACTGGCCGTCAGCGAGGGTGACCCGTCGATCCTCGTCGGCAGTGCGATCACCATCGTGCTGTACGCGCTGATGATCATCGCCGTGGTGTTCTCGATCGTCAGCAAGGTCCGAGCCCGCAAGACCGCGGACTTCTGAGTGCGCTCCGCGCAGTGGTGCGGTTAGGTGCCCTCAGTGGCACTCAACCGCACCACTGCCGCTAGGCACTCAGCGCCGGGTAATCCGTGTAGCCCTCGGCACCGTCGGTGTAGAAGGTGCTCTGATCCGGCTCGTTCAACGGCAGATCCTCACGCCAGCGGCGGGCGAGGTCCGGGTTCGCGATCGCCGGACGGCCCACGACGACGGCGTCGCCGATACCGTCCTCCATCAGCGACAGCGCCTCGTCGCGGCCGGTGATCTCTCCGAATCCACTGTTGACCAGTGTTGCGCCACCGAAAGCCTGTCGCAGGTCCTGGACGAGCACGCCGGACGGATCCTTGTGCAGCACGCTGAGATACGCCAGACCCAACGGGGCGAGCCGCTGAACGAGGGCACGGTAGGTGGCACGCACGTCCTCGGAATCGGTTTCGAGCGCATCCTGGATGTTGTGCTCGGGGGAGATACGAATTCCCACCTTGCCGGCTCCGAGCGCGGCGGCCACTGCTTCGACCACCTCGGCGACGAACCGCGCCCGGTTCTCGGGTGAGCCGCCGTACGCGTCGTCGCGCTGATTCGAGGCGGGCGAGAGAAACTCGTGCAACAGGTAACCGTTGGCACCGTGCACCTCGACGCCGTCCATTCCGGCCGCGATCGCATTCTTCGACGCCTGCACGAAATCTTCGATGACCGAGGGCAGTTCGTCCGTGCGCAACGCACGAGGGGTGGGGTACGGCTTCTTCCCCTCGTACGTGTGGGTCTCGCCTTCGATGGCGATGGCACTCGGTCCGACCACTTCACGGCCACCCGTCGTCGCCTCGTGGGTCACCCGACCTGCATGCATCACCTGCGCGACAATCACGCCGCCGTCAGCGTGCACTGCGTCGGCGACGTTGCGCCAACCGGCGATCTGCTCGTCGGTGACCAGTCCGGGTTGCCCGGGAAAGCCCTGGCCGGCATGACTCGGGTACGTGCCCTCACTGACGATCAGACCTAGCGACGCGCGCTGCTTGTAGTGCTCGACCACCAACGGGCCCGGCACCCCGTCACGCCCCGAGCGCATCCGCGTGAGCGGAGCCATCACCAACCGGTTGTCCAGCTTCAAGTCTCCGAGCACCAACGGGGTGAACAACTTCATGGATCTCTACTCCTCACGGGCGTGCACAATTTGCGTCACTCACCCGAACCGCAGAGATCCACGAAGCTATTCCGCCTCGAGACATTGCTCACGCAGTCACTACAGGATGTACAGCATTTCCTGGTACGTCGGCAGCGGCCACAGGTCGTCGGCCACCATTGCCTCCAGAGTGTCCGATGCAGCACGTACAGCCGCCATCGCAGGTAGCAACTCGTCCTTGGCGTGCGTGGCCTCGGCCAGCGCGTCGCCGCCCGGGTCGGCCTCCAGCGCGCCCTTCAACGTCGCCAGCCCTGCGCGTAGCTCGGACAACGGAGCCGACACTGCCTGGAGCGCAGACATGTCCACGTCGTCGACGCCTGCGCCCTTGAGTGCGCTGACATTCTGCGCCAGTTCGGTCTGGTATCGCACTGCCGCCGGCAAGATGGACGTCTGACCCATCTCCAACGTCAGACGCGCTTCGACGAACACCGTCAGCGCGTACTGCTCGAGCCCGATCTCGTAGCGCGAGTGCATCTCTCGGTGGTTGAAGACCTTGTACTTCTCGAACAGTTCCATCGCCGAGTCCGAGATCAGCTCCGGGAGCGCGTCGAGCGTGGTACGCAGGTTCGGTAGTCCGCGTGCTTCGGCCTCGATCTGCCAGTTGTCCGAGTAACCATCACCGTTGAACACCACGGCACCGTGTTCGGTGATGATCTCCGTGAGCAGGTTCTGCACGGCGGTGTCGAAATCGGTGCCGTCGGCGACAGCGGTTTCGAGGTTGGTGGCCATGTAATCCAGTGCCTCGGCCATGATCGTGTTGATGGTGACCATCGGGCCGTTGACGGTCTGCATGGAGCCGGGAGCGCGGAACTCGAACCTGTTGCCGGTGAACGCGAACGGACTGGTGCGGTTGCGGTCGCCGGGATCAGTCGGCAGCACGGGCAGGGTGTCGGCACCGATCATCATGGTGCCCTTGCCCTTCGACGACGTGGCCGCGCCCTTGGCGATTTGATCGAACACGTCGGCGAGCTGGTCGCCGAGGAAGATCGAGATGATCGCGGGCGGAGCCTCGTTCGCGCCGAGGCGGTGATCGTTGGTCGCCGACGCCACCGAGGCGCGCAGCAGGCCACCGTACTTGTGTACCGCGCGGATGACGGCGGCGCAGAAGACGAGGAACTGCGCGTTGTCGTGCGGGTTGTCGCCGGGGACCAGCAGTGATCCCAGGTCGGAATTGCCGAGTGAGAAGTTGACGTGTTTGCCGGAGCCGTTGACGCCCTCGAAGGGCTTCTCGTGGAACAGGCACTCCATGCCGTGCTTCTTGGCAATGGTCTTGAACGTCGTCATCAGCAACTGCTGGTGGTCGGCTGCTATGTTGCCGCGCTCGAACATCGGGGCGATCTCGAATTGCCCCGGCGCAACTTCGTTGTGCCGGGTCTTCGCCGGAATGCCGAGCTTGAACAGCTCCCGCTCGGTGTCCATCATGAAGCCGAGCACGCGCTCGGGGATGGCACCGAAGTAGTGGTCGTCGAATTCCTGGCCCTTGGGCGGCTTGGAACCGAACAGGGTGCGGCCGGCGTTCAGCAGGTCGGGGCGGGCGAGAAAGAAGTGTCGATCGACGAGGAAGTACTCCTGCTCCGGGCCACAGAACGAGACGATGTTCTCGATGTTCTCGTGTCCGAAGAGTGTCAGGATGCGCTCGGCATGCCCGCCCATCGCCTGCTGGCTCCGGAGCAACGGCGTCTTGTGGTCGAGGGCTTCACCGGTCATCGAGACGAACACCGTCGGAATGCAGAGGGTGTTGCCGTTCGGGTTCTCGAGCACGTACGCCGGGCTGGTCACGTCCCAGCCGGTGTATCCGCGCGCCTCGAACGTGTTGCGCAGGCCACCGTTGGGGAAACTCGAGGCGTCGGGTTCGCCCTGGATCAGCGTCTTGCCCGCGAATTCAGCGAGCGCGCTGCCGTCACCGACCGGGTCGAAGAAGCTGTCGTGCTTCTCGGCCGTCAATCCGGTGAGGGGATAGAAGACGTGCGCGTAGTGCGTGGCCCCCTTCTCGAGAGCCCAGTCCTTCATCGCCGACGCGACAGCGTCGGCGACCATGGGATCGAGCTTCTTGCCCTTGTCGATCGTCGCCATCACCGACATGAAGACCGACTTGGGCAGACGCTTCTGCATCACGACCTTGCTGAAGACGTTCTCACCGAAGATCTCGCCCGGCCTCTCGTCTCCGACGAAGCTGACCGCCGGCGGTACATACGCCTCGACGTCTTTGATCGCCTGCAGGCGGACGGCATTTCCACTCATGGCTACCCCTTGACACGGTGTTGCTCCGCACCTGGATTGTGCGGAGTCCGACCCGGCGACTGTACGAACGGTTGGTGGCGGTCATGTTTCGTCGCTGTGTCCACTGCAATGCAAAACGGATGACGGGGAGGCAAAACCGACGGGCGGCGTTTCCATCCGCGCAGACGGGGGTAAGTCGGTAGCCGGTGTAAGTAACTGGAAGGCGTGCCCGATGACCGAAGAGTTGACTGTCCGCCGCGTCATCGGCGCACCCCCGGCATCTGTGTTCACCGCGCTGGCCAACCCCGAAGTCCAGGCAGCGGTCGACGGATCGGACATGCTGCGCGGAGCAATCGACCCGACGCCGCTGCGTGCGGTGGGCGATACCTTCGCGATGGACATGTATCAGCCACAGCTCGGCGAGTACGTCATGGAGAACACCGTCTTCGTGTTCGAGCAGGATCGACGTATCGGATGGATCCCCCGCCGTCAGGGCATGGAGCCTCGCGGTACGCGGTGGTCCTGGGAGCTCGAAGCGGTTTCCGAGGATCGCACAGCACTGACTCAGGTCTACGACTGGTCGCGCGTCACCGATCCAGAGTTCAGGAAGATGGCCGGCTTTCCTCTGGTGACCGAGGAGCAGATAGTCGACACCATGCGTCGGCTCGCCGAACACCTCGGCGTCCCGCTCGAAAACTGATCCCCCACAACAGAAAAGAACTCTCATGGTCGACGTCACCCGCTCCTTCACCGCCGCTGTGTCGCAGGACAAGGCAGCCGCGTTCCTTCGCGACTTCTCCAACGCGCCGTCCTGGGATCCCGGAACCCAGAGCTGCACACAGCTTTCCGACGGTCCGGTCGCCGTCGGAACACAATGGCACAACGTTTCGAAGCTGTTCGGCATCACCACGGAACTGACCTACACCTTGGTCACCGACGAACCCGATCACATCGTGCTCGAAGGACGTAACAAGACCGCCACCAGCGTCGACGACATCACGCTGACGGCCGAAGGTGGCGAATCGACGCGGATCGACTACCACGCGCGCGTCGAGTTCAACGGTGCCGCAAAGGTTGCCGGCCCGTTCCTGAAGGCGGGTTTCGAGGCTAAGGTTGCCCCGGACACCGTGGAGAAGATGACCGAGGCGCTCGAGCGGCTGACCTGACGGGCTACTTTCGCGCGACGATCGTGAAGTTGTCGGCCGAACTCGCTATAGCATCGGCTGCCACCACCGAGCCGTCGTCGGCGAAAATTTCCGCGATCGTGAATCCCGCTTCGGTCACCAGCGACCGCACGTCCGACACCGTGGTGAAGTGCATGAACGGCGCGAAATCGTGAGCAGCGAGCGGAGCGACTGCCCAGGTTCCGCGATCGACGACTCGCGAACGCCCGGACCACCAATTGGCAACGCTACGAACGACTCCGGCGGGGTCGAGCAGTCTCCTGGCTATTGCCGTCATGACGGCCCTGGGTGAGAAGACGAACCGTTGGGTCGGCCTGCTCAACTGAAACGGCCTTTCCCCGAACGACGGTCCATTGCGGTTGAGAGTGGAGAACACCAAGGTTCCGGACTTACCGAGAACTCGGTGAAATTCTGCGAGTACTCGAACTCGCTCGTCGTGTGTCACGGTGTCGATTCCGTTGTTGCTGAACACAACCAAACCGAACTCACCGTCGGTGAAGGCCGTGAGATCGCGAGCGTCGGCAACATGCGCCGGCAGGTCCGGGAAGTTCCGACGAAAGCTGTCGATCATGTTCGGTGCGTAGTCGATCGCAACGTAGCGGTCGCTGAGCAGTCGCAGCAGCGCAGTGGTTCGGCCACTGCCGACGCCCACATCGAGGACCGGCGTTCCACGTGCAACCCCGGCGGCCGCGACCAGAGCGGCTGCCTCACCACGGTCGAGAAACCCATCGGTGGGCCCGGCGTACTCCACGTATGCAGCGGCCACCCGCGCACTGTCGAACACTTCCTTGTTGTGGTCCATGAACATGCGTTGACCTCCGGTTCCCGAACCGTTGACACGCGCGTCTCGCCCGTGTGCAGCGAAGCTACCGTCGAACCCTGAGGTGCGCCTGAGGCCGATCACACATCGACTGTGGCCTTCACCACCACTCTGCGTGCATCATCGACACATGACTGATTCTTACGACGGGTGGCCGGAACTGACGATCGAGAACTGGTCGGACACCCGCGACACCGTGCATCTGTGGACCCAGATAGTCGGCAAGACCCGAATGGCACTGTCGCCGGCCCTCAATCATTGGTGGGGCGTGGCGCTGTACGTCGATGCGACCGGACTGACGACGTCGCTGATGCCGCTCGGAGACCGCGGGCTCGAAGTCCGTTTCGACTTTCTCGCCCATCGACTGGTGTTGACCACCACCGACGGTCAGAGCCGGTCCATGAAGCTCGAACCCCGCAGCGTCGCGGACTTCTACACCGAATACACCGACCTGCTCGCCCAACTGGGGGTCGACGCGACGATCCGGGGACGGCCGGTCGAGCTGGCGCACGCGACCCCGTTCGCGGAGGACGTCGAACATGCCTCGTACGACGCGGATGCGATCGAGCGATTCTGGCGTGCCCTCGTCAGCGCACATCGCGTGTTCTCGGAGTTTCGCGCAGACTTCCGCGGTAAATCCAGCCCGGTCCACTTCTTCTGGGGCGCTTTCGATCTCGCCGTCACACGGTTCTCCGGTCGAGCTGCGCCGCTACATCCCGGCGGGGTACCGAACTGTGCGGACTGGGTGATGCACGAGGCATACAGCGACGAGGTCTCCAGCGCCGGATTCTGGCCGGGCGGGGCCACCGAAGGCGTGTTCTATTCGTATGCCTATCCCAATCCTGAGGGGTACGACAGCCATCCGGCCGTCGCCGCACCGGCATATTTCGACCGCGAGCTCGGAGAGTACGTCCTGCCCTACTCCGAGGTGCGGGCATCCGAGAACCCCGATGCCCTGTTGCGGGCGTTCCTCGAACAAGCCCACCGAGCGGCCGTAGAGACCGCGCTCTGGGAGTAGCGCACGACCGGGCAAGACACCGGACACAACGCAGAACCGCGGCCACCCGATAGTCGGGTGGCCGCGGTTCGTGTCAGCTACGAGCAAGCGAGGTTCTAGTCGTCGCCGCGGGGCGGTGGTGCGACGTCGACGCCGCCGGAGTTGTGCTCCGGGCCGGCCGCCGGGTGACCTGCGGGCACACGGCCACGCGTCTTGGCTGCCTCACTGTCGGTGGTGGCACCGTCGGAGAACTTGCGACGCCAGCTCTCCTCGGGACGGTAGGGGCCCGGCTTCGGCCGAACCTTCCCGCCCGGGAAGGCCAACCGTGCGATGGTCCGCTGCACCATGCCCCATTGTTGGAAGAACGGCCCGGTGTTGTATGGCAGTTCGTAGCGCTCGCAGATGTCCTTGATCTTCGGAGCGACGTCCGAGTAGCGAGTGCTGGGCATGTCCGGGTACAGGTGGTGCTCTACCTGGTAGCTCAGGTTGCCGCTCATGAGGTGGAACAGTGGTCCGCCGTCGATGTTGGCTGCACCGACGAGCTGACGGACGTACCAGCCGCCGCGAGTCTCGTTCTCGACCTCTTCCTGGCTGAAGGTGTAGGCCTGGTCCGGGAAGTGACCGCAGAAGATGATGGCATTGGACCAGACGTTACGAATGATGTTGGCAGTGAAGTTCGCCGCCACCGTCGAGAGGAACGTGCTCTCGACACCGCTGAAGCGACTGTCCAACAGGGCCGCGGTCCTGCGGCTCTTGCCGAAACGTGCGGATCCCCGCAGCTTGGACGCGAGCCGCGACCTCTTGCTCTCGGGCAGACGACCACCCGAGGCGAGCTGAGCCAGCGCGAATGCCCCGGCGCTGATCAGCGGCCAGCCCACGTAGTCCTTGACGAACTGCTTACGTGCCTTGACACCGATGCCCTTGAGGTCTTCGACCAGATCCTTCACCGGCTTCTCGCCGCGACGAATCGCCTCGATGTCGAGGTCGTGCAGGGCGACACCCCACTCGAAGAAGGCCATCAGCAGCACGTTGTAGAACGGCTGAGCCAGGTAGACGGGACTCCACTTCTGACGTGGGTCGATACGCATGATCTCGTAACCGAGATCCTTGTCCTTGCCGCGAATGTTCGTGTACGTGTGGTGCACGTAGTTGTGCGAGTGCTTCCACGAGTTGGCGGTGGACGCGGTGTCCCAGTCCCATACGGAGGAGTGGATTTCCGGATCGTTCATCCAGTCCCACTGACCGTGCATGACGTTGTGGCCGATCTCCATGTTCTCGAGGATCTTCGCGATCCCGAGGCATGCGGTGCCGGCCAGCCACGCCGGCTTGCTGGTGGAGCCGAGCAACAGCACGCGGCCGGCGACCAGCAGCTGACGCTGTGCTGCGATCACCGACGTGATGTACTTGCGGTCCTTGTCGCCGAGGCTGGAGTAAACCTCGTCGTGGATGGCGTCGAACTCCTTGGCGAGTTCGGCGATCGTCTCGTCGCTCAGGTGCGCCAGCGGATTCACCGGCTCATCGGTGTCGGTGCCGCGCCTGGTGGTTTCGTCGATAGACATACATTCCCCTGTTCGAATTGAAGATCAGAGTTCGATTTCGATGTCGCCCTCAGCAGTGTTGACACAGATCCGAACCGCTTGCCCCGTAGGTTCGGAGATATCCCCGTTACGTAGGTCACGTAAACGCCCCTTCTTCAGGGTACCTACGCAGGTGTGGCAGATGCCGATTCGGCAGCCGTACGTCAGATCCAGGCCGGCTTCTTCGCCGGCGGCGAGAATCGTTGTGCCGCCGTCGCATTCGACGTCCTTGCCGCTGTTGATGAAGCGAACGGTACCGCCCTCACCAGCGTCGTCTCCGCCACCGATGACCGGCTGGAAACTTTCGTAGTGGAACCGATCCGACTCACCCTGGTCTTTCCAGAACGAGCGCAGATCGTCCAGATGCTCACCCGGACCGGAGCAGAATGCTTCGCGCTCACGCCAATCCGGGACCAGTTCGTCCAGTTCGGACGCCTTCATCCGGCCCTCGTCGCTGGTGATACGCAGCTTGACCGTCAGCCCCTTGTGCTTGGCTTCCAATTTCTTCAGCGTGTCCGCGAACATCAACTGTTCACGGTCGTGCACCGAATGCACCACGACCACGTCTCGCACTTGGTCGTGATGATCGAGGGCGCGCAGCATGCTGATGATCGGCGTGATGCCACTGCCGGCACTGATGAACACCATCTTGTCCGGAACCGGATTCGGAATCGTGAACTCGCCCTCGACCTCGCTGAGCCGCACGATGTCACCGGTTCTGATGGTGCCCACCAGATACGGCGACACCGTCCCGGACGGCACCAGCTTGGGGCTGACGCTGACCAATCCGTCTTCTGGATCGGGATCGGACGTCAACGAGTACGCCCGCCAGTGATAGCGGCCGTCGATGAGCACCCCGAGCCGCACGTACTGTCCCGGCGTGTGACCCTGCCACTCGAAACCGGGACGGATGTACACCGAGACGGCTTCCGAACCCTCGGGAACCACCCGCTCGACCTTCCCCCGAAGTTCGCGCGTGGTCCACAGCGGGTTGATCATCGACAGGTAGTCGTCAGGCCGGAGCGGATTGAACAATAATCGGACTGCGCGCAGCATCGTCCGTCTTACAAAAGAAACCTGGGGCTTGGCCCCCCGTTCAGCCATACTCAACGGTAACTCCGAGAAGCTCGCCGTGCGTACGAATCGCCAAGACTCGAATCAGACTGCTACACAATGTGAACAGAACTGCGAAATACCGACCGTTCAGCGTGTTCTGGAAACCCTGTCACCCAGAGCGGCACTGACTTTCCCGTACCACCCGAGAGGACGAGCCGAGCCCCGCGTGGGTACGTCGGCCAGCAGCGCCTCTGCCGTTTCCTCGGCATCGATCTTGTTGTCGCCGATGCCGCCGCTGGCACCTCGTTTGGCCCATCCGACCACGTAGCAGCCCGGCACCGGAGTGCCGTCGGCAGCAGTGATGCGTCCACGATCGTTGCGGATGGTGCCGGTGATGTCGTCGAACGGAATGCCCGGCGATGGGGTTCCGCGATAGCCGATCGCGAGCAGCACCAGCTCGGTCGGGAGAGTGACCGAGTGTTCGCCGACACCCACCTCGATGGACTCCACCGATCCGCTTCCGTGCACGGCCGAGGGAGCCCGGCCGAATGCAAAGACGATACGGGGGCCGTCTGTGTTTCCGGGTCGTTCCGCGGGCTCCACTCCTGCTGTGTTTCCGGGTCGTTCCGCGGGCTCCACTCCTGCTGTGTTTCCGGGTCGTTCCGCGGGTTCCACTCCTGCCCGAGAGCCGAGATCGACGCGCTGCGCCCCAGCGAGAGCCGACGCGGGAGCAGACAGGGGAAGTCGGTCGATCGCGTCGAGAATTCCGTCCGGCCCTGCCACGACGACATCGACGCCGACGCGATCGACCAGCGCCTTGCACTCCGATCGCGTGAATGCGGCGAACTCCGGTCCCCGCCTGGCCAAGACGACCACTTCACGCACTCGGTTGCGACGGAGCTCGGCCAACGCGTGCGGAGCGATTTCGGTTCCGTCCAGACGATCCGGGTCGGCCGTGAGAATCCGCGCGGCGTCGAGGGCGACGTTGCCGTTGCCGATGATGGTCACTCGCTCGACGCCGGTGAGGTCGATGGCGTCGGCGGGAACGTCGGGATGGCCGGTGTACCAGCCCACCAGGGTGCGCGCACTGACAGATCCATCGAGGTCGATACCGGGAATCTCGAGCGCTCGATCCTTGTCGGCACCGACGGCGTACACCACCGAATCGAACTTTCGGGCCAGTTCGACGTGGTCGACATCCTTGCCGACCTCGACGCCGAGTTTCATCGTCACCCGGGGATGCGCGAAAATCCCACGGAAGTGCTCGCTGATACGTCGGGTACCGAGGTGGTCGGGGGCGACGCCGTAGCGAGCGAGACCGCCCGCGGTAGGCAGCCTGTCGTAGAACGTGATCCTGGTTCCCGGGACCCTGAGCAGCGCTTGCGCGGTGTAGCAGGCGGCCGGCCCGGTCCCGACGATCGCGATATCGATCGGCGGCAGATCGTTGACCGTCGACACCGGGAACCGAGGTGCGCCCCACTCCGCCACCGCGGGCTTGTCCTTGTAGTAATCGGCGTTGATGTCCGCGTAGATCTGTTGATCGGGCGTCAATCGCGACACCCGGGTGATCGCGTCCACCGGGCATGCATCGGCACACGCACCGCAGTCGATGCACGAGCGCGGATCGATGTAGAGCAGTTCGGTCTTACCGAAGTCCGGCTCGTCGGGCGTCGGATGGATGCAGTTGACCGGGCACACCGACAAGCAGGATGCGTCGTTGCAACAGTTCTGCGTGATCGCGAACGGCATGGTTTATCGAATGTCCTTCACGGCCTCGAAAAGTATTTTCTCGAACAGTGTGGTCAGAGCATGTGCAGACGACGGTAGATCATCTCGGCCGGCTTGGTGATCAAACCGCACTCGAGAAGAAATGCCATCAGGTGCTCGCTCGAGGTGCGCATCATCGTGTGGTGATGAGCGTTGTTCTTCGCTTCCTTCACCGCGCGGTCGACGTCGAGGCCCGCTGCTGCGTAGACCTCCTTGTTGACCATGTTGGACACGATCATTCGCGCGGCGATCGCAACGACGAGCGCGCTCGCCTTGCGGCGAGCCGGGCTCTTCTCGGCGATCTCCTCACGCATCTGCGCGCGCGCGAAGGTCATGTGTCGCGATTCTTCGACGACGTGAATCTTGCTGGTGGTGCGCACGAGCGGCAACACGTTCTCGCCGCGCATCCAGTCACGCTGCATGACATCGAGGACCTCTTCGGCCACGAGAATGCCGCCGTAGGCGACCTCGGCGGACGCGAGAGCCTTGAAGCCACGGCCGAGTTCGATGCTCGATCGACGCGGCAGGTATGCCTTGATGCCCATCTTCTGGCAAGCGCGGGCGAACATGATCGAATGACGGCACTCGTCGGCGATCTCGGTGAGCGCGAACTGGAAGTCCGAGTTCGACGAGTCCTTGCAGTACTGATCGCGCAGCACCATCTGCTGCAGAATCATCTCGAACCAGATGCCGGTGCTCATGATCGAGCAGACCTCGTGGCGGGTGAGCGTGATGCGCTGCGCCTCGCTCATCTCGTCCCACAGCTTCGTGCCGTAGAGCGTGCTCCACTCCGGATTGAGGCCGTAGAGGGACGGATCGAGATCGGCATCCCAGTCGACCTCGTCGGCCGGGTCGTACGACAGTTGAGCGGCAGAGT
This sequence comes from Rhodococcus sp. NPDC078407, assembly GCF_044542515.1. Classification (NCBI taxonomy): domain Bacteria; kingdom Bacillati; phylum Actinomycetota; class Actinomycetes; order Mycobacteriales; family Nocardiaceae; genus Rhodococcus; species Rhodococcus sp. NPDC078407. Next base: position 131,395 of record NZ_JBITUQ010000008.1, on the reverse strand, counting down.
CGAGCAAACGCGCCGAAACATCCTCCGGCTCGAGAACGTCGTTCCTGGAGAGTGTGCTGGTCATCGCCGTAATTCCTTCCGTCGTCGAACAGGAGCAGTTAACTGTTACGGAGATTACCAGGTACTCACGCTCACAGATAGTCTCTCGGGTTAAAAAGGACTGAATTTCTGTCGCCGACACCTACAGTTCGACCGTGCAGAACACGTCAGAACCACCGGTGATCGCCGCTCTCCGATCCGCCTTCACTCGAACTCCTACACGCCTGTACGCGGCGGGCATGGTGTCGGCCAACGCCATCGGGGCAGTCATCGTGTTCGTATTGGCCCGCTTCATCCTCCCGTTGCCGGTCGAATCCGAAGAGATCCTCTCGGACAGGAATTACTTGGCGTTCTTCGTCTATCTGCCGGTCGCGATCGCCATGGGGATAGCACTCGGACTCCGAGTAGCAGCGCCATTGGTGCAGTGGCTGCACACCGGCGGAATCCCCTCGGACGACACCGCGATCGCCATCGTGCGACTGCCGCTGCGTCAGCTCGGCGTCCACGTTCTGCTCTGGGCGCTCGGCGTCGCAGTGTTCGTTGCGGTCAATGCATCGGCCGGAGCAGCGTTGTCCATCATCGTCGCCATCGCCGTCAGCTTCGGCGGCCTGGCGACCTGCTCGCTCGGCTACCTGGTGGCCGAACGCACCCTTCGGCCGTTCACCGCGGCCGTGATGGAGGTCAGCCAGGTCACCGACGCCGCGGCACTGGGCGTCAAACTACGAGTGGTCCTCATCTGGGTCCTCAGTACTGCCATCCCCATCCTGGGTCTCGGCCTCATCGGACTCGGCAGGCTGATCGATACCGTCATCCCGCCCGATGTCGACCTGTCCCCCGCGATGGTGTCGTTGTCTGCGATAGCCCTGACCGTCGGATTCGGCGGCATGTTCCTGGTCGGTCGATCGGTGTCCGATCCTTTGCAGCAAGTCAGCACGGCCATGCAGCGAGTCGAGAGCGGGGCCACGGACATCCGCGTCGACGTATACGACGCCTCCGAGATCGGGCGACTGCAGAACGGATTCAACAAGATGGTGGTCGGCCTCGACGAGCGAGAACGCCTGCGTTCACTCTTCGGTCGACACGTCGGCCACGACGTGGCACAGCGAGCGTTGGCGAGCCTCCCCGCCTCGGCGGCGAGAACCGGACAGTGGCGGTGCTGTTCATCGATCTCGTGGGTTCGACGGCAATGGCCGAGAGAGAGTCCGCCGAGGCGGTTGTCGAACTGCTCAACAAGTTTTTCGCAGTGGTCGTCGAGCACGGCGAACGACACGGCGGCTTCGTCAACAAGTTCGAGGGCGATGCAGCTCTGCTGATCTTCGGCGCTCCGGTCGATCACCCCGATCCCGCCACGGCGGCACTGCGAACCGCACGCACCCTCGCCGCCGCCCTCGCCTCCGACGGCGGCTTCGAGATCGGCATCGGCGTCACGTACGGCCCGGTCATCGCGGGAAACATCGGGGCCGAATCCCGGTTCGAGTACACCGTCATCGGCGACACCGTGAACCAGGCGGCCCGGCTCACCGATCTCGCGAAGGACGACCCGAACACCGACGTCCTCACCGCGTCGAAGGTGCTCGGCCACGCATCGGACGACGAGAGACGGCACTGGGAGACAGGCGCGTCGGTGACGTTGCGAGGACGATCGACACCGACGGTTCTGGCTGCCCCGGTCCACCGCGTCGGACGGGCCGCCGGGCCGTAGGAAATTCGAAGGTTTCCCGTTCGGTACCGATGGGGCATACCCCCCGAACCAACTCCCCCATCGCGCATGCGCGAGACATCGACCGGTCAAGAGTCTCTCGCCCGAAAGGCACCCATGTCCGCAATTCTGTTCGGCTCGATCAGCACCCTCGTCGACACGTCCGAACTGCAACGTCGCTCGTTCAACGAGGCCTTCGCGGCCCACGATCTGAACTGGAACTGGTCTCGTGAGGACTACCGTTCCATGCTCGGGTCGAACGGTGGTGCCGATCGGATCAGCGAATACGCGTCCGATACGGGAACCGAGGTCGACGCCGCGGCGATACACGCCACCAAGTCGGAGATCTTTCAACGCCTGATCGGCGAATCCGACGTGAAGACTCGTCCCGGCGTCGCCGACACGATCGACTCCGCCAAGGCGAACGGCCTCAAGGTGGGCTTCGTGACCACCACGTCCCGCGAGAACATCGACGCGTTGCTGGCCGCCCTGAGTCCGGAACTCACCGCCGACTCGTTCGACGTCATCGTCGACGCCTCCTCGGTGGACGCAGGCAAGCCCGACCCCGCGTCGTACGAGTACGCCTTGAAGACCCTGGGCGAAAACGCATCCGACAGCGTGGCGATCGAGGACAACGCCGGCGGCGCGGCCGCAGCAGCTGCTGCGGGCATCACCTGCGTCGCTTTCCCCAACGAGAACACCGCAGGAACCACGTTCGACTCCGCAGCCGACACCGTCGATGCACTCGATCCCGAGCGCGTCCGCGCTCTGATTTCAGCCTGACCCTTCATCCACCCCAGGAGCAATTGTGAGCAATCTTCAGGCCCAGGTCATCGCCGGGGACAGGTCATTTCGTGTCGAAGGATACGAAAAGATCGAATACGACCTGATCTACGTCGACGGTGTCTTCGCTCTCGAGAACACCGAACTGGCCGACAGCTACCGTCCGTACGGACGCGCTCTGATGGTGGTCGACGAGTCGGTCCACGAAATCTACGGAGAACGAATCCGCGCGTATTTCGATCATCACGAGATCGCTCTGACGGTGGTCCCGGTGCAGATCGCCGAGACCGCGAAGTCCCTCGAGACCTTCGAGCGCATCGTGGGTGAGTTCGACGCCTTCGGTTTGGTCCGCACCGAGCCGGTACTGGTAGTCGGCGGTGGATTGACCACGGATGTAGCGGGTTACGCCTGTGCCAGCTACCGGCGCAACACTCCCTACATCCGCATTCCCACGACGCTCATCGGCCTGATCGACGCAAGCGTGTCCATCAAGGTGGCTGTGAACTACGGCAAGCACAAGAACCGCCTCGGTGCGTACCACGCGTCGCAGAAAGTGCTGCTCGACTTTTCGTTCCTCGGCACTCTGCCCGAGGACCAGGTGCGCAACGGCATGGCGGAACTGATCAAGATCTCCGTCGTCGGCAACCTCGAGATCTTCGAGATGCTCGAGCAATACGGCCCGGAATTGCTGCGCACTCGGTTCGGTCACCTCGACGGTACTGCCGAACTACGTTCGGTCGCAGACAAACTGACGTATTCCGCGATCGCGACGATGCTCGAACTCGAGGCACCCAACCTCCACGAGATCGACCTCGATCGCGTCATCGCCTTCGGTCACACGTGGAGCCCGACGCTCGAGCTGACGCCGCCCGCGCCGTTCTTCCACGGTCACGCCATCAACATCGACATGGCGCTGTCCACCACCGTCGCCGAACAGCGCGGCCATCTGTCCACTGCCGATCGTGATCGGGTGTTGGGCGTCATGAGCAGCATCGGACTGGCACTCGACAGCCCGTTCCTCACACCCGAGTTGCTTTCCGAGGCAACGGCATCGATTCTCAAGACTCGTGACGGCATTCTTCGTGCCGCCGTCCCCGACCCGATCGGTACGTGCCGTTTCCTCAACGATCTCGACGCGAACGAGCTGGCGGATGTGTTGACACTGCACAAGAAGATCTGCCTCGAGTTCCCGCGGGCCGGCGAGGGCCTGGACATGTTCACCGCACCGACGCCGTGACTGCGTCTCCACGACCGGTCACCCCGACCACCATTCTGGCGCGCGAACTCGAAGAACTGGCGGCCCTGCTCGACGCCGACACCGCGGTGTCCGACGAGTTGGTCACCCGCGTCCATCGAGCCCGCGATCTGGCTGCGGGACTCGACCCGTATCTCGACACCTGCACCACCTCCGAATCCGCCGCCTTGTCCACGCTGGCGTCGCGGACCCGTTCGGCGGACTGGAGATCACGTGACGTGGTCTCTGGTTCCGGGCCCCTGGAGATGGAGATGCTCTCCGGTCACGTGGAGGGACGCTTCCTGGCGTTCCTCGTGCGCATGACCCGAGCAACGCGGGTGCTCGAGATCGGCATGTTCACCGGGTATTCGGCATTGGCGATGGCCGAAGCTCTTCCGCCGGGTGGCGAGGTCGTCGCGTGCGAGGTGGATCCGTACGTGGCCGAGTTCGCACAATCCTGCTTCGCGGAATCGGCTGCAGGATCGGCAATCACGGTGGAGGTCGGGCCGGCGCTGGACACCCTTCGTCGACTCGAAGGACCGTTCGACCTGGTCTTCATCGACGCGGACAAGACCGGGTACCGCGCGTATGTGGAGCACTTGCTGGGCAGTGACCTACTTGCGGACGGCGCTGTGATCGCCGTGGACAACACCCTGCTGCAGGGCCAGCCCTATGCGGCCCAACCGAGCGAGAACGGCCGGGCCATCGCCGAATTCAACGAGTACGTCTCGAACGATCCACGCGTGGAGCAGGTTCTGATTCCTCTGCGCGACGGTGTGACCCTCATCAGGCGCACATGATCCGAACCGTCGCCGCGCTCATCGGCCTCGCAGTCACCCTCCCCGTCGATCTTGCGGCGGTGGGGGTGGCGGCGTTGCGCGGTGCCCGGCCTGTCACATCTTCGACCGACTCACCCAGAACGGTTCTGATCAGCGGCGGGAAGATGAGCAAGGCGCTGCAACTCGCCCGATCCTTCCATCTCGCCGGGCATCGAGTGATCTTGGTGGAGTCGGCGAAGTACCGGTGGACGGGCCACCGTTTCTCCCGCGCTGTCGACCGCTTCTTCTGTGTTCCCGATCCCGGTGACCCCGACTACGCGCAGGCCCTGGTGGAGATCGTTCGACGCGAGAACGTCGACGTCTTCGTCCCGGTTGCGAGTCCGGCGGCGAGTATTCACGACGCGGATGCACGCGCACTCCTCGATGCACACTGCGAGGTGATCCACGGCGACGCAGACGTCGTGCGCATGGTGGACGACAAGTCCCGGTTCTCCGAGCACGCTGCATCATTGGGACTTGCTGTTCCCGACTTCCAGCGCATTACCGACCCCGCCCAGATCGAGGAATTCGACTTTCTGCCGGGTCGCGAGTACATCCTCAAGCGGATCTCGTACAACCCTGTCGGCCGAATGGATCTGACCCGCCTGAGCGCGCAGACACCGGAGCGCAACTCCACTTTCGCGCGCAGCCTGCACATCACCGAAGACGACCCGTGGATTCTGCAGGAATTCATCGCCGGTCAGGAGTACTGCACGCACGGTACGGTGCGCGACGGGCGGCTGCAGGTGTACGGCTGCTGCGTCTCGTCGGCGTTCCAGGTCAACTACGAGATGGTCGACAAGCCCGAGATCCTGCGCTGGGTCGAGACTTTCGTCGCTTCCTTGGATGTCACGGGGCAACTCTCGTTCGACTTCATCGAGTCCGCCGCCGACGGCCGGGTCTACGCCATCGAGTGCAATCCGCGCACTCACTCGGCGATCACGATGTTCTACGACCACCCCGACCTTGCTGCCGCGTATCTCGACGACCACTCGGTGATCGTGCCGCGTCCGACGGCCAGGCCGACGTACTGGATCTACCACGAGCTGTGGCGTCTGATCACCGAGGGCGAACGGGGGTCTCGACTCCGCAGCATCGTCGAGGGCACGGACGCCATCCTCACGGGGTGGGATCCGCTGCCGTACCTCCTGGTGCACCATCTGCAGATTCCGTCGCTACTGCTCCGAAATCTGCGCTCGCGCCGCGGGTGGTCTCGTATCGACTTCAACATCGGCAAGCTCGTGGAGAACGGAGGCGACTGATGACACTGTCGGTGCTGGTGCTCGTCGGATCCTCGGTGGACGAATTCCACTGCGATCTGTCTCGGGTGTACGCGCAAGGTTTTCTCGACGTGTTCGGCAGCGATCCCGCGTACGACATCGAGGTGGCATTCGTGTCCCCGGGCGGGCGGTGGAGCTTTCCCGATGCGATCGACTCCGCGAGTGTGGCTGCGGCACCGCAGATGTCCTTGGCTCAGGCGGTGGATGTCATGTCCGCCTGGAACTTCGACGTCATGGTGCCGCAGATGTTCTGCGTGCCCGGAATGACGCTCTACCGCAGCCTGTTCGATCTGATGCAGGTGCCGTACGTGGGCAACACCTCCGACCTCATGGCCATGACGGCGGACAAAGCACTTGCTCGTGCCGTCGTCGCCGCAGCCGGAGTCGCCGTTCCCGCCGGCGTGGTGGTACGCAGCGGGCAAAACGTCGATCACGATGTGCCCGTCGTTCTGCCCGTCGTCGTCAAGCCCGTCGATTCGGACAACTCGATGGGGGTCACTCTCGTCCGCGACCTCGACTCACTCCCGTCGGCGATCCACGGCGCACTGTCGTATTCGACTGCGGCATTGGTGGAGTCGTACATCCCGCTCGGACGCGAAGTCCGGTGCGGCATCATCGCGGTGGACGGGGAATTGGTGTGCCTGCCACTCGAGGAGTACGCCGTCGACTCCGTTCGGACGAGTGCCGACAAGTTGAATCGGACCGCGGACGGGGATCTGTACCTCGTCGCGAAGCAGCAGACCAAGGCGTGGATCGTCGATACCTCGGACCCCATCACCGAGGTGGTATGGGCTGCAGCACGATCGAGCTACCGGGCGCTCGGCTGCCGCCATTACGGGCTGTTCGATTTTCGCATCGATCCGGACGGGAAGCCCTGGTTCCTCGAAGCCGGTCTCTATTGCTCGTACTCGCCCTCGAGCGTGCTCGCGGTGATGGCCGCAGCAGCAGACGTCACGGTCAACCGTCTGTTCGCGCACGCCCTCGAACAACTGTCAGTGAAGGAGCTGTCGTCATGACGTTGGGCAAGGAGATTCGCGGTCTGGATCCGAACTCGGTATCGGTCGACTACTTACGGACGCAGCTGGCCGAACACGGCGTAGTGATCCTGCGCGAGCAGGAGATCGACGATCAGCAATTCCTCGACTTTCTCCGACGGTTCGGCGACCTGATGTTCACCGAGGGTGAGACTCCGGTCCCAGGATTTTCCGACCTGAATGTCGTGAGCAATGTCGGGCGCACCACCCCACCGAAGTCGACCTTCCACGTCGATACGACCTATGTGCCGAATCCTCCCGCCTACACGGCATTACGTGCGGTCTGTGTACCGACAGCGGGCGGCAGCACCCAGTTCAGCGACCAGTACACGGCGTACGAGACGCTGCCCTCGGCGGTGAAGGAGAACCTCGCGGGACGCACGGTGACGCATCGGGTGACCGGAGTGGCGTCGGACACCGATTCGTCTGCCGACCATCCACTGTTCGCGGTACATCCCATCTCCGGCCGTACCGCCCTCGCGCTGTCGGCACCCGCCCGCTGCGTCGCGATCAGCGGGATGGACTCCGCGGAGGCGCACGACACGATCCAATACCTGTTCGAGCACTCCACTCGGGCGGAGAACGTCATGCAGCATGCGTGGGCCCCCGGCGATCTGGTGATGTGGGACAACCGATGTGTGATGCACCGCGCCGATCACAGCGGGGTCGTGGGAAACAGGGTGATGCATCGCGGAATGGTCGCGAATACGAATGCACCGTCGGTTATGTGACCGACCACTCAAAGATTTGCCGGTTCGCCCTGCGTCCGGAGAATCGAAGTATGACTTCCCCCTTGTCGATCGACCGCGAGACGGCCGTCGGTGCAGAAGCCCGATTGTCCTGGATCCTGTCCGGTCTCGCGGGCATGGTGGGCGCAGTGGCATTTCTGCACTCCGCCGGCTACTTCGTGACCTTCATGACCGGCAACACCGAACGGGCAGTAGTGGGCCACTTCGGACACCCGGACGGCAAAGAGGTTGCACCCGGCGCGTCGCCGTGGGCTGCGTTGGCCCTGATGGCGTCGTTTCTTGCGGGCGTGGTGATCTCCTCGATCTGCCGACGACGTTATTGGGCGAACCACCCGCATGGGGCAACCGTGCTGACCACCATCGCACTCGCGGCAGCGGCGCTGATCGACATCGCGATCACCGGTTGGTCGTCGGCCAACGTGAACTTCTACCCGATTCTGTTGGTGGCCTTCGCTCTCGGCGCGCTCAACACCGCGTTCACGAAGAAGGAGGAAACCTACATTCCCCTCAGCTACGTCACCGGAACGTTGGTCAAACTCGGCCAAGGCATCGAGCGGCACCTGTTCGGCGGCGGGACCCGCTACGACTGGCTGAGTTACACAGCACTTCTCGGGTCGTTCGCGCTGGGTGGGATGGTCGGAGCGTTCATCGGCGTCGTCATCACCGGCCCGCAGGTTCTGCTGCTCACGGCGATGCTCAGCTTCGGCGCGTCGATCTTCACGTTCACGCACACCGAGCGGAACTCACTGCTCGGCTGAGGACCCACGCGCAATCAGCCCGTGATCAGGGGCGAGGATTGCACGATCGTGCGCAGCATTTGCTCCACCATCGACCGGGGCAGGCGTGATCCGATGAGGACCTGCCGCTGTATCAGACCTTCGATCATCACGACCAGCGTCTCGGCCTCGGCTTGCGGGTCCTGGGAGTCGAGCGAGGCAACGATCCACTGGGTGTAGGTGACCAATGCACCGCGCTGAGTATCGAACAACTCGCGCACCTCGCGATCGTGCTGCGCCTCGCCGAGCATGATGACCCGGGCAATCACCCGCTTGGCTGCGTCACCGGTCGTCATTGCCTGGATGAAGTCCGCGATGCGGCTCACCACGATGTCCACGGTGAGAGGTTTGATGTCGACCAGGCTGCCGAACGTTGCTCCCGCAATCTCGAAGTCTCGGGCGAACAGTTGCCCCAGGGCCAGGTGCAGCAATCGACTTCGAGTGGGCGCGTGGTAATTCACCGAGCCCGGGCCGAGGCCTGCTGCTTCGTCCACCGCCCGGTGCGTCAGCCCGCGAAAGCCTTTGGTGGCCAGCACCTCGATCGCTGCTGACGCAATCTCGTCGCGCCGCCGCACTCTGGAGGCGTCGTCCTTGGGAGTGGCCGGACTCATGCCGGGCAGTCTACTGCCACGTCGTTGACATACTCCGAGCCCACGACCTAGGCTCAACAGATGTTGAGTTCGAGGCCTTCATGAGTCCGAGGCCGACGCGGCGTCAGGTTGTCGTGGGCGCAGCAGCAGCCGTGGCCGCAACCGTCCTCGGGTCGGCCGCCAGGGCGGCCGCTGCACCGGTGGTCGGGTCTGCCGACCTGTGCGGTGAGCGGTACGCGGGGTATCGGGACACCGATCGGGACCGGCCGTACGCCCACTACATGGCACAGCGAACCGCTCCGGCACCGACAGCAGTGGTCGACGCCTGCTCAGGCCCGCCGATCTCGCCCGACTCGATTCCCGGATTCGACTCGATCACAACCGATCTGGCCCCCGTCGGATATTCCGACGTCGAGACCGGATACGGGCAGAGAGCCGACGGCGTGACGTTCGTGGCGGTCCGTACCGTGATGCCGCGGGTGACGGCGGCGATGTGGGACTGGTGGTTCGGCTGGCATTCCGCCGAAGCCGCCCGCTACAAACTGTGGCACCCCGATGCGCACCTGTACGCCGACCTCGCGGAGGACCGTACGGCACAGCCTGTTCCGAACAGGGCCAAGTACATCGGCAACACGTCCTTCGTGGACGAGTACGTCGGTCCGAAGTTGCAGCAACTGGGCATCGGCTTCCGCGACCCGGTGGCGCACGGATTCGTGGTCCCGGCGGACCAGACGATCGTCTTCGGTCGAGTGGGGAGCTCCATCGCCCCCGTGGACCTCGGCTGGCTGGCCCACCAGGTTCGCCCCGTCGATGGCGGTGCCGAGATGCGCAGCCGCTTTCACCTGAACTCGCGCGGGCTGCACATGCCCGACGTGAAACAGGCTGCATGCGCCGTCCGACGCGGGGCGTCGGTGGACCCGACGGACCTGACACTCGGGCTCGATCTCGCCCGCGATCTTCTGATGCACTGCGGGCAGGAGATGAATCATCTCGCCGGATTCCTGCCGGAACTGTACGCCGAGTTCGGAAGCTAGTGGCCCAGAAACACCTTCGCCAGCACGATGAGCGCCGCAACCACTGCGGTGGCCAGGCCACCCAGAAACGCTCGAAAAGTCAACGCGTTGCCGCGAATTCGCTCGGTGATGATCTGAATCGTTGCGATACGCACCACGATCACGCCGCCGGCCAGCAGTTCCGCCCACTGCGCCGGGAGCACCGACAACCAGCCGAGGGCCAGCATCAGTGCCGGGACGGTGCCGGAACTGAGAATCGGAAGTGCATCGCGTAATTCCTGCAGCGCCTTGAATTTCCGCTGTTCCTGCGTCGCGTCCCCGTGCGCTTCCGGAATCTCGCTTTCGGCGACGAAGTCTGCGAACACGTGAGCCAGAAACGTCGTTCCGGCTGTGGCCAGAACCAGGATGGCGGCGGTTCCGTGCTCGATGGAACCGGGAGTGGACGCGGCGACCGCCGCCAGCACGAGAATGTTTCCGTACACGTAGGCGGAGAGCCTCGTCGCCGCCCGCGCCGGCTCCAGTGGGCCGTCGGCGCGGGTGACCAATCGACGATACAGCCGTGTTCTACGAAGTCGGGGTTCTGCCTGGCTCATGCAGAAGATCGTTGCACGGCCGAGCGGATCACTCGACGGGGACGCCGAGTCGACCGGCTTGATAGTCCTCGAATGCCTGCAGCACTTCGGACTTGGTGTTCATCACGAACGGACCGGCCATCGCGACCGGCTCACGGATCGGCTTTCCACCGAGAACGAACACCTCCAACGACTCCCCCACCGCCGAGGCCGACATCTCGATGGTGTCGCCGCGGCCGAACAACGCGGTCTGCCCCAGCCGGATCGGGCGCTTGTCCGCACCGACGGTGCCCTCGCCGGCGAGAACGTAGACAAGAGCGTTGAAGTCCCTGTTCCACGGTAACGTCAGCGCGGCCCCCGGTGCGATCGTGCTGTGCGAGAGCGCAATTGGCGTGTATGTCGATCCCGGTCCCTGCATGCCCGCGATCTCACCCGCGATGACGCGAACCAGCGCGCCGCCGTCGGGACTCGACGCCAGAGCCACTTTGCTCCCGGTGATGTCCTGGTAGCGCGGGTGCGCCATCTTGTTCTCCCGCGGCAGATTGACCCACAGCTGAACACCGTGGAACAGCCCGCCGGAGAGCACCAGATGCTCCGGCGGAGCCTCGATGTGCAGGATGCCCCCGCCGGCCGTCATCCACTGGGTGTCGCCGCCGCTGATGATGCCGCCACCACCGTGAGAGTCCTCGTGCTCCATGATGCCGTCGATCATGTACGTGACGGTCTCGAATCCGCGGTGCGGATGCCACGGCGTGCCCTTCGGCTCGCCGGGCGCGTAATTCACCTCGCCCATCTGATCCATGTGGATGAACGGGTCGAGGGAGGACATGTCCAATCCGGCGAATGCGCGACGAACCGGGAAGCCCTCGCCCTCGTACCCCGTCGGTGCCGTCGTGACGGACCGGACGGGCCGCGGGACGGCGGTGGCGTCGGGCATGGGTATGCGGGGTAACGCGAGGATGTTGTCGACCGTCACTGCGGGCATGGCTTCCCTTTCGGCAGGGTAGTTGACTCTGCAACTACTACGACGGCTACAACCCGACGGTGGTAGTAGCTATTCCCGCCGTCAGCCCCGTCGGTCCGCCAGCCACTGCCGGATCTCGTCGGTGGGCCGGTCGACGCTGTCCTCGTACTCCGAATGCTTGCCCACGAAGGCCGCGACCAGTTCGCAGATCGGAACGATGCGCTTGCCGTCGGCTCGGGTGGCGTCGAGAGCCTGCTGCACGAGAATGGTGGCCAGCCCTCGTCCGCCGTAAGCCGCGTCCACCTCGGTGTGGAAGAAGATGCGTCGGCCGTCCTCGTCGTCGGCGAACTCGGTGAAGCCGACCTGTGTGCCCTCGACCGAGACCGTGAAACGATCTGCTTGTTGGCTGATCTCGACCTCGGCACCGGTTTTGTCGACCGTCATCTCGCGCTCCTCGTTGCTGGTGGGTGCGTACCGTACTGCCGACGATCACGGTACCGAACTCCTGCGTACGGCAGGTTCGAGATCGACAATCGAAAACAGGGGTGCCGAAGGATCGGAACCACCTCTGTACGGTGGAGCGAAGGACCTCGACCATAGAATGATCTAGGGGAAGGAACTTCATGGCTCGGCCAGACAGGCTGGAGAAGGATCCGAACAAGGGTTTCGTGGCCCTACTGGGGTGGAGTTTGGCCGCGGTGGAAGCACTGGACAAGTTCGATAGGCGCTACGTCGTCGTCGCCCCGGAATGGGCCGAGGCGTACTGCACCGAGCACGACATTCCGTACCTGCCGTGGAACTTCGAGCGACTCAACGATCGCTCGCTGGAGATAGCCGAAACCCTTCAGGCCAAGGGTGTCGATGTCGCGATTCCGTTGTACGAAGAGACAGTGGAGTGGGCCGGTGCCATCAACTCGGTGTTGCTCGGCAACCCACGCCTGTTCGGTCAGGCAATGCTGTTGCGCGACAAGTCCTTGATGAAGCGCCGTGCTCAGCTCGGCGGCATTCGGGTGGGCATCTTCGAGGAAGCCCACGACCGCGAGGACGTCATCCGTTTCCTCAAACGTGTCAATCAGACACTGCTCAAGCTCGACGGCGATCCCAACGACCCGATTCACGTCAAGGCCTTCGACAAGGCCGGTTGCCTCGGCCACCGCGTCATTCGTACCCCTGACGAGGTCGACTCCATTCCCGACGAGGAATTTCCGGCCCTGATGGAATCGCACCTCGACGGCTGGGAGTTCGCTGTCGAAGCATGGATTCACAACGGCAAGATCAAGTTCCTCAACATCTCGGAGTACGTCACCCTCGGATACTCGGTGTTCGTGCCTGCGACACCGGAATTGGAGAAGTACCGCGAGCAGATCACGGTGCAGATCGAGAAGCTGATCAAGACCTTCGACATCGAGTTCGGATTCATTCACCCCGAGTACTTCGTCACCAGCGACGGCGAAATGTACTTCGGTGAAGTTGCTTATCGCCCACCGGGTTTCAAGGTGTTCGAGCTCCTCGAGCGGGCTTACGGGTTCAACGCCTACCAGGGGCTCGCGCTGGCGTTCGACCCGAAGACCACGGAGGAGGAGATCGACGCCTTCTTCCCGAAGGAGGTCGTCGATGCAACCGGTGTAGCCGGGTGTTTCGGTGTCTATCCACGACGCCGTGTCGTCAGCCAACTGCAGATTCCGGAGGAGACGAGCGGGCACGACTACTACGAGACCAACGACCTGTCTGCTCCGGTCGAGGAAACCGTCACCAAGAGAACAGCGTTCGGTACTCACTGGGGACTGCTGTACTTCTTCGGCGAGGATTCGTACGTCATGCGTGATTTGCTGAAGCATCAGGAAGAACTGGACTTCTACGTGTGAAGCAGCAACTCGGGAACGACCACGAACCCACGACGCAGACGATGAGCGAGCCGGCACCGACAAACGCGACTTCTGCAGTGGACAAAGCGTTGGCATCACGGTTGGCGCAACTGGACCACGCGGTGCACGCCTTGTCCGACGCACCCGAGTTCAGCAAGAACACGAAGGTACGTCGGGTACTCGACGCATTGCATCGAGTGCTGTTGCAACCCGGCGGTTGCGGCGCAGTCCGCGAGCGGGCCGACTTGCTGGAGAGTGCCGGGTTGTTCGCCGGTACCGATTGGGCGCAGCCCGACATTCTCGTTCCCGGATTCGTGGGTCCGAGTCTGCGCAGCGGTAACGACGACACCGTAGTGCTCGAGGCGACCAGCGAACTGCGCATGATCGCAATCGTCGCGGGCGAGTACGAGCATCCGGCCGTGTCGGCGGAGGACGCACGGCGATTCCTGTCGCAGGTTCTCGCGTTGAATCTCGAGGTGCTGTTCACTCCGCCGTCGGAGTCGGAGCGAGTTCGCTTGGGCCGCACCGCACATCTCATTCGTGACCTGTTCGGGTACGTCGCCCAGCAGATCGGCTACGACAGTGTGCTCGACGAGTTGCTCGAGGAGATCTGGCGCATATTGCGACAGCGCCCGATCCAGGTGGACACCATCAAGGCGATGGTCACCCGCATCGCGATCTATCGCGACGATCCGACGGTGGATCTCGGCACCTCCGGGCAAGGACTGGATCGATTGATCACGGCCCTCTTCGGCACCACCGATGCATGCCGAGAGGATCCGGGCGTCGAGGTCTACCGGTCTCGACTCGAGGCGATGGACGTCGAGGCCTTGCAATTCGAGGCCCGCGGATTCGCGCGAGCGATGCACGACACCGGACTCGTCTCGCCGTACCACGCCACGCTCACGCAGTACCTCGTCGATCACTACTCGTACGTTCTCCCCGAGGCATTGGGCCTGTCCGACACCGGTCGCACCTGCCTGACGCGTTATCCGGAACTGGTCCATCGCCTCATCGAAGAAACGGTGTTTCCCGAAACGGCGCAGTGCCTCTACGGACTGGCACTGCTGCTCGATCGCGGCATCCTTCATCAGCCGCCGATCGTGCCGTCGTTGTGGCGACAGATATCACTGAAACTCGCACCGGCAGTGCAGGATCGATTGAATACCTCGTTCGGACCCGTACCCGCGCCGCAGTCGCGTCTACTGGGTGGGTTGTTGTCGATGCTCGGGCAACCGCTCGGTATCGGCCAGGGCGACAACCCGACGTGCCAGTCGGCACGCGCGTTGTCGATGTGGGCCTACAACGATCCTGATTATCTGCTGCAGATGGTGGTGTGGGCCGCGCGCGACGAGGAAATCGTCATGCACTTCGAGGGGCAGTCGATTTCGTCCACCGACAGCGTCAGCGGAGTCGCGACCTCCGATCCGGTGGATCTCGACCCGGTTTCGCTGTTGTTGGTTCCGCATCTCGACCGTATCTACGCCGAGATGGTTCGACGCTGCGCGGATCGCCCTGGCGATCCGCACCGGTGGGTCAACCCGGAGTTCCACGGGTGGTGGTCGGCACGCGAGTTCCACATCGACGTCGACGTCGCCACCGGCAACATCGTCGATCTGGACGCATTCCTGCGCCAGTTCTATGCCGCGTACCACCCGGAGTACAACGGGCATCAGCCGCTGATACATCCGCAACCTGCGGGTGTGGCCGTAACCGACAGTGCTGCACGCTATGTGGGCTGGCATGCCATCACGATCCTGCGGGTCAATACCGACCCGGACGGCGTCATGCGGGTCTACTTCTTCAACCCGAACAACGACAGCGGGCAGGACTGGGGCGACGGCGTCGTGGTGGGAACGGCAGGCAACGGCGAGCGCGCAGGCGAAGGTTCGCTGCCCTTCGACCAATTCGCGTCGCGGCTGTACATTTTCCACACCGATCCCCTCGAGAACGGGGAACCGGAGCGCATTCCGGCCGAGGACATCGACCGCATCCGTGGGTACATCGAACGGAGCTGGGGCGCGGAACGTTCGGTGCCGCAGGCCTGATCGGGGTGGCGGCGCTGCATCGGAGGCGCGAACGCGTGCGCGTTTGCCGGACGCGCGCGAAATAGGCCGCGAAATCGCGCGCACCTGACGAATGCGCGCGCGTTCGCGGCCCGTGTCCGTTCAGTCCTTCTTGTCGAGCGACTCCGGCTTGTGTACCGCGTCCTTCCCGGACTTGTCGCTTTCGACTCGGTACTGCGGCTCGTCCTTCGAGGCCTTGACGGTTCGCCCCGCAGCTTCGGTCTCGGAGGTGATCTTCTCCACCACCTCTCCCTCGGTCTTGGTTCCATGGGTGTTCCATTCGACCTTGTCGCCCTTGTGCAGATCGTCTTTCGACATGTACGTCATCCCTTCGTCGGTGTGATCGAGCGTCGGTGTGATCTGGGAGTACCCGCGACAGTCTCGGGCAATCACCTGGTTCCGAGAGCCGGGGCCAACGTGGTGAACCAGGCCTCGCGCAGCTGATCCTCGAACAGCGGCCAGGTGTGTGCGCCTTCGTCGCGCATGGACACCGTCGCCGGCACATCGGCTCGTCGTAGCGCGTCGACGAAGATCAACGTGCAGTAATTCACCATTGCTTCGACCGCCATTCCGCCGAACGGTGGAATCGCTCCTTCCGGGATGCGGTCCACCGGTCCCGGAGCTCCGCGAGACGAGCTGACGTAGACCGCGGTTCCACGCAAGCGTTCGACGTTGAGGGACGGATCGTGGTCGCGCCATCCCTGGCTTCCGGGCAACCCCCACATGTTGAAGGGATTGTTCAGTCCGCCGGCGATCATCGCCGAGATACCCGCAGTGGCAAGCGGATTCGACGGTGACGGACAACCGCTGAACGACGCGGCGGCGTCGAACACATCCGGTGCCTGGATCGCCAGATCCAGTGCCGGGCCACCACTCATCGACAGGCCCGCCACCCCGCGTCGGCCGTTGGATCCGTAGGCGGCGTCGACGGCGGCAGGCAGTTCGCGAGTCAGGTAGGTCTGCCACATGTTCTTACCCAGTATCGGGTCGGGTGTCTGCCAATCGGTATAGAAGCTGAACCGTCCGCCGATGGGTGCTACGACCGTGACGTTCTTGTCCAGAAAGAACTGTTCGACGCCGGAATTGTTGAGCCATCCCACACCGTCCTCGTTACCGAGCGCGCCGTTGAGCAGGATCAGGCTCGGGGCCGGTCCGCCTCCCGGCGAATGCAGGATCTCGTTGGAGATGACGCGATTCATGGACGGGGAGAACACGTTCAGCACTGCGCGGGTGGCCGACACCTGGTGAATCCCGACCGCTCCCACCGCCGCGTCGGCCGATCCCGAATTGCCCGGCAGAGCCTGGGCCGACGTTCCCGTCAGCAGCATCGACCCCACTACGGCGGCCGTCACCACCGCGGCGGATCGAGTTCGCTTCTTGCTCTTGCGTCCCACTGGCAACATCAGCACCATTCGAGGGTCGCACGAATTCCGCTTTCTACCGCTAACGATCAGATTACGAAACCGATCGGTTCGTACGGTTGCTCGACGTCGTCATCCGTTCTCGGATCCGCGCGGCCCGCAGCGTCAGATGGTGCCGCTCGGGGAGCGAGGGAGCCGAATGGGCAGCGCGCGCGTACAGTTCGGCCGCCTGCTCCAGGTCCCCTGCCTTCTCGTGCAGGTGCGCGGCCGCCGCCGTGTGCCGCGGGACGACGGGATCGACCTCGGCCAATGCCGCGAGTCCGGCCGCCGGGCCGTCGGCTTCCCCGACGGCCACCGCACGATTGAGCTGCACGACAGGGCTGCCGGTGAGGGCGAGCAGCTCGTCGTACCATTCGACGATCTGCACCCAGTCGGTCTCCTCGACCCGAGCCGCGTCGGCATGCAGGGCAGCGATAGCCGCCTGCGCTTGAAATTCTCCCAGCCGATCTCGGGCCAGTGCGGTCTGCAGAATCCCCACCCCCTCGGCGATCAGTGTTGTGTCCCACAGAGATCGGTCCTGTTCGGCCAGTGGAATCACCCGACCGTCGGATCCTGTTCGGGCCGAACGACGCGCGTGGTGCAGCACCATCAGCGCCAGGAGACCCGCGGTTTCCTCGTCGTCGGACACCGTCGCCAGCTGTCGTGTCAGCCGGATCGCCTCGGCCGCGAGATCGACGTCGCCGGTGTATCCCTCGTTGAACACCAGATACAGCACGCGTCGTACCGTCCTGAGGTCACCCGGCGCGTCGAACCGCACATCGCGCACCGCACGTTTCGCCCGAGAGATGCGCTGCGCCATGGTTTTCTCCGGCACCAGATACGCCTGCGCGATCTGCCGTGTTGTCAGTCCCCCGACCGCACGCAGGGTCAGAGCCACCGCCGACGCCGACGTCAACACTGGATGGGCGCACAGGAAGAACAACTGCAGTGTGTCGTCGACGCCGCCCACGTTATCCGGTTCCGGTCGAGCGGCCAGTCGCTCTTCTCGATCTCGCCGCGCCTTCTCCGAGCGTTGTGCGTCGAGGAACTTGCGCCAGGCGACGGTGACGAGCCAACCCTTCGGGTCCGTTGTCACGTCACCCGCCCCTGCCCACGTCGAGGCCCACTGCACCAACGCTTCCTGGACCGCGTCCTCGGCCGCCGCAAAGTCTGCTCCGCGGTGGACGAGGACGCCGATCACCGCGGGAGTCAGCTCCCTCAGCAGGTGGGGATCCACGACGACGGTCTCAGTCTTCGATCGAGGGAGGAGCTTCCATGAACGGACGCAGCTCGAGCCACTCACCGATCGGCTTGCCACCGGCACCGGGCGCTGCCGACAGCTGTCCGGCCAGCTCGAGCGCGCGATCGTAGGAGTCGACGTCGATCACCATCCAGCCCGCGATCAAGTCCTTCGTCTCCGCGAAGGGACCGTCGGTGACCGGAGGTTTCCCTTCGCCATCCGAACGCACCCACGTTCCCTCGGGGGCCAGAGCCTGCGCGTCGACGAACTCGCCCGTCTTCTCGAGCTCGTCGGCGAAATCCTGCATGAATTGAATGTGGTCGTGCACTTCGGCCGGGGTCCACTGGTCCATCGGGGTGTTGTTGGTCGGCTGGGGAGCGCCGCGGTAGTGCTTGAGCATGAGGTACTTGGCCATGATGTCTCCTAGCGTTCGATGCGGCCATTCTTTCCGCATTCGACCCTGGGACGGAACCGTCTCGTGGAATTCGACATGCTCCACGACAAATTTCTGTCAGCGCATCGTCCGGCCCGCCGAGCCGAGCATCTGCGTCGCCTCCACCACTCTGGCCGCCATCGCCGTCTCGGCCGGCTTGCCCCACGACCGCGGGTCGTACGCTTTCTTGTTGCCGTACTCGCCGTCCACCTTGAGGACCTGGTCGTACTTGCTCAGCATGTGACCGGCGATGGACCGGGTGAAAGCGTATTGGGTGTCGGTGTCGATGTTCATCTTGATCACTCCGCTCGCCACCGCGGCCGCGATGTCTTCTGCACTGGATCCGGATCCACCGTGGAACACCAGATCGAACGGATTGTTCTTGCCGGTCTCGGCTCCGACGACATCCTGAATCTCGGCAAGGATTTCGGGGCGCAGGTGTACCGAGTCGGGGTTGTAGACACCGTGCACGTTTCCGAACGTCAGGGCAGTCATGTATCGACCGCGCTCCCCGGTGCCGAGCGCTGCGATGGTGGCCCGCGCATCGTCGACGGTGGAGTACAACTGTTCGTTGATCTCGTGTGAGACTCCGTCCTCCTCGCCGCCGATCACGCCCACCTCGATTTCGAGGATGGTGTTCGCCTGAACCGACAGATCGAGCAGTTCCCGTGCTACACGCAAATTCTCGTCCAGCGGCACCGCCGAACCGTCCCACATGTGCGACTGGTACAGCGGCTCGAGTCCACGTCCGCGTCGGTCGATGGAGTCGGCCAGCAGGGGCCGCACCCAGTCGTCCAAATTCTCGGCGGGGCAGTGATCGGTGTGGAGGGCAACCGAGATCGAATAGTGTTGCGCCACTTCGTGAGCGTACTGGGCGAGCGCTTTCGAGCCGGCGAACCGGTTCTGCACGGCGTTGCCGGACAGATAGAGCGCGGTTCCGACCGACACCTGAATGATGCCGTCGCTCTCGGCCTCGGCGAAGCCCTGCAGCGCTGCATTGAGCGTCTGCGAGCCGGTGACGTTGATCGACGGGTAGGCGAACCCGCCCTCCTTCGCACGGTCGAGCATGGCCGCGTACTGATCCGGACTGGCGATCGGCATGGTTGGTCCTATCTTTCGGGTGCGTCTGGTATTGCACTGCAGCCGCAGGAATTTCGGTGGTTGAAGGTGGTCGGCACACGGATGGACCGGGGTGCGTCCTCGTGCCCCTCGATACGTCCGAGCAGCAGGTCGGCTGCGGTTCTGCCGATCGTCTGCACGTCCTGCGCCGCCGCTGTCAGCCGAGGCTCGAACAGATCCGACCACTCGAAGTCGTCGTAACACACGAAGGCGAGGTCGGCAGGGATCGACAAGCCCAGTCCACGAACCGCTTTCAACGACCCGATGGTCATCGAGTTGTTCATCGACACCAGTGCCGATGGACGATGCGGACTCGACATCAACTCACGCACAGCAGACTCGGCCACCTCCACGTTCGATCGACCGTCGAGGATCAATTCGGGATCCAATTCGATACCGCGATCGGCGAGCGCGCGGGCATAGCCGTCGAATCGTTCTGTGGTAGAGGAGATTCCCGCGATACCGCGGACGATCGCAATGCGGCGATGACCGGAATCGAGCAGGTGGGCGGTGAGGTCGTACGCCGACGCTTCGTTCTCGGGGCCTACTTGATCGCAGGGGAGATCGAGCATGCGATCGATCAATACCAAGGGGGTCCCACTACGCACGATCTCCGGAATGGTCGACGACTCCGATCCCGCTGCGGGAGCGAGGATCATGCCGTCGACCTGGCGGTCCAGCAGCGATTGGGTCACTCGGCGCTCGGACTGGGGCTCATCGTGCGAATCACCGAGAATCAACACGTAGCCGGCCTCGGACAGTCGCCGCTCGACGGCATGCACCAGACTGCCGAAATAGGGGTTGGTCAGCGCGGCGATCGACAGCCCCACCGTATTGGTCCGGCCGGCGGCGAGCGAGCGCGCTACGACGTTGCGTCGGTAGCCGATCTCGACGATCGCCGCGTCGACGCGTTTCCGGGTAGCCGGGTTGACCTTGCGGGTGCCGTTCAGGACGTGCGACACAGTCGACACCGAGACGCCGGCGATGCGTGCGACGTCGTCCATCGTGGGCACGTCAGCGGACCCGTCGTACTCGGATGTTCGCAGACCTCATGTCAGACGCAGTATTCGATCGGCTCGGCCCGCTGTAGACCCGATCAGTTCGGCGTTGCGTTCGTCCGAGCCCAACGCCCAGAACTCTGCGTCCTCGTGCGATTTCCCGTAGGCCTCGTGCCGAGCGACCAGCCGCTCGTGCCGCACCCTCGTGTGCGGAGCCAGAAACCAGACCTCGTCGATCAGCGTCCGTGCGGCAGGCCACGCATCGGACTCCATCAACAGGTAATTGCCCTCGGTGACCACCAGCGGAACACTCGACGGAACCGGGATCGCCGAACCGATGGACTCCTCGATCTCGCGCCTGAACCTCGGTGCGTACACGATGGGATCACCGGGGCGTTGCGCGTGAATTGCCGCGATCAGTCTCGCGTAGCCACCGTCGTCGAACGTGTCGTGGGCACCTTTTCGATCGAGCCTGCCTAGGTCGATCAACACCTCGTTGGCGAGGTGAAATCCGTCCATCGGAACCAGTACCGCCAGCTCCGGCCCGAGAGCATCGACGAGTTGCTGCGCCACCGTGGACTTTCCGGCTCCGGGAGCCCCGGTCAGGCCGAGTATGTGCCGCTCTCCGGTGACCGCGAGTGCCCGGGCCAGCTCCACGAGCTCGCCGAGGGTCGCTCTCTGTACGTCCTGATCAGTGCTCACCGTTGTCGCTTCCGGGTTCATGGGTAGTGAAGAGTGTCAGTGGAAAGTCGGCCGAGCCACGCTCTGGGACCGATCACCGAGCAGCGCAGTGCAGCAACGTGGGCCGCCCCAGCGATGCGCTCGGGAACGGCATCCGTTTGCGTGGAGTAGTAGGCATACGCGCCGTGGAACGCATCCCCGGCACCCAGAGTATCGACCACCGCGACCGGCTCCACATCGACCGATCCCGAGAACCCTTCGGACCACCACTCCACGGGCTCGCCGCCGTGGGTGGTGACGACGGTGCGTACCCCGGATCCGACGATCGCGGCAGCCGTGGTGGCCGTGTCCGACGTGCCGGGAATGCGAAAGTCCGCCGAGCACACCACATCCGTGGCGTGCGGGATCAGCTCACTCATCACCGGCTTCCAGCGACCGGCGTCCACGACCGACGTGGTAACCCGCGCCGCCGCATGTTCCGCGGCGGCGCAGGCGATCAGGGGGTGGTGCCCGTCGACGAGAACGACGTCGGCACCGGCAACGACGGCCTCGAGATCCGCGGGCGGCGAGGCGTCGGAGTTCACGGCGTCGGCCGAGACGACCGACCGGTCGCCGGTCGATTCGATCACCGTCACCGCAGAGACGGGTACGGACCTCATGGAGCCCTCGGCCGCGTCGATCACTCGTACTCCGAAGGTCAACAGGTCGGCCTTGACCAGCGCTGCCACCGGATCGTCTCCGAGCGCGGTGACGAGCACAGCCGTCCCGCCCAGTGCCGCGAACGTGACGGCCGCGTTGGCCGCAGGTCCGCCCGCTGCCACGAACTGCGTGCTCGAGGTGATCTTCTGGTTGGGCGCCGGTGCTGCCGACACTCGATGGATCACATCGAGTGTCGCCAGCCCGACGAAAACACCGACCGGAGTTGTCGATTCAGACGCCGGCGCGTTCATCGTCGGTCGGCTCCTCCGCGCCGGTCATCAGTGCAACGACCTCGGACATCGTGCGATTCTTCGGATCGACGACGCCCGCACGCTTGCCGAGGCGATGAATGTGGATTCGATCGGCAACCTCGAACACGTGGGGCATGTCGTGGCTGATGAGCACCACCGGTATGCCGCGGTCGCGAATGGTGCGGATCAGATCGATCACCATGCCCGATTCGCGCACGCCCAGAGCGGCGGTCGGCTCGTCCATGATGATCACTCCGCGTCCGAATGCTGCGGCCCGTGCTACCGCCACACCCTGACGCTGACCGCCGGAGAGCGTCTCGACAGCCTGGTTGACCGACTTGATTCCGATCTTCAAGTCCTGCAGGTGCTTCGACGACTCCTCGCGCATCCTCGGCATGTCCAGTCGACGAAACAGCGCGCCGCTGATGCCTTTTCGCTTGATCTCACGACCGAGATACACGTTCGACGCGATGTCGAGAGCGGGTATGACGGCCAGGTCCTGGTAGACCGTCTCGATGCCGGCTGCCCGCGCATCACGGGTGTTCTTGAAAGACACCGGTGATCCGTTCATCAGGATCTCACCCGAGTCGGGAATGACGGCCCCGGCCAAAGCTTTGATGAGACTCGACTTTCCGGCCCCGTTGTCGCCGATCACCGCCAACACCTCACCGGCCCGCAACTCGAAATCTGCACCGTTGATGGCCGTCACGCTGCCGTAGGTCTTGACCAGACCGCGCGCTTCCAGAGCGAGGGGGGCACTCACTGGGACCTCCTACGTGCGAATTGGTCGACGGCCACCGCGACGATGACGAGAATGCCGGTCGCGATGTTCTGGTACAGGCTGTCCACGCCGGCCTGAGTGAGCCCGTTGCGCAGCACACCGACGATCAGAGTTCCGATGAGTGTGCCGATGACGGTGCCGCGGCCGCCGAACAGGCTGGTTCCACCGATGACGACCGCGGTGATCGACTCGAGGTTGGCATTCTGATACGCGTTCGGATCGGCATTGGGAATCCGCCCGAGCGCCGCCCACGCCGCGATCGCCGCGATGACTCCCGTGACGATGTACACCGAGAACAACACGCGACCGGACTTGATACCGGATCGATCCGATGCCTGCGGGCTACCGCCGACCGCGTAGATGTGCCTGCCCCAAGAGGTTTGGGACAACGCGTACCACATCACCGCGTACACCAGCAGCATCACCACCACGCCGTACGTCGTGGAGAAGCTGCCGATCTTGAACGAGTTTCCGAGCAGCGTCAGCGGTCCGCTCGGCACCTGGTAGGTCTCGGAACCGGCCAGCAACCGGGTGGCTGCTTGGATCGCGGTGAACGTACCGAGTGTGACGATGAACGGCGGCAGTCGCAGAACCGTCACCAATCCACCGTTGATCGCACCGAACGCCACGCAGACGGCGAGCGTCGAACCCAGTGCGACCACCGGACCGTTCGCGCCGGCCGACTGCGCCATCACGATGGAACCCATCACCGCCACCGCGCCGATCGACAGATCGATTCCGGAGGTGAGGATGATCAGCGTCTGGCCGACGGCGAGGATGCCGACCACCACCGACTGCTGCAGAATCAGAGACACGTTCTGCGGGTTGAGAAACGAGCTCGAGATCGAGCTGAAGACGATGACGGCTATGAGGAGAGCTGCCATCGGCCCGAGCAGCGGTTCACGCAGGATGGTCCCCACGTCGAACCGGCTCGAGGCCTTGGGCTTGGCAGCGGTGTCGGTACTCACGAATCAGTTCCCTGTGTTCGCCGGTACTCCGCGATCAGCCCCAGCAATTCTCTTCGCCCCATGCGGTGTCCTGCGAATCGATACCATCGACGGGCTGATCGGTGACCAACTGCGAGCCGGTGTCGTTGAAGCCGCTGGGCTTGGTGCCGTCCTCGGCGAACTTCACCACCGCGTCGACACCCTGCTCGGCCATCTTCGCCGGGAACTGCAGCACCGTCGCGCCGATGATGCCCGACTTGACGTTCGCGATGCCGGTGCAACTGCCGTCGATCGAGCCGATGGTGATCTGATCGGCACGGCCTGCGGACTGAATCGCCTGGTAGGCACCCGCGGCTGCGGGCTCGTTGATGGTGTAGAGCGCGTTGACGCCGGGAGCGCGCTGCAACAGATTCTCCATGGCGGTCTGCGCCTTGGTCTGATCGCCGTTGGTGTTCTCCTGGCCGACGATCTCCGGCGAGCTGTCGGTCAAGTCCATGCCCTCGAGGAACCCGTCGTGACGGAAGGTGTCCACCGTGCCGCCCGCGGTGCCGTCGAGCATGATGACCTGGGGTGCGGTGGTTCCGAGTGTGGCCTTGACCCAGGCACCCTGGCTCACACCGGCCGCCTTGTTGTCGGTGGCGAACGTGGCGTCCACCGCATCCTCGGGGTCGGTGGCGGTATCGAGAGCGATGACGACGACGCCGGCGTCACGGGCTTTTTTGATGGCGTCCAGCACTCCGGTCGAGGAGTTCGGGGTGATCAGAATTCCCTTGACGCCCTGGCCGATCAAGTTCTCGATGGCCGCGACCTGGCCCTCGTTGTCACCGTCGAATGCACCGGCCAGAGCCACCAGCTCGGCCCCGCTGGAATCCGCCTGAGCCTGCGCTGCCTCGCGCAGCTTGACGAAGTACGGGTTGGAATCCGTCTTGGTGATGAGCCCGACCTTCACGCTGTCCGAGTCCGAACTGCTGCAGGCGGTGAGGCCGAAAACGAGGGAGCCGGCCATGAGCGCGGTCCCGATCGTCAGCGCGGACTTCCGACGGTGATTGAACATGTGTGGACTCCCTTGTCCCCTGGGCCACGCGGTTCGCGTCGCTCGATTGCAGGAGCCTAAAGCGCATACAAGCGCTTGCGCATGCGCTTTCGCGTAAACAAACCTGGATTCTTTTTCCACCGACCGGCTGACCGGTTCGTGATGGGGGTCACTTGCTCGACGGCTCAGCCTCAGCCCCCGCCACTCCCAATCTCCCGCCACCCCCGATCCCGCCACCCCCGATCCCGCAAACGCACGCGCGTTTGCCATGCGCGAGCAAAGTCGCGCCCGATCCCCTCACCATTCCGCTCGCAGCTGGCGAACGCGCACGCGTTTGCGCCACCCCGACCGGCCCCGGCTCACCGCACCATCGGCGCGCGACTGCGTTCAAGAAGTCGCAGCGATGCTCGCCATCCCACTGGTGTCAGAAATGAGGTCGAGGCGGGCTGAGTGTCCACAATTCGCCGCTGGTTACGGGATCCCGCTCGCGAGCACAGATTGTGGACACTCAGCTCAGTTGGTCGAGGAGTCCTCCCCCGCCACCGATTCCGGCTCGTCGTACGTGACCGTGATGTCCTGGAATCCCTTGTTGCGCTGAGCTTCTGCTTGACCGGTGTAGGAGTTCTTGTCACCTTCGGTGAGTTCGACGTTGTCGGTGAATGGGGTGAGCAGTGCCCGGGGATGCAGGTGATCGACTCGTACCGCATTGATTTCGATGCACAGCACGATGAGGACCGATGCGACGTACAGGAAGCCCAGCAGACCGAGGACGATGGCGAAGATTCCGTTGGCGGCGCTGGCATTTCCGACAACGTAGCGAATGTAGATTCCGCCGAACGATTGCAGCGCCTGCCAGATCACAGCAGCGATCGCGGCGCCGGGCAACACCTCGCGAACAGTCAGCGCGCGTGCGGTTCCGATACGGAATGCCGCCGTGAACACCACGACGTTGACGAGCACTGCACCGATCAGCGCCAGCGCTCCCCCCGCGAATCCGAACACGCCCGAGGACGCGACGCCGTTGAGGACCGTCAATCCGATGACCGCAGTGCCGACGGTGCTCAGTAGCACCAGCCCGCGCAAGCGCCCCTTGATCGGATCCGGTTGCTCGTTTCTGGGCACCGACCACGCAGTGTTCATGGCGTATTGGGCGGCCAGCGAGACGCCGAGTCCGCCGTACAGCGACCCCACGATGCCGATGACGATGGCGGTGGTTCCGCCGCTGAGGCGATCCGGCTGCGCGAGTTGATCACCGATGACGGGGATCTGGCTCATCGCCGAATCGATGATCCGGGTCTGCAGTTCCGGGTCACCGGCCAGCACGATCCCCAGCACTGTGGTGAACAACAGCAGCAGTGGAAACAGCGACAAGAACGAGTAGTACGCGATCAGCGCTGCGAGATAACCGCCTCGGTCGTCGAGAAACTTGTACAGCACGGCCAACGGAAAACCCGCTGACGGGTGTTTGCGCTGATAATTGTCCACCTTGGCGACCATCATCGGTCGAATGTATCCACAGCCGACCTCGCGGAAACGTCGACGGTGCGTGTGACCCAGATCTCACCGAAGACGCGTGCGGTTTCGCAGACCGCCCTCGACTAAGTCTTCAGTACCAACTCGGAACGAGGAAAGGAACTCACATGAGCTTCATCGACAAGGCCAAGAACGCAGCAGAAGATGCCATCGGCAAGGCCAAGGAGGTTGTGGGCGACGCAACCGACAACAAGGACCTCGAGGCCGAGGGCAAGAAGGATCAGGGTTCTGCAGGCGTGAAGAAGGTTGGCGAAAACGTCAAGGACACCTTCAAGTAAGTAGTTATCCAGCCGAGGGCCGTCGATCGAGTGATCGACGGCCTTCGCTGCGCTTCGGGCGTATAAAGTGCTCAGAACCGGCCGAAATGTCGGTTGGCGTCCAGCAAAAGGCGCATGTTCGTGGATCTCTTCGGCGAAGAGCGGCTGGGGTCCCATGCGAGAGGACTGTGAATGTCG
Source organism: Rhodococcus sp. NPDC078407 (assembly GCF_044542515.1). Lineage (NCBI taxonomy): Bacteria > Bacillati > Actinomycetota > Actinomycetes > Mycobacteriales > Nocardiaceae > Rhodococcus > Rhodococcus sp. NPDC078407. The sequence continues at coordinate 104,343 of NZ_JBITUQ010000008.1, read as the reverse complement.
CACCCATCGACAGATGTGCACCCTGCCGATTCGGCCCGCGCTGCCAATTCGTCCCCCGCATCGACGCTGGCCGAGTTCGCGCGCTCCTTGCGGGACACTCGCCGTTCGATGCCCGAAACGATGAGCGAAATTCTGCGGACAGCGATCCGGCTCATTCCGGGAGCAACCGTCGGCTGCGTCACCACGCTGAGCAAGGGTGAACGATCCGTTGTAGCGTCCACCGATCCTCTCGCCGAGGAACTGTGTCGACTTCAGTACGAACTCGACCAGGGCCCGATCCCCACCGAGATTCATCACTTCGACGTCGTCGTCTCGGAGGACCTCAGGTCCGAGCCGCGGTGGCCGGAATTCGCCGTGCTCGCCGTCGCCGAGGGATTCAAGTCGTTGGCCGCCTTCCACCTGTACAGCAACGCCGACGACCTCGGCGCGCTGGTGTTGTACAGCAACGAACCGGGAGCTTTCGACGCCGACGCGGTCGAAATCGGTGAGGCGCTGGCCGCTCACGCCGCCATCGCCATGCTCAGTGCCCGAGACAACGAACAGTTCCGCACGGGCTTGGCGAGCCGAGACATCATCGGCCAGGCCAAGGGCATGATCATGGAACGCTACGATCTGGACGCCGTGCAGGCGTTCGAGCTCCTGGCGAAGTTGTCGCAGCAACAGAATCTGCCCCTGCACAAGGTGGCCCACGATCTGATCGAGACCGATCACCCCACCAATTCGACCTTCTGACGCCTCGTCGGTTTCGATAACCCGCTCACGAGGAAGGCTGTCGGCGGTATCGCAGTGCAATTCGCGATATCCGCGGGCGGTTATGTCGTTGAGCCAACAGCGATCGACCGCCCGTCGCTACTGCTCGGGTTGGCACCTGGGACACCACCAGGTGCGACGCCGATCGGGGTCACCCGGGACCTCCGCCACGACCCGTATCGGCACCCCGCATCGCAAACACGGCTTGCCCGCCCGTCCGGCAACCCAGTGCGACCGGCCCTTTCGAGTGTCCCCGGTGGTGACCTGCATCGCTCCCGGCATCGTCGCCGAATGACGCATCGCTCGCTCGAGCAGCCCAACCAATTTCTCCGCATTCACGTCACCCGACGGGGTCCACGGCCAGAGCCCGCGTAAAAAACACAATTCGTTCGCCCACAGGTTCCCAGGACCGGCGATCACCCGCTGATCCAGCAGAGTGGCGATGATCGGGCGGCCCTTCTGGGCAACCACGTTCGCGGCCGCCGTGTCTGCATCGAAGACCGGCTGCAGTGGGTCCGGCCCGAGATGCGCGACCAACGCATTCATGTCCGCGGCCCATCCGTAATCCACCACCGGCAGGAGGATGCCGTACGCGGTGGGCCCGTCGACCACTCCCAGCTGCACGCGAACGTCGGGACGGACACGCTGTGGGATCGATCGACCGGCGCGCACCACCGTCCACGAACCGCTCATTCGCAGGTGCGTGTGCAGCGTCGTGCCGTTGTCGAAGTCGGTGAACAGATGCTTGCCGTGGGTTCGATGCGCGACGACGGTTCGCCCGGCCAGATTCTCCACCGCATGTGCCGGCACGTTCAATCTGCCGGTCCGCAACGTCGCGCCGTCCAATGCTCGACGCAACCTCGTGGCCAGCACGAACACGGTGTCGCCTTCTGGCATGCCCATCGTGTATCCCGCTCGACGCGGCGGTAACCGCACTCGGGCGGCGGATCCACCTTCAGCTCCCTTCGATGTAGCAGATTGCTACACTGCAACTGTTGCCGAAAAGGGAGTAGCCATGACCAATGTCGCCGACCGAGTGACACGATTTGCCTCGGACCTCGTGGATGATGCGGCCGCCGAGGGGGAGCGCGAGAACCGATCGGCGAGGCAGCAACTGGAACATTGGGCCCGCATCGGCCGCGAAGTGTCGAGTCAGCGAGCGGTGGCTCGACGGCGCGTCGAGGCTGCGCTTCGCGGCCGAACCCCACTTGCGGAGCTGTCGCCGGAGGAAGGTGTGGTCTTCAACGCCGAGACTGCCGCGGCACTCGAAGAATCGCTGGCTACCGGCAACCACCTCTCCGAGCGCACCGCGCAAGGGAGAACGACTGTGTTCCTCGATGACCTCGGACGGGTTGTGAAGAACCTGCCCGACGGTACTCAGATCGTGTTGTGAGGCGCCTCGATCTTGTCATCGGGCCGAATGGTTCGGGCAAGACCACGCTCGTCGAGCAGAGGTTGTTTCCTCTACTGCCGATGAGCACCTTCGTCAACGCGGATATCATCGCCAAACAAAATTGGCCGGACGCCCCGGAAAGTCACTCGTACGAAGCCGCCCGAATGGCTGCACGCATTCGTGATTCGCTCGTGGGGCGTGGTGAGTCGTTCATCGCCGAGACCGTGTTCTCGCATCCGTCGAAGCTCGACTTCGTCGCCGCGGCAAAGCAAGCCGGCTACGTCGTCGTGCTGCACGTGATCGCAGTGCCTGTCGAATTATCGATTGCGCGAGTTGCTGTTCGGGTGGAGGAAGGTGGCCACCACGTCCCCGAGGACAAGATCCGTGAGCGTTACACGAGACTGTGGCCGCTGGTTTCACAGGCGATCGATCTGGCAGATCACTCGACCGTGTACGACAATTCGCGCCCGGATGTGACTGTAATCGTCGCTCGTTACGTCGACGGTGACGCTGTCGGCGAAACCCACTGGCCGGCGTGGGCTCCCAACGAGCTTGTCGACAGACCGTAAATCTACGGAGCGGATCACCACGTCGCCGTTTCAGAGCGAGGACGGTTTCGAGGTGTTGCTGACCGAAGCGAAGTCGCTGTTCGGCGTCGACCGCATCGACGTCACGGAGCGCTGGCAGGGCACCTACTGCTCGGCACCGGGTTCGGAGTTCCTGCTGGAACAGCCCATCGATCGCGTGCACATCGCCACCGTCACCACCGGAATCGGCATGACGACCAGCATGGGCCTGGCGCTGTCCAACGTGGACAGCGCTCTGGTACCGGCCTGAGCGCACCCAGTTGTTCACGATCGAACCCCGGCTGCGGGATCCCGCGAGCCGAGGACGATCGTGAACGCTCAGGTGCGGCTGACCCGGCCGAGCACGACGTCGACAGCGATGAAAGCCACCAAGCTCAGTCCGAGGAGCGGGACGAACCAGCCGACGGCGACCGCAACGATCACCAGTACGACGACGGACATCGGTGACATGCGGCGAAGACCACCGCGCAGCGGCGGACGTCCCGTGGTGAGGCCGGTTGCCTTGGTGGGGCGGCGTTTCCACCACATCATGTATCCGCGCACGATGACCGATGCCAATGCGACCGCAAGAGCAAGCAGGACAAGCTGATTGGCCACACCGAACAGCGTCCCCATGTGCAGTTGAATACCCCAGGCCGACAGCTTGGCTGGGAGGGGCCAGTCGGAGAACAACGAGGTGTCGACCACCGCGCCGTTGCTGCCGTCGATCGAGATGGAGTTGTTCGACAGCACCCAGGGCTGACGAGTTTCGGCGACGACGAACGCCGTGTCGTCGGACGCCGGGATCGATGCCTCCACTGCTCCGTCGATGCCGTTGGCCTCGGCAACGGCGAGAACCGAATCGATGCGCCCGACGTTGCTCTCGATCGTCGACGCATCGGCGGGCATGTCCATCGAATGCCCGCCGTGACCGGCATGATCGGTCGATACCGCGTCGGACGATCCGATGGTCTTGCTGACGGCGGGGGTAGTCCAACTCAGTGCCGTGCGCATGTCGGTGACGTTCTCACCAGCGTAGGTGGACCAGGTCAGTCCGGTGGCGGAGAGGAAGATCAGACCGACGGCGACCCACATTCCTGCCACACCATGCCAATTGAGAGACCTGTTGCGGCCCTTCGACTTCCGATCGAAAGTGAGAAGTCGTGCCATGGAACGATTGCGTCGGTAGCGCTCGAACCACAGATACAGGCCACCGAGCGCGATCACCCACAGCCACGACGCGGCGAGTTCACTGTAAAGACGTCCGGGCTCACCGAGGTGCAGGTGACGGTGCAATTCCGAGATCCAGGTGCGCAGCGGTAATGCACTGGACGAGCCGTAGACCGGAAGTTCACCGACGGTCGTCGCGGTCGCTGGATCGACGAAGACGGCCAACCGCTGGGATTCACCCAGTCCGGGGTCGGTGAACAGCACTCGGGTGGTGTCGCCGGGGTCGGCGGCGGGACGCACTGCGGCGACGGTGAGATCCGGCCGCTGGGCCTGCGCTGCCCCGATCTGATCCGCCACCGGAGCGGCCGGGCCGGTGTCGTCGACGTGCAGGTAGTCGCGGTACATGACTTGTTCGAGGGTCGGCGCGATGGCATACAGCCCGCCGCTGATGGTGGCGATCAAGATGAACGGGGCAATGAGGATGCCCGCATAGAAGTGCAGGCGCAGGATCAGCGGACGCCAATTGCGTGGACTGGTGGGTGGAGATGGATCGGCAATGCGTTCTTTTTCCGGTGTGGACACGGGGACTCGTTTCTACAGAAAGTTGATGGGCGCGCGAGAGGACATCGCACGATGGATCGAGCCGCGCGTCATGGCAGCGCGAATCACCAGGGGTGAGATGCGAAGGACGGCAACAGCCCGCCACCTGACGCCTGACGATCAGGTCGAGTGAGACAGGGGGTTGCGCTCAGGCAGTGCGAGTCGGTGGTCCGCGGTTTCCGCAGCCCGAGAGGTCGAGCAGTCGGGATGATCCCGGGATTCGGTACACCGGGAGCGGCGGAGCGATGCGGGAATCGTCGACCACGAGCGCAGTCAGCAGGGGCAGCGCCCTGCGAAGCGAGGTGACCGCACGTCGGATTCCGTGTTCGGCTCCGCGGATGGCAAGTGCTCCGGCCAGGACGGCCACGGCATGCGCGACGAGCATCTGCTGGGTGAGCATCGAACCGTGATGGTGGCCGTCGACGGCCGTGAGCAGTAGGTGTCCGATCGCCTGAGCCGTGGCCAGAACCGCCAGGAGCTGTGCCCTCGGTGCCATCGCGGTCGGCATCGCCGATGTCGCATACCCGACGGCCGCGCACACGAGCACCAACAGAACCACCGCCGCGTCGGACGGGAACATCCCGCCGCCGAATGTGTGCGCGGTGGTGGTGACCAGCGCGGACAGAGTACCCACGGAGGCACCGCGCAGTGGCGCGAATGCATCCGTGTCAGACATGACCGGGATCCTACTATCGACTACGCCGCGTAGTAATCGAGGAGTTGCGCTCACCGAGACCGAGAAGACGAACGCGTACAGCGTGGGTCAGGCGTCGCCGACGACCGCAACTATCAACTTCGCCAATTCCCCGGTTGCGTCCTCGGGAGCAAGCACCCCCGATACCGCAGCGTGCGACAGGGCGTCCGCGGCCCCGAACACTGCTGTGAGCGACGGCGTCGAGACACCGCCGGCGGCAAACGGCTCGAGGATCGTCCGACACCGATCGGAGTATGCCCGCTCGGATGCGCGCTTGACCTGTTCGAGTTCGGGCGAACCCTCCAGCGCCGCAAGTACGCCCGTCAATTCGCGCCCCTGAGCCAGCGCGCAACCGACGTACGAGTTCGCTATGGCCTTCGCCCGTCCGTCCAGGGACTCGGGCGCGGCAGCGAGGCTTTCCTCGAGCATCGCCGTCGATCGATCGTCGAACTCGGTGAACAATGCGGCCAGGAGTTCGGCTCGCGAACCGAAGTGGCTGTACACCACAGGTTTTGCTACACCGGCGTGTTCCGCGAGTCGGCCGAGCGTCAGGGCGTCGGCACCCTCTGCTCGCACGAGAGCCCACGAGACCTCGACCAACTGGTCGTACCTGTCCGATCGGGACAGTCTCGTTCGAGCCATCGCGATCCTCCTTGCGCTATATACGAATAGTAACCTACTCTTGGTACATAGCCGCTCGCATCGAACGAAGGATCAGCCATGACCGCACTCGTCGTAGTCTCCCACTCCGATCCCGATTCACTCACCCACCATGTCGCCACAACCGTGTCGGACGCGATCCGCGCCGCAGGCGGCACTGTCGAGACAGCCGACCTCGCTGCAGAGAACTTCGATCCCCGATTTTCCACCGCAGACCTGGATCTGTTTCGCGGTAACGGCACCCCGCCCGCGGACGTGATCGCCGAGCAGGAACGAATCGATCGCGCAGACCATCTGGTTCTTGCATTTCCGATGTACTGGTGGTCGATGCCCGCCCTGCTCAAAGGCTGGATCGATCGCGTCTTCGTCAGCGGATGGGCGTTCGATTACGACCCCGGAGTCGGCTTGGTCAAGAAACTGAACCGACTCACCGTCCACCTGGTGGTCGTTGCCGCCGAGGGCTCCGAGAGCTTCGCACGTCACGGCGTCGACGAGGCGTTCCGGACGCAGATCGAACGCGGCATTGTCGAATACTGCGGGGCGAGCGTCGGATCGACGACATTCGTGCACGGATCGGACACCCGGGATCGTGACGATCTCCGTGCCGAGATCACCGAGGTCGGCGCTGCCGTTGCCGCGCGCGTACTGGGCCGAAATCCTCGCACGGATGGCGCACTGTCCGTCTCGAATTCACCAGCGACGGTGTGACTCTCGGACAATGTGGCGATCAGGCAGGTATCAACCGGAAGATCGGAAACCGGCGCCCCTCGGCGGTCTCGACGTACTTCGCGAAGCCCTCGGACGCGTCCAAGAACTTCTGCCAGTTCGCGTCCCACTCGTCGTCGGGGATCTCCGACACGGTAACCGGAATGGTCCGGACGGCACCGTCTTCGGGAATCTCCACGTCGATGGCGGGGTGGGCCCGCAGGTTGTGCACCCACGCAGGATGTTTCGGCGAACCTGCTGCGGACCCGACGATCAGCCAACTGCCGTCCTCGGGAATTGCCATGAGCGGATTCAACCGGATCTCACCACTCTTGGCACCGATGGAGTGCAGAACGACCAGCGCATCACCGAAGCCCGCCGTCGACACGTGCCCGCCGTTGCTGCGGAACTCGTCGATGATCATCTCGTTGAAGTCGGCCATAGCAAAAGTATGACGCGCAGCACGTTACTTCGGACCCGATCGGATCCCACGATTTCCGTCGGAGCTACCCAAAGGTTAGCCTGTGCTCACACGTACCTCACGTACGGTGCGCCGTCGGGAACATCCCGGTGGCTCAGTGCTGTCTGAAGCAGAAGGACATCCTCGAGTGCTCAACGTTCGTCGCCGCGCCGGCATCCTTACCACCGCGATCGCCCTGGCCGGATCGCTGGTCGCTTGTGGGTCCTCGGAGGAGGTTCCCGACGCGGTTTCCGACGCCACCGCCGGTGGGACGTCCTACCCCCTGACGATCGAGAACTGCGGCGAGTCGGTGACGTTCGCCTCGGCACCGCAGCGAACGGTGTCGCTGGATCAGGACGCCACCGAAATTCTTCTCTCACTCGGCGTGCAGGATCGCCTGGTGGGCACCGCGTCGTGGACGGATCCGGTCCGGGAAAACCTCGCCGAGGCGAACGCGTCGGTTCCCCGACTCGCCGACAACGCACCTACCTACGAGGTGGTGCTGGATACCGAACCCGACTTCGTCACCGCGTCGTTCGGACGGCATTACGAGCAGGGCGGCGTTGCCGAGCGGTCTCGTTTCACGGAAACCGGCGCTGCGACCTATCTGTCACCCACCGATTGCGACGCCGGTCGCAGCGTGAACGCTGGCAACACTCGCACCCAGACCCTGACCATGGATTCGCTGTACCAGGAAATCACCGAGCTGGCGGCCATCTTCGATGTGAACGAGCGCGGTGCCGAGTTCGTCGAGGAACTGAAGAACCGCATGGCCGACGCTACCGCCAAGACTGCGAACTCCGATGTCTCCGTAGCTTTCTGGTTCGCGGACACCAAGAGTCCCTTCTTCGCAGGCGAACGTGGTGCGCCCGGTCTACTGGCCGATCTGGTCGGAATGCCGAACGCATTTCCGGAGATCGACGATGACTGGTCCGCCGTCGGGTGGGAGACAGTGGTGGACAAAGACCCCACAGTGCTCGTCCTCGGAGATCTGGCTCGAAACCGGTTCCCCGGCGACCTACTCGCCGACAAGATCGCGTTCCTCGAATCCGACCCCGTCACCAGCACCATGGCAGCTGTGCGCGACAAGCGCTACATCTCCCTTCACGGTGCCGAGATGAACCCGTCCATCCGACTGGTCGACGGTGTCGAGAAGATGCTGGCTGGCTTGAGCGATCTCGGGCTCTCGTCCTGATCACCACCGCAGTCCGCCGCCCTACCGTCGATCGCTCGCCGTCCTCCCGTCATCTGTGGCGGTGGGTGCTGGCAGCGATCGCCGGAATCGCACTGTGCGTGGCGTCGGTTCTCGTCGCCATCACCCTGGGGCCGGCCAACATTTCGCTGGTCAACGTCCGAGACGTGGTGCTCAACAATCTCGGCGTCACCGATGTGCCGGTGAAGATCTCGAAGAACGCGATCATCTGGGAAGAGCGGCTTCCTCGGGCACTCGTCGCTGCGGCCAGTGGCGTCGGACTCGGCATCTGCGGAGTCATCATGCAATCGCTACTGCGTAATCCGTTGGCAGATCCCTTCGTGCTCGGGGTCTCGTCCGGTGCATCGACGGGTGCAGTGGTGGTCGGTGTCCTGGGTGTCGGAGGTGCCGCCCTCGGCCTGTCCGGCGGAGCGTTCATCGGCGCACTCGTCGCATTCGCACTGGTGCTGTTCCTAGCGCGGATGTCCGGCAGCGGAACCGACCACATCATCCTCGCCGGAGTCGCGACCACTCAATTGTTCTCGGCACTGACTTCTTTCGTGATCTTCGCGTTCGCGGACTCCGACGAAACCCGCGGAGTGATGTTCTGGCTGCTCGGATCGTTCGAGGGTGTGCGGTGGAACGACGTCGTGCTCTGTGTGACCGTGGCCGGCATCGGCGCAGTGGTGTGTTGCTACTACGCCTACGTATTGGATGCGTTCGCGTTCGGCAACTCGGTCGCGTCCTCGCTCGGCTTCGATGTCAAGAAGGTGCGCCTGGCCCTGCTCGTCGGCACGGCCCTGATCACCGCGACGTTGGTCAGCGTGGCCGGGGCGATCGGTTTCGTCGGACTCATCCTGCCGCACGCCGCGCGGCTGCTGGTGGGCCCCAACCACAGTCGACTCGTACCGGCCACCGCGATCGTCGGTGCCGTCTTCATGGTGTGGGTCGACGCCATCTCCCGAGTCGCGTTTGCCCCAACGCCACTTCCGGTCGGCGTCGGTACGGCACTCGTCGGAGTCCCGGCCTTCATCGCGATCATGGCTCGTAGAAGGGGAACTCGATGACACTGCACGCGTCGAACGTGTCGTGGAAGCGCGGCGGTGTCATGGTGGTCGACGGGGTGACCCTGCATCCGAGTCCCGGCCGCATGGTGGGACTGTTGGGGCCCAACGGTTCCGGCAAATCCTCGTTGCTGCACCTGATGGCCGGGGCGGTGACACCCACTGCCGGTGTCGTCGAACTCGACGGCACCGAACTGGCGTCCCTCAAACGCAAACACGTCGCCCGCGCCGTTGCCGTCGTCGGTCAGCATGCCCATACCGACGTCGACGTGACGGTCCGCGACGTCGTGCAGCTCGGACGCATACCGCACCGCGGGGCATTCGGTGGCACCGATGCCGACGAGGATGCAGTCGACGACGCGCTCGCACAGACCGGGCTGACGGACAAGTCGAATCGTCTGTGGCGCACGCTGTCCGGCGGTGAGCAGCAGCGGACGCACATCGCCCGCGCTCTCGCTCAGCAGCCTCGAGAGATGTTGTTGGACGAGCCCACCAACCACCTCGACATCCATCACCAGCTCGAGCTGCTGGCACTCGTCGCCCGTCTTCCGATCACCAGCATCGTTGCGCTGCACGACCTGAACCTGGCCGCGATGTTCTGCGACGAGGTGCTGGTGCTGAAGGCCGGAAAGGTCGTCGCCGGCGGTACTCCAGCGGCCGTACTGACCGAGGAACTCATCGCCGACGTCTACGAGGTGCGGGCCCGAGTGTCCGTCGACGGCGACGACGGACGCGTACACATCAGATTCGACGCGGCTGCCGGGTACGAGTTCGGCAGAGACGACCGAGCGCGCGGAACGCGGGCACTACTGCACCCGTGATCCGGGGCGGGCGAGTCGGTGTGCAGGGTTGAGGACGGCACCCGGTGGCTACCCTCGAACCATGAGTGGATCCCCGACAGACTCGGCAGCAACCACCACAGATGTGCCCGCATTCGGGTTCGAGTCGACCTTCGTCGACGACGTTCCCGGCGTCACGGTGCCGTGGCAGGGTGCCCACGCGCCGGATCCGCGAGTGCTGATACTCAACGATCGGCTGGCTCGGTCGCTTGCGCTGGACCCGGCGTCCCTGCGCGGCCCAGGCGGTGCGGGCGTGCTGTCCGGGTCCGTTCCTCCGCCGGGCACCGCCACCGCGGCGATGGCCTACGCGGGTCATCAATTCGGGAACTTCGTCCCGCTGCTGGGGGACGGACGAGCTCTGCTGCTCGGCGAGCTTCACGACGACCAGGGCCGTCGAGTCGATCTGCATCTCAAAGGATCCGGCGCGACACCGTTCTCACGAGGTGGTGACGGCCGCGCCGTGGTCGGAGCCATGCTGCGTGAGTATCTGATCAGCGAGGCCATGCACGCGCTGAACATTCCCACCACCCGCTCGCTGGCTGTCGTCACCACCGGGGAACAGGTCGTCCGAGAGGGAGGTCCACAACCCGGTGCCGTCCTTGCCAGAGTCGCGTCGAGCCATCTACGCGTGGGCACCTTCGAGTTCGCAGCTCGACGGGAGGGGCTCACGCAGCCCCTCGCGGACTACGCGATCGCTCGCCACTACCCCGCCTTCGTCGATCTTCCGGCCGAAGACCGCTACCTAGCCTTCTTCGAGGCCGTCGTCGAGGCCCAGGCGTCTCTCGTCGCGCAGTGGATGTCGGTCGGGTTCGTCCACGGTGTGATGAACACCGACAACACGACGATCTCCGGCGAGACCATCGACTACGGGCCCTGCGCATTTCTCGACGCCTACGATCCCGCAACGGTATTCAGCTCGATCGACCACGGCGGACGCTACGCCTACGGCAACCAACCGGCGGTACTCGGGTGGAACCTGGCACGCTTCGGTGAAACCCTTCTGCCGCTGGTGCATTCGACGCCCGATACCGCCATCACCGCTCTCACCGCCGTGCTCGACACGTTCGGAGAACGCTACCTCCGGCACTATTCGGCAGTGATGGCCGAAAAACTGGGTCTGAACGGGAGCTCTGGAGACGAGGCACTGATCAGTGACCTGCACCGGCTACTTACCGACCATCGCGCCGACTGGACCCTGACCTTCCGCGCCCTCGCCGACCACCTCCGCGGACACACGTCCTCTTTCGACTCCCTCGTTCCGCCCGACGCGTCGGCGAATTGGCTTGAGCGTTGGCGCACTGCGGTGTCCACTCGGGACGCTCGTACGGTCGCCGACGATATGGATCGCGTCAATCCGGTCTACATTCCGCGGAATCACGTGGTCGACGCTGCCCTGAAAGCCGCGACCGACGGCGATCTCGAACCTTTCGACCAGCTGCTCGCGGTCGTCACGTCACCGTTCGATCGACGGAACGACCGGTCGAACTACGCTTCACCTGCGCCCGAGAACTTCAGCGCCGGATTCCAAACCTTCTGTGGGACCTGACTTCCTGGGTGATCGGTTGTCACTGCGGCGGCTCCATGAATTCGATCGTCTCGCCATGCGGACCCACCGCGTACATCACCCGGGTACCAGCCTTGGCCCCGCCGGCAATAGGTTGAGGAGTTCCCTGCGCCGTCCACCCGAAGTCCGCGATGCGCGTCAGGACCGCGTCGATGTTGTCGACCTCGAAGGCAAGATGCGCGAAACCAGGATCGTAGGGTCGAGAGGACCCCTGCTCTCCCTGGACGTTGCGATATTCCAGCAGTTCGATCGTCTGACCCGCAACGGATACCACCGCCATGCGGACTGCAGCACCGTGCGCTCCGGTGACCTCTCCCAGAAACTCTCCACCCATCTCACCGGTACGTTCGAGGACCGCGCCGAGACCATCGATCCAGAACCGAAGGGCGTCATCGAGGGAACCGACGGAGAAGCCGACGTGGTCGGAGCGAAGGATTCTGAACGACATGCCAGGACCCTACGCCTGGCATGTTCACGAACTGCGCTTCTGTTCGGCTCTGATCAGTCCGCCGCCGACGATCAATCGTTGTATTTCGCTGGTCCCCTCGTACAGCCGCAGCAGTCGCACGTCCCGGTAGATACGCTCGACCGGCACCTCACGCATGTATCCGGCACCGCCGTGGATCTGGACGGCGAGATCGGCCACCCTACCCACCATTTCGGTACAGAACAGTTTCACCGCGGACGGCGCGATACGCCGATCGGTCCCCTCCACCCACGCACGGGCAGCCTCACGCACCATCGCCCGGCCCGCCATGACACCGACCTGCTGATCGGCGATCATGGCCTGCACCAGCTGAAAATTACCGATCGGCTCACCGCCCTGAGTGGACGCCGCAGCGTGCGACACCGATTCGTCCAGTGCACGCTGCGCCTGACCGACAGCCAGCGCCGCGATATGCACCCGCCCCCGCGCCAACGACGTCATCGCCGCCTTGTAGCCGATATCGATCATGGGTCGTTCCGAAGGCTCCACTCCTGCCTGAATGGGTCGTTCCGCAGGCTCCACTCCTGCCTCAATGGGTCGTTCCGCAGGCTCCACTCCTGCCTCAATGGGTCGTTCCGCAGGCTCCACTCCTGCCTCAATGGGTCGTTCCGCAGGCTCCACTCCTGCATCGCCGGTACCGCCGACCAACGCATCGGCCTCGACCCGCACGTCGGTGAAGTTCACGTCGGCGGTGCCGGAGCCCTGCTGCCCCATCTTCGCGTCCTTGACGCCCACCTCGATACCGGCGGTGTCGGCGGGAACCAAGAACACGGCGATGCCGTTGCCGCTCTCCGGTTTCGGGTCCAACTTGGCGAAGACGACGAACATGTTCGCACTCGGCGCGTTGGTGATATAGCGCTTGCTGCCGTTGATGACCCACCCGCTGCCATCCACCTTCGCAGTGGTCTTCAAGCCCGCCGGATTGGATCCGGCCCCGTCCTCGGTCAGCGCGAACGAGGCGACAATCTCGCCGGTTGCCATGCCCGGCAACCACTTCGCCTTCTGCGCTTCGGTACCGAAGCCCACCAAGACCTGCCCGGCGATCCCGTTGTTGGTGCCGAACATCGATCGCAACGACAACGAGGTGTACCCGAGCTCCATCGCCAACTCGACGTCCTGAACGAGGTTCAGACCCAATCCGCCCCACTCCTGGGGAATCGCGTACCCGAACAACCCCATCTCGGCGGACTGCTGCCGAAGATCGTCGGGAATCGAATCGGTGTTCATGATCTCGAGTTCCCGCGGCACGACACGCGACCGCACGAAGTGCGAGATCTGCTTCAGCACGTCCGCGAAGACGTCATCCGGTACTTCAGAGGCCATCGTGTCCATAGGACAACTATCGGGTACGCGGTCATCGTTCGTCCACTACCCAGCGGGCCGTACCTCAGGGGCCGGACGTCGATCCCAAGACGCACCGCCCGGCCCGGATGCCACCGAAGTGCTCCGGGCCGCGCGGTGTGACTCTGTCGATCAGGTCTCGTCCGGATCCAGTGCGTCCTTGATCTTGCCGACGACACCCTTTTCCGTGCCGAGTGCGGGCGAAGACGGGTCTCCCTTCGCGCCGTCGTACGTGGCATACAGCTTGGGATCGGGAGCGGGAGCAGATGCTTTGCCGCCCAGCGGTTGTGGATCGGCAAGGAAGCCCATTTGCCGCTTGCCGTCGGGTGCCAGCCGATTCGCCCAACCGCCTGTTGCCGAGAATTCACCGTCCGACAGATGCCACAGATCGGTGGCGTGCTCCGAAGCCTCCTCGTCGAGAAGCGCATTCGGCGCGACGACGTCCTCGACGCCGTCTGCTTGCAGTTCTTCGATTGCCGCCAACCACAGGTTCTGATGGTGAGTATCGCGCGCCAGATTGAATTGCAACATTGCCTTGACGCCCGGATCGTCCGTCATGTTGTACAGACGCGCAGTCTGCAACCGACCCTGCGCCTCGGCAGCGACATTGGCACGGAAATCAGCAAGAAGGTTACCGCTGGCGACGATGTACCGTCCGTTCCACGGGTAGCCGTTCGAGTCGGCAGGAAGCGCTCCCCCTCCTGCCACGATCGCCTGTTGTGGATCCATCCCGCCCATCACGGCCGCGACGACGGGGTCGGCGGCAGCATTCTTGGTCGACTCGGTGGCCGGTGCGCCCTCGAGCAGACGGGCCACCATCGTGGCGAGCATTTCGACATGACCGATCTCTTCGGTGGCAATGTCCATGATCAGATCTTTGTACTTGCCTTCCATGCGACAGTTCCACCCCTGGAACAGGTATTGCATGGTCACCGTCATCTCGCCGTATGCGCCGCCGATGAGTTCCTGAAGCTTGTGCGCATATACCGGGTCTGGCTTCTCGGGCTTGGCATCGAATTGCAGGTAGTCGGTATGACGAAACATGTAGTCTCCACTTCGGTTCGTGATTCCAGCCAGTGACTAGATCCGGCTACCCGACCGATTTCGCGGCAAACACTGTGGGCGAAACAGTTTGAACCCGTAAACAGCTGCGAGGCAACAGATCACCGGGATTGCATTCTCACAGATATGTTCCGTGTAAGGCATCCACGGTTCGCGGATTCGTCCGAGCGGCCATTGCGCTGGAATGGCCAGGGCACTCGATGTGCACATGTTCGGCCAGCGCTCGCATGTACTCGTCGGCCGTGACCGACGGTACGACGGTAAGCCGAAAACCCCGGCACGACACTCGACGCGCCGCAGCCACGATGACGTCGACGGCATCGCTGCCGATGTCGGTGACGTCGGTGAGATCCACGATCGCCGGACGGTCGGCCGCACCGATTGCCGTCAGACAATCCGCCAGAAACCGGGCATTCGTCGGAGGGACCAGTGCACCCCGCACCGAAACTACGATGGGGCCGTCGTCAGGTCTGTCGACCGACAGTGAGAAAGAAGCAGACTCGGACGTCATCGACATCCATCTCCTCGAGGCAGAGACCGAGGATCTCGAAGTATCGGACGCCGCGGCCAGTTGGCGGGCGTCGTCTCCACCCAATCATTGTGCACGATACCTCGACTCGATCGGTTACGCGACGAACCGGCACCCGTCTCGAGTACCGACGGCGTGCTCCGGTCTCTGGCGAACCCCGGTCTCGAGTTCTGTATATTGGGCCCGTTCGGTCGAGTCGGGGCCGGTGAATCACGAGAGCCTGCCTGCGTACGCCGCGGCAGCCCGACCGAAGCGAGCAACGAAGATGAGTGACCTGTCCGGCAGAGACGATGTCGGTCCAGATACGACTGTCGATTACCCACCCACGCCGTCTACCCGGCTCGAGCTCTACACACAGGCGCTGCGGCGCATCAAGAGCAAGATCCTCAGCGGAGCCCACATCGACGTCGTTCTTCAGGCAGTGTGCTCGGAGGTCACGGCCGTGGTACCCGGCGCAGACCTGGTGGGGATAGCCGTGCTCGACGAGTCCGGACGACCGATCACCATTGCATCGACCGACGCCGCCGTCCACTACATCGACTCCGACCAGTACCGCACGGGTGAGGGGCCGTGCCTGGAGGCCGCGGTCAGTGGCCGGATGGTTCGTGCCCAGGCCGATGAAGCGCGCAGACGGTGGCCCCGTTTTGCTGCGGCGGCGGCCGATCAGGGGGTGGACAGCTACCTTGCGGCACCGCTCACCCTCGACGAGAGGCGCTCCGGGTCGCTGAACATCTACGGCGGCGCAGCAGCCGGCTTCGATCACGTCGACGAAGTATCGGTTGGCCTGTTCGCCACGTCGATCGAAACAGCGGTCGCCGTCGCGGAGCGCACTCGAGTGGCCGAACAGGAGATCGACGGACTTCGCACCGCCATGCGAACGAGATCGGACATCGACCAGGCCAAGGGAATCATCATGGCGATGCGTGGCATCTCGGCCGACGACGCATTCGCTCTACTCTCGGAGCAGTCCCAGAACCGGAATGTCAAGGTCAGTGAAATCGCGGCGTCGATGATCGATTCCATTGCCGAACAGACGGTTTCGCCGTCCAACAGCCGTCGTCGTGGCGATCGAACCGACCGACACCCGACCGGCCAGGACTCATTCGGCCACGAGAGCAGACCGCCAGACCTGAAGGACTGAGTGCACCGGACGGCAGGTATGCGGATGCGTTCTCGATTGGGCCGCGAGTCGGGCTCTCCGTTGCTGGAACCGGACAATGCCTTGCCTCGTCGGCGAGGAAGGACGAGTGACGTTGCGTGGCTCCGAAGTTCGCTGGCACAGTTCGTCCGAGTGTGGTTATGATCGCATCAGCGCGGTGTAGCCCTTGCCCGTAGTCGACGTTCGAGGCTCCCGAATTCGTTCCGGTACGGCCCGTGTATTTGTCCGGCCAAGGCATGAAGTCCGAAGCACGTCCGTCGACGTCGATATCACTGCACAGGTAAGGACGGTACTTCGCCATGTACGACAAGCAGCTGCTAGGCCTCGAGATCACCAGTGAGCGGAACGGGGACGCCGTCGTTCTGTACGTTCACGGAGAGGTGGACCTTGCGACGTCCTCCGAGCTTGCGCACCACATCGAACGCGCCTTGACCGAATCGCCGGTAGCCGTCATCGTCGATCTTTCGGGGGTGTCGTTTCTCGCGTCGGTCGGGATGAGCGTACTGGTCTCTGCCCGTCGGAAGGCCTGTTGCTCAACCGCATTGGTGGTGGTGGCGTCAGGGCCCGCAACAACGCGTCCGATGCATCTGGTGGGTCTCGACGCCGCCGTTCCGATCTACACCGATATCGACTCTGCGCTCGAGGCGACGAATTCGGTCCGGTCGACCGAGTCCGATCCGACCTGCCCGGACTGCGATGCGGGCGAGTCACCCGAGAGCGCCTACTCGGCCTGACGGAGCCGAGATACCTGTCGAACCCGAACAACACTGTGACGCAGGCTCTTTCCTGCGTCACAGTGTCAGTAGATGCTGCTACTTGCTGCTGCCGTCGTCGACGGCCGTTCGCCACCACCGATCGTCCGGCCCCACTGGGGTGGTGCGCTTGTGCCGGGTCTTGTCGTACCACCGCTCGATAGTTCTCGCCGCGTCGTCCTCGACCGGCCCGCCCTGCAGGTAGGCGTCGATCTGCGCGTAGGTGACGCCGAGGGCCTGCTCGTCCGGCAGCGCCGGGCGGTCGTCTTCGAGATCGGCGGTCGGTACTTTGCGCCATGTCGACTCCGGCGCGTTCAGTTGCCGGAGAACCTGCGCCCCTTGACTTTTGGTGAGACCGCTCAACGGCGTGACATCGGCACCGCCGTCGCCGAACTTGGTGAAGAAGCCCGTCACCGCCTCGGCTGCGTGATCGGTACCGACCACCAGTAGATTCTCCTGGCCGGCGATCGTGTACTGAGCGATCATCCGTTCACGCGCTTTGATGTTGCCCCGCACGAAGTCGGATATGCGTTCGACACTCAGTGCGGACGCCGCAGCCCGGGCCGACGCGTCGACCGCATCGCGGATGTCGACCGTCACCGTCCGATCCGGCTCGATGAAGTCGAGCGCGACCACCGCATCGGCCTCGTCCTTCTGACTTCCGTAGGGAAGCCGCACCGCGACGAACGATGCGGGCGTGCCGAGATCAGCGGCCTCGCGAACAGCGAGCTGCGCCAACTTTCCCGCCAGCGTGCTGTCCTGTCCGCCGCTGATACCCAGTACGAAGCCCGTCGTTCCACTCACCTTCAGGTAATCGGTGAGAAACGCAACCCGACGGCGGATTTCGTCGTCCGGATCGATGGACGGCCGGACCCCCAGCTCGTCTTGAATCTGTTTTCGGATAGTGGAATCGGTACTCATCGTGCTCTCCGATCTCGAAATAGGAGCGAGGGACTATGCGTGCGCCCGTTTCCTGACGTGACGCAGCAGCGTGTCGAGGGAGAATGCCAGAGTCTGTGCCAGGACTTCCTCCGGTTCGCCCTCGAACTGCTTGCGCTCGGTACTGACCTCACCGCGGTCGTACACGGCGGCCCACACCGTTCCCGGCGGTTGGTCTTCCTGGCTCTGCGGCCCGGCCTCACCGGTGACGGCAACGGTCAGATGCGCCCCGATCAGCGATGCTGTCGACCGCGCCATCGCCGACGCGGCCTCCTCGGTGACGACCGGACCGTCGGGAACGTTCAACAACGTGTGTTTCACGCTTTCGTGGTACGCGACGATGCCGCCGCGGTACCAGTTTCCCGACGACGGTGCCTTGCCGAGCATCGCAGCAAGGTTGCCCGCGGTCAGGGATTCGGCGGTGCCGATGGCAATGCCGTACGTTTCGGCCAACTCGGCGATCTTTCCGCAGACGGAAGCAACGTCCGATTCGGTCGGTAGCCGTTGTTCTGAATCGATGTCCATCACATACTCCGCACATCACTGGTCGAAGATGTTCGCCGGATGTCTTCAGCGAAAAATTCGTACGGTCGCGGAACCGGAGGCTGTAGGGGTTTTCAACCTCCGGCCCCTGACTCGACCGCAATGCCCGAGCACTCACGTCCGAGCTGAAATGTGATTTCCACACACCTACACGATTCAAACAACGCACTTTGCGAACTCGTTGTTGCGCAACCAGTTCATTGGGTGCACTTACCGAGCGTCGAACCGATCGTTGTCTGCCAACTTGGCCCACGCTGCCACGAAATCGTCGACGAACTTGCCGCCGTTGTCTGCTTGCGCGTACACCTCGGACAACGCTCGCAGCTGCGAGTGTGAGCCGAACACCAGGTCGATCGGTGTGGCAGTCCATCTCTGTTCACCGGAGCCGCGGGCCGAGCCGACGTAGATGTCGTCCTCGCCCTTCGTCCATTCGGTGTCGGAATCGAGCAGCTGGACGAAGAAGTCGTTGCTGAGCACTCCGGGACGGTCGGTGAACACTCCGTGGGTCGACCCACCGTGATTGGCCCCCAGCACGCGCAGTCCTCCGGTCAGTACCGTCATTTCGGGCGCGGTCAGATTCAACATGTAGGCGCGATCGAGGAACAGCACCTGCTGCGGAGTCGTCTCTCCGTCCGCAACGTAATTGCGGAACCCATCGGCTCTCGGCTCGAGAACACCGAAGGATTCGACGTCGGTCTGCTCCTGGGTCGCGTCGGTCCGACCAGGCCGGAACGGTACGGTGACGTCGAAACCTGCGTCTCGTGCGGCCTTTTCGACTGCCGCGTTTCCGGCCAGCACGATCGTGTCGGCCAACGAGACCCTCTTGCCGTCCGAGGCCGAGTTCTCGAAGTCCAACCTGATTCCGTCGAGGACCGGAATTACCTCGTCGAGCTCCGTGGGTTCGTTTGCCTCCCAACTCCTCTGCGGCTCGAGTCGCACACGGGCACCATTGGCACCACCGCGGAAATCGGTGACTCTGAAGCTGCTCATGGACGACCAGGCAACACCGATGAGCTGACGGACCGTCAGGCCCGAGTCCAGGATCGCGGACTTCAACGCAGCGGCATCGGCCTCGTCGATCGGCCGGCCTTCCGGTGCCGGCACCGGGTCCTGCCACAGCTGTGGTTCCGGAACCCACGGTCCGAGGTAGCGGGAGACCGGTCCCATGTCGCGGTGCAGCAACTTGTACCACGCCTTGGCGAATGCGTGCGAGAGTTCATCGGGATGCTCGAGCCAACGCCGAGTGATCTTTTCGTACGCCGGGTCGGCACGCATCGAGATGTCGGTGACGAGCATCGTCGGAGCACGTCCTGGGCCGCCGAACGGATCGGGGATGGTGCCCGCACCCGCCCCGTCCTTCGCGGTGAACTGCCATGCCCCGGCCGGGCTCTTGGTGAGCTCCCACTCGTATCCGTACAGGTTTTTCAGGTAGCCGTTCCCCCACTGGGTGGGGGTCTCGGTCCAGACGACCTCGAGGCCGCTGGTGATCTGATCCTCGGCTATGCCCTTGCCGTACCCGTTCTTCCATCCCAGACCCTGTTGCTCGATGGGGGCACCTTCGGGTTCGGGCCCGATCTTGTCGGCCGGACCGGCCCCGTGTGTTTTGCCGAAGCTGTGTCCACCGACGATGAGGGCGGCGGTTTCCTCGTCGTTCATCGCCATCCTCGCGAACGTCTCGCGGATGTCGTGCGCCGCAGCCACCGGGTCCGGCTCTCCCTCGGGCCCTTCGGGATTGACGTAGATCAGACCCATGGTGGTGGCACCGAGCGGCTTGGCGAGCTCCCGCTCACCGGAGTAGCGCTTGTCGGTGCCCAACCATTGATCCTCCGGGCCCCAGAACACCTCCTCCGGTTCCCAGATGTCCTCACGTCCGAAGCCGAAACCGAATGTCTCGAACCCCATCGACTCGAGCGCTGCGTTACCGGCGAACACCAGGAGATCGGCCCATGAGATCTTGTTTCCATACTTCTGTTTGACCGGCCACAGCAGTCGACGCGCCTTGTCGAGATTGGCGTTGTCCGGCCAACTGTTCAGTGGCGCAAAGCGTTGCGCACCTTGTCCCCCACCTCCGCGTCCGTCGTAGGTGCGGTACGTTCCCGCCGCGTGCCAGCTCATCCGGATGAACAGGCCACCGTAGTGGCCGTAGTCGGCCGGCCACCAGTCCTTCGAGGTCGTCATCACCGAAATCACGTCCGCTTTGAGCTCGTCCACGTCGAGCTTCGCGAATTCCGCTCGGTAATCGAAACTCTCGCCGAAGGGGTTCGATTTCGAGGTGTGCGCGTGCAGAATGGACAGGTCGATCTGCTCGGGCCACCAGTCCTTGTTGGTGAGCGGAGCGTGCGCCTTGGGTTTCGGCGATTCGATGACCGGATTTTCGCTCTCGCTGGTGCTGGCGGTCCGGGTGTCGGAGTGGGGTGGGCGAGCGTCGGAGGTCACGAGCGGTCCTTTCCGATGGACGTGTTCTGTGGGCGATCGCGGGTTGCAATCGACTGTGTCGGTGCACAATCGGGGCACACACCCCAAAAGGTCACCTCGGCCTCGTCGAGGACGAAACCATGATCGTGGGCAGGTTGCATACACGGCGGCTCGCCGGTCGCGCAGTCCGCGTCGACGATGACACCGCAAGTGCGACAAACTATGTGGTGATGATTGTCGCCGACCCGCGTTTCGTAGCGGGCCGAATGCCCGGCGAGGCGAATGCGGCGCAGCAGCCCCGATGTCGTCAGCGCCTCCAGTACGTCGTACACGGCCTGCTTGGACACCCCGGGCAGCGTCGCACGTGCTGCACGCAATATTGTCTCGGCGTCCGAATGCGGTTGTGTCGTAACCAAGTCGAACACCAGGACTCGAGGACGAGTAACCCTCAAACCTGCATCACGAATCATGCCGGCGGAATTGCTTGCCATGACTTTCACGATAACCACCCACGGTCGGTTCGTCGATTATTTTTGGAACGAGTCGGGTCTGGAACGGGTCGAGCGCTGTCACGAACGATCGCGCGACGGCACCGATTCGATGATCGAGGCGGCGATGTCGGCAACTTTGATGTTGCGTTGCTGCGACTGAGTCGCCATTATCGCGAACGCCTCGTCGGCGGTGCATCCCCGGAGCGCCATGATGACGCCCTTGGCCTGCTCGATGGCAGCGCGGGTCTTCATCGCCGTGGTCAGACCCTCGACCTCGTCCTCGGCCGAGGTAGCGCGCCGCGAAATCCACACGGCCGCTTCGATAGCCGTGACGAACAGCCTTACGAGTGCCTCGTCGACATCACTGAAGCCGTGGTCGCTGTAGCTGTAGATGTTGAGCGCTCCGAGGTGCTTGTTGTCGACCGTCAACGGCGCGGACAGATAGCTGGCGATTCCGATGTCGGCGACGTTCGACGCGAAGGTGGGCCACCGGTCTGCCGCTTCGCTGACCCGCACGCGCACCATCGTCCGCGTCCGCGCGGCTTCCAGGCACGGCCCCTCGTCCGCACGATACTGATCGGCGTCGACGTCGTGCACTCTGGGATCCGTCGACGCCGTCGTCTCGGGGTGCCGGCCGCATTCCTCGAGAACGGTGATGCCGGCCATGTCTGCGCCGGCGACCGCGGAAACCACTTCCGTGCACACGGCCTGGAGAATGACCGACAGCTCACGCCCTTGGAGCAGCATGACCTTGACTGCGTCGAGCGCATCGGCGTACTCCCCGATCCGGGCAGACATATCCGATCGAACGTGCACCGCACCCTCAGGTATCGAGGTATCCGTCATCGAAGTCGCTCGCTTTCGCCGACCCCAACGCACCGACCGACACGCCCGAGGCAGCTTTGTCTTCGCGGCGCGGGCTCGACCACTGCCAGTCCAATTTACCCCACTTCACGGACCCGGTCAGGTCTTGCGCGGTGTCCGTTCACGGTTTTTCGGCTCGGCTGAGAACATTGGAGACTTTCGGCCGCCGGCCGGAGAATCACGTCTCGGGGCGAAACTCCCGGTCGGCGACGATACGTCGTGCTGTGGATCTGCGTCGTTCGGTGTCGTGACCGGCGACGGTGTCGAAGATGTGCACCGCCTCCTGCTGGGTACAGCCGCGCGACTGGGCGATGATTCCCACGGCGAAGTCGACTGTCGCACGATCTTCGAGAGCCGAGCGGAGTACTTCGGCCTGCCGAGCTGCGGCAAGGTTGTCGCTGTAGTCGGCCATTCCACTGTCGAGGTGCTCGAGCAACGCGAGCAACGCCGGTGAGGTGGAGGAGACGACCACGGTGGTGCGAGAGTCGGTGTACAAATTCAGCGACCCCACCGATTCGTCGTGCCGATGCAGCGGTGCTGCGAAGACCCTCGAGATTCCGCACTGTCTCGAGACTTCCGCGAGCTCCGGCCACAGCCTGCTCATCTCACGTAGGTCCACGTCCACGAAACGATCGGTTCTGGTCGCCAGCAGGCACGGCCCGACGTCCAGCTCGTATTGGCTTCGATCGAAGACCTCGACCCGCTCGTCCGTCGGACCGACTGTCAACGGTGCCGAGGTGTCCAGGACCACGGTGATACCGGCATGATCCGCACCGGCTATGTGCTCGACAGCGAGTTCGGCCACGCGGGTCATTAATTCGACGAGATGGTCCGCGTCGAGCATCGACAGTGCCAGACGAGTGTCGAAGAGGTCGGCCAACACCGGATCGGTCGCACGCAACCCGGACCTGTGGTTGCCGTCTTCGTGATCGACCATGATCGTGCCGCCCAACATCGTGTTACGAAGGAGCCGGCCGGTCGTAGCGGTCTGTGTGGACCGAAGGTCGAGATGAACGCCGTGCTGCTGCAGCTGCGCGATCGGTAACGATCTCGGCTGCGCGCCCCACTGGTGCCGACACTACTCGCGATGTCGGTCTGCGGTGTCGCTCGCACGGGCCCGGGTGCAGCCGATACTCTCAACGGATCAGCGCTTTCGGTGTACGTCGCGTGCACTCGAACGGTTCGAGCAGAAGGAACGCACGACGATGACCCCGCTTTCCCCGGTGACCGCGAACGGCCGTGTGCGGTGAAGACCGAGAGCACCGGCGAAGGCGGTCATGACGGCAGCCGACGAGACTCGGCCGCGGTGGCACCGCAATTGATGCTGCACCGGACATGCGATGCCGTTGCCGAGGATGCCCGGGTCGACGGCCTGGCGGTCGCACTGATGTCCCCGAGTGGTGCCCGCGAGCTCGTCTACGCCAGTAGTGCACTGGCGCAGTACCTCGACGACATCCAGTTCACGAGCGGCGTCGGTCCGTGCCTGGACGCCTTCGACACCGAACAGGCCGTACTGTGCCCCGATCTGAACGAACCTGCCGTCCGTCAGCGGTGGCTCGGCTTCACCGAGGACGCCCTCGATGCAGGAGCCGCAAGCGTTTTCGCGTTTCCCCTCACCAGTGGCAACACTGTTTTCGGTTCGCTCGAGCTCTACCGGACGCACACCGGTGATCTCACCGAACCCGAGCACCACGCCGCGGTGCGTGGATCCGCCACGATCGCGCACGTGTTGTTGACGTACTTCGCGGCGTCCGAGAAGGCGTCGGACGGAACCCACATTTCCGCCCGTGAACAGAACGAAGTGTTCACGTCGGAATTCTCGCGACCCCAGGTCAACCACGCAGCAGGAATGGTGTCGGTCCAACTGGGCGTCGACATCGACGACGCAATGGCGACGATGCGCTCACGCGCGTACCTGGAGCATCGTTCCCTCGCCGACATCGCCGACGACGTCGTGGCTCGTCGACTGAGCTTCGAGAACAGTGATGCCGACCCCGAAGGCAGACACGATGAGGGCGGTGGCTCTTAGATGCCTGCACCGTGTTCGACTCGCCACAACATTTCATCCGTCCGTACGTTCGGTTCGCAGACCAGGAGGCATCCATGATCGACGACCATGTCTTCGGGCCCGTCACGACGCAGCTCGCGACCGTCAGCCGCATGCTCACCGACTTCGACAGTCTGCGAGACATCTGCGAGACGGCGAGCGAGCAGGCCAGGGTGGTCATGGCCGGAGTGTTCGCCGGCGTGGTCCTCGGCTTCCAGCTGGACGAGCGTGAGGTTCTCGCGACTGCTCCCAGCGCCGATCCGTCACTTCCCGACTCGGTGCTGATACGCATCGCATCGGCGGGAATCGACCACAACGCCGTCGTGGTCGTCGACGACACCGAACATCCGCCCTCCCGGTGGACACAGTTGGCCTCATCGGCAGCCCAGCACGGCATCGGAGGCCTGCGTGCCTACCCGGTTCGCTACGGCTCGATTGCAGTCGGTGCGCTCGTCGTCGGCACGGCGCAACCATGGTTGGCACGTCCGGGCGCACCGGATCCGGTCGGTCGACGCGACCCGATGGCAGGGCAGATACTGGCCGATCTGATCGCGGGAGCAGTTCGCCTGACTGCGGACGACGCAGCCGGCGAACGGTGGGCCGAATCCATTCGATCACAGGCCGCCGTGACCGCGGAGGTCGAGCAAGCCGCGGGTGTCATCGCCCAACGACACGCACTGACCATCACTGCTGCGGTCGACGTGCTCGACGGCACCGCGCGCCGCATGCGGTCGACGACAGCAGACATCGCTCGAAAGGTGTTGTCCGGCTCCACGCTCGACGCCATCGTGTCGGGAGCCGCCGAACGTTGACTCCGATGTGCATGATCGCGCGATCGGCGGGTACAGAAATCGAGTGGCGACAACAACCGAACTCCATGTCCTCGATCCACGCACCGGAAGCACCGTCTCTCGTCTTCCGGTCGCCGAAGCAGCAGACTGCGAGGCCGCAGCACAGCGCGCCCGAAGGGCTGCTGCCGAATGGGCTCGTGTTCCTGCAGTCGAACGCGCCGCCGCAGTCCGAGCCGGCGCGGAGTCGGTGCGGGCAGCGGCAGACGAACTGGCCGATCTCAACGAGAGCGAGACCGGCAAACTCCGTGCGGACTCGCTCGGCGGTGTCGGGGCGGGAGCCGACACGTTGTCCCAGTACGCAGAATTGGGGCCCGTGCATCGTGGCCGTAGCCTGCAGGGAGCGTGGACGGCGACGGATCTGATGGTCCCCCAGCCCCGCGGGGTTGTTGCGGTGCTGACGCCGTGGAACGATCCGGTCGCGGTCGCCGCCGGTCTCATCGGAGCCGCACTGGTCACCGGGAACACCGTGGTGCACAAACCCAGCGAACGGTGTCCGCGCACCGGACGGCGATTCGCCGAGCTTCTGGCGCAACACCTTCCGGACGGTGTACTCGAAATACTCGACGGCGACGCCTCGGTCGGCAGCCGTCTGGCGTCCTCGCCCCAGGTCGATGTCGTCGCCCAGGTCGGCAGCTCCGCAGCCGGCCGCGCGATAGCGTTCGCCTGCGCTGCTCGGGGCGCGAAAGCGCTCTTGGAGAACGGCGGCAACGACCCACTGATCGTCGACGACGGAGTCGACCCACGTTGGGCCGCGTCGCAGGCAGCGTTGGGTGCCTTCGCCAACGCAGGCCAGATCTGCGTGTCGGTGGAGCGCATCTATGTAGTGGAAACGGTGGCCGAGAATTTTCTCGCGCAGTTGACGGAGAAAGCGCGGTCCTGGGCCGACCGAATCGGCCCGGTCGTGGACGCGCGGCACCGCGACGGCATTCACGACCAGGTGAGCGACGCTGTGCGCGGCGGCGCGTCGGTACTGACCGGCGGCGAGCCGGTGCCGGGAGCCGGCACGTTCTACCCACCCACGGTGTTGGACGGGTGCACCGAGACGATGACTGTGATGCGTGAGGAGACGTTCGGTCCGGTAGCGCCCGTCCAGGTGGTGCGCTCCTTCGAGGACGCACTGGCGCGTGCGTGCGACGACCGATACGGCCTGGCCGCCACGGTTCTGACGGAGAACATGGAACACGCGCAACACGCGTGGCGAACACTGCCGGTGGGCACCGTGAAGATCAATTCTGTGTTCGGCGGTGCGCCCGGCGGGGCGGCGCAGCCGCGAGGTGCCAGCGGCAGTGGATTCGGTTACGGCCCCGAGCTTCTCGATGAACTGACGACCACGAAGGTCGTGCATTGGTCGTCACCGGGCATCGTCGGTCAGTAGGCGCGCCCCCGTTCGGATCAGCTCTCGGCGACGCCGATCCTTCGAAACCTCAGGCCTGCCGCCCGGACTGCCCGTGCATCCACGACTCCCCGGGTGTCGAACACGAATGCGCGCGGTGATCTGTGCGCCACAGCGGACCAGTCGACCGACCTGTAAACCTCCCATTCGGTCGTCACCACGATCGCGTCCGTGCCGGGCACGATGGAGCTGGGATCGGCGAGGATGTCGAACGACGGCATGCGCGCACTCTCGGGAGTGAACTCCACAGGCAGTCGCGCCGAGAGAGCGAATCGGTCGGTCACCGTGGGGTCGTGCGCGGAAACCCGCATTCCTTCCTTGCGCAATGCTCCGACGATCTTCAGGGCGGGTGACTCTCGGAGGTCGGCGGTACCGGCCTTGAAGGTCAGACCCCACACTGCAACGTGCCCGTCGACGCCCACGGTATCGACGACGATGTCGACGATTCGTTCGGACTGAGCCTCGTTCGCATCGATGGCCGCTGTCACTGTGCGCATCGGAAGTCCCACCGCCTCGGCAATACTGGCCAGTGCCCGAATGTCCTTCGGGAAGCACGAGCCGCCCCACCCGGGCCCGGGGCGCAGAAACTCGCGGCCGATTCTGCTGTCGCGCCCCATGATGTCGGTGACCTCATCGATGTCGGCACCGATTCGCTCTGCGAGAGAGGCCAATTCGTCGACGAACGACAGCTTCAGAGCGAGAAAGGAATTGCAGGCGTACTTCGCCAACTCGGCGCTGCAGCGATCGACACAGCTGGTCGGTGCACCGACGTCCCGGTAGAGTGCCGCGACTCTGCCTGCAGGTTCGGCTTCCCCTCCCACCACGACGCGATCCGGATTCAGAAAATCTCGGACGGTGTGGCCTTCGCGCAGGAACTCCGGGTTGTTGACGACGTGCACGCCGAGATCTCGAACCGCCTCGTCCACCGCATCACCCGTACCGACCGGCACCGTCGATTTGAGCACGACGATGTTTCCGGGACCGAGCGTCGGCCTCAACCCACCGATCGCAGCGTCGATGAACGTCAGGTCCGCCGCACCGTCGGAACGCATCGGTGTCGGTACACAGACGAATACGATCGTCGCCTCGGCCAGAGTCTCGTAGTGCTCGGACGCCGTCAGCATCTCGGCACGCACGGCGGCGTCGATCATCTCGTCCAGCCCCGGTTCGGCCAGCCCGGAATGCCCGGTCGAGATGCCGTGCACCTTTCTCGGGTCGGTGTCGACCACCCCGACCCGGTAGCCGAGGTGCGCGAATCCCGCTGCGGTCGTGGCACCTACGTATCCCGCGCCCACGACTCCGATGATCTCGGTCATGGTGCCGCACCGGCCTTCTCGATTCGGCTGTCCGTTCTCAGTGCAGCCTGGACCGCATCGAGTACCTCGAGCTCGGAGATGTCGGTGAGGCCGGGGTCCGGAAGATCGGCGTGTGGATCGCCGGTGGTGCCGCGCCACAACACCCGATGCGGTCCGGATGCGGGCGGCCCCCACCGATCGGGAGGTGTGGGGCCGAACAGCACGACGGACGGGGTGGCGTACGCGGAAGCGAGATGGGCCATGCCGGTGTCGCCGCAGAGCACCAGGCGTGCGTCGGCGACCAGAGCCGCCAGGTCCACGAGCGACAATCGCCCTGCCATCGACGACGCGGCGGGCAGGCCCGCGGACGTGACCACCTCGTCGGCAAGTGAAGTCTCGGCGGCACTGCCGGTCACCACCACGGTATGACCGGCCTGTCGCAGCCTTCTCGCGACGGCCGCAAAACGGGGCGCAGGCCACCGGCGCGCCCGTGATGCGGCACCGGGATGCACGATCACCGCGCCGGGTACAGGGGAGCGCTCCGCCGGTGCCACGAGAGCCAAATCTGTCGGGTCGGCCGCGATGTGGTGCTCTCGAAGCAATCGACACCATCGGTCGACCTCGTGCATCTCCGGCCTCCAGGCGCTGCCGGGTATGCCGGGCCGATCCCGATGTGCATGAGTCACAAGCACTTCGGCACCGGTAGCCGCGAGCAGATCGATACTCTGCGGACCACAGCCGTGCAGATTGACGGCAACGTCGACCGGCGTGTCGATATCGATTCTCGACAGATCTCGGGTGGCCAGCACGTCGTCGACACAGCCGGACAACTCGACCAGAGGCGTCAACCACCCGCTCGTGGCCAGCACGAGATGGGAGTCACGGTAGTGCTCACGTAGGGCGCGCAGGGCAGGAACGGCAGTCAGGAAGTCGCCGAGCCCCAGCGCCCGTAGAGCCAACACTCGGTGCATGCCGTTCAGGGCCAGGAGGATTCGGTCGAATGCGCCACCACGAGCTCCCGTAGCTCGCACCCGGCAGGCTGAGCGAGAGCGAACACAACGGTCTGCGCCACGTCCTGCGGTCGATTCAGCGTGGCATCCACCGGAGGCTTGTACTGCTCGGTGCGGTCGTCGAAGAAGGCGGTGTGCATTCCGCCCGGAACGAGCAGTGTGACCCCTACCGTGCCGGCTGTCTCTGCGGCCAGCGCGCGGGTGAAACCGACGACGCCGAACTTCGACGCGCAGTACGCGGTTGCATCACCGACCGCCTTGATGCCCAACGTGGACGAGACCGTCACCACCCGTCCGTGCGACTGCTCGAGGTACGGAAGTGCGGCCCGCACAACGGCAACCGTGCCCAGCAGATTGACGAACACGACACGTTCCCAGTCCTTGGTTGCGACCGCTCCCAGCGGACCACACGAGTCGATACCGGCGGCGGTGACGACTCCGTCGAGCTGTCCCCCGTTGTCGGAGACGATCTGTTCCACAGCAGCCTCGGCGGCGGACGAATCGGCGAGATCGACGGCAATGAAGGGCACGTCCGCGGCGGGCCGCGTCAGATCGAGAACCAGCGGCGTCCCTCCGGCCGCCACGATCGCGTCGACCGTTGCGGCTCCGAGGCCGGACGCGCCGCCCGTGACCAGCACGGTGCCCAAGGTCTTGTCGGTATTGTTCGAGATCATCGGTGACTCCAATCAGGAATGTCGAAATGTACTGTCACACCGCGGAAAACGTCGTTGTATGAATGCTGTTGACGATGCTGCTGGTCGAATATCCCTGCACGGTGGGGACTATGACGGTGTCGCCGCCGAAGTGCGCCACCACCTTCGCCTCGGGCAGATCCTCGGGCGCGTAGTCTCCGCCCTTGACCCAGACGTCGGGCCGCAGGAAGGCCAACGCCTCTTCGGGTGTGTCCTCGTCGAATACGAGAACCGCGTCGACGGAGCCGAGTTCGCACAGCACCCGTGCGCGGTCGGCCTGACTCACCGCCGGCCTGCTCGGGCCTTTCGCGCGCCGCACCGAGGCATCGGAATTGAGGCAGACGATCAGGACGTCCCCCATGAGCCGCGCCTGGCGCAGCAGGCCGACGTGCCCACGGTGCAGCAGATCGAAGCACCCGCCGGTCGCCACCACTCGGCCGCCCGTCCTGCGCACGTGCTCGGCCAGTGCGACGGCGTCGCGAGTGTCATCCGTCGAGCCGCCGGTGTGGCCCAGCGAACCTGCGCAGGTCGACACCCTGACGGCACCGCCGTCGACCACGAATGCCGAGGCCGAGTCGACTGCGTTCTGTACGGCGTCGTGCACGGGCATACCGTCGAGCAGCGCAGCCGTCGCCGCAGCGGCGAATCGGTCACCCGCGCCGCAGGTGTCGGGATCGGTGGCACCCGACACCCCCCGAACGGACGGAACGACGTCGACGGTTCTGTTGTCCGACGCAGTGGTCAGAACGGCACCGCGCGGCCCCACCGTCACGGCCGCGGCTCGCGCGTTCCAGTGCCTGCACAGTCGCGCTCCGCGCTCGGTGTCATGGCACGTCCGCCCGAGTTCCCGGTCGGCCTCGGCCGCGTTGGGAGTGACCAGTGCGGCACCGGCCACCGGCGCAGGCCCCCGCGGGTGCGGATCCCAGACGACCGGGATCTCACGGGCTCTCGCGGCGACTGCCTCGCGCAGTGCAGGCGATCGCGCAACGCCCCTGCCGTAATCGGAGACCAGAATCGCTCCTGCCGATGCGATGAACTCGGCTGCCGCGGAAGGGAGAGGAGCGTCGATCGGGTGCCCCGCACCCGAATCCAGTCGCAGCATGGGATGTCCGTTGGCGTGTACCCGCGTCTTGCAGACCGTGTCTCCCTCGTACGGAAGAGCGACCACTTCCGTCTGCGAGCCGAGAAGCGACGCCAGCCGAATGCCGTGTTCGTCGTGGCCGAGGGCGGTGATGAACACGACGTGATGCCCGGTGCGTGCTGCCAACACGGCCGCCAGTCCTGCGCCGCCGGGACGCTGCCAGTGCCGGTCGATATCGACCACGGGCACCGGTGCTTCCGGGCTCAGACGCGTTGCGGTGCCGTCGATGTCCACATCGAGCAGCGCGTCACCGATGACCACGAGAGGCGGCTTCATACGCGCACCCCCAGTGCGCGGTCGAGGGAGATGCAGAGTCCGTGCACCAGCGCGAGGTGTATTTCCTGCACGGTGGCCGTAGTCGCCGCTTCCACTGCGATAGCCGAGTCCGACATCTCGGCCAGAGGATTGGGCGCGGGGCCGGTCATGCTCCAACCGGTCACGCCGATCTCCTGAGCGGCCTTGGCTGCGGCCAGCACATTGCGGCTGGTGCCACTGGTGGACAACAGCACCAGAACGTCTCCGGGGCGCCCGTGGGCACGAACCTGGCGAGCGAACAGTTCTTCCTCACCGTAATCGTTGACGATCGCTGTGCCCGCCGATGTGTCGGCGTGCAGAGCAATGGCGGACAACGGGTGCCGATCGTGGCGAAAGCGACCGACCAATTCGCCGGTGAGGTGCTGGGCTTCTGCAGCGCTGCCACCATTGCCGCACGCCAACAGCCGCCCGCCCGCCGCGAACATCTCGGCGAGGTGGCGACCCCACCGATCCAGTCGATCGCTGTGTTGCCCGGCCGCGCGGGCTGCGGTGCACAGAGCATCGAAGTGACCTTCGACGAGCTGCCTGCTGTGCTCGGCCGCATCTGCGCCGGCGATGTGTTGCTCGATCATGTGTCTACCTCCCACTGTCGGCGGTGACCGCCGGCGTTGTCGGCATCTCATCTGCGCCGAAGTTGTTGCGCAGCAGAGCTCGAACCGCGTCGACCACGTCCGCCGGGGTGACGCTCCCGAGGCAGGGATGCCCCGAGACCGGACATGTTCGCGCGCGCGTGTTCTTGCATGCAGCGTCCTGATCGCCGAGCAGAATCATGGGCGTGCGGTGCGGAGCCCACCGCACCGCCGGTACCACCGGCGCGAACAGCGAGACCGTCGGTACGCCGACGGCAGCCGCCAGATGCGCCGGGCCGGTGTTGGGTACGACGACGGCGTCGGCACCGGCATACACAGTCGCAAGCTCGTCGAGCGTCAATTGCCCCGCGAGGTTCTCAGCTCGGCCGCCGGCCGCACACCGCGCCAGTTCGAGCTCGTCCGGACCGCCGGTGACGACGACACGAAACCCGTTGTTGCAGAGCGCATCGACGATCGCGCGACTGTGCTCTGCAGTAGGCCGCCGAGCGGGCACCGCCGCACCCGGGTGATACACCACGTACGGCGACGGTTGCCCGGCCGGCTCGGTTGCCCGGGAACGCACTCGCAAACTCGACCCCTCGCCGTCCCGCTCGCAACCTGCTGCTTCGACGAGCGACAGCGCCCGCTCCGATTCGGGAATGTCGTCGGACACACTGTGCCGCAGGTCGAGCAGGGATCCCGGATAGTCGACGCTGATCGCACCGATCCACCCGATGCCCGCCATCCTGAGCAGCAGCGCGAGCGGCAGTGGAGATTGATGGAACGACGTGAAAACGAAAGCGGCGTCGTAGTTCTCGGCTGCAGTGTCTGCAACGAATCGCTCGATGGCCTGGCGGTCCACGGCTCCCGGCGACAGTGACACCCACGGAGCATCGAGTATCCGAATGTCGTCCACCCCGGGCAGCAGCTGGGCCGCGGCCACACCGCGCGGGCCCACCAGTGCAGTGACCCGGGAGGCGTCGCGGGCGATCGCTCGGATCGCCGGGCCCGTCAGAAGCACGTCGCCCATACTGTCCAACCGCGCCACGAGCACCTTCGCTCCCCGCACCGGCCCAGCCGCAGCGGCCGGGGCACACCGGGTGTTCATCGCACCCGCCCCAGTGCGAGATCGACGGCCTCACGCAAGGTATGGGCAACCGCAGCGCAGCTGTGTGCCTCGAGGACTTCCTCCGGACGAGTACGGGCGGTCGGTACGAGCACGGCCCGCGCTCCTGCGGCCGACGCTGCGCGTACGTCGGCTCCGATATCGCCGATGACGACGCAGGCCGACGGTTCGACGCCGAGTTCTGCGGCCGCGTCGACGATCAT
Source organism: Rhodococcus sp. NPDC078407 (assembly GCF_044542515.1). Classification (NCBI taxonomy): domain Bacteria; kingdom Bacillati; phylum Actinomycetota; class Actinomycetes; order Mycobacteriales; family Nocardiaceae; genus Rhodococcus; species Rhodococcus sp. NPDC078407. Next base: position 71,462 of record NZ_JBITUQ010000008.1, on the reverse strand, counting down.
CCCGGGCATCGGCTTACGGCATCGACACGCGGCCTCGGCGTCGTGTACGCAATACTGCCGTGTATCGAACGGTCCGAGGAGTTCGACGATGCGCGCATCGATCTGCTCGAGCTCCCGCGGACTGATCAGCTTCTTGGCCACACCCGACTGATTGCTGACGATTCCGACCCGAATGCCCTCGGCGCGTAGTGAATCGAGAACTCGACGCGCGTCGTCCACCGGCTCGACGCGGTCCGGATCGGCCAGGTACGGCACATCCACGATGAGAGTGTTGTCGCGGTCGAACAGGATCGCGTCGACTCGCGGTACCCGCGTTCGAGCCCGAACCTGCCACTCGCCGAGCACCCGATGTGTCACTGCCACAGGCGGAACGAGGACGCTCGTCACCGCCATGCTCGCAATTTCACGACCCGTGCGCGGACCGGGAATGGTGCGGCGAAGGGCGAATTCCAGCGTCGACATCGACCACACCGCCGCTGCTGCGAAACCGGCTCGACGGCGCCCTGCCGACCAGAGTCCGGCCGCCGCCACCGCCGCCAAGGTGGTCGCCGCGTGCTGCCTCGTTCGGCCCGGGCCCTCGCCCACCTTGTCGCGCCACTGCGGGCCGAACTTGTGCCGCATCAACGCGTTGTCACGGTTGCCGCGTTGGGCTCTCACACTCGCGAAGAACGAACCGGTGGCAGGCGGATGGTCGGTGACGCGGGAGCCGCGTTCGATGCGATAGCCGGCATCGATCACCCGGGCCGCCACATCGGAATCCTCGCGATAGGCGCGCGGAAAACGTTCGTCGAACCCGCCGACGCGCGCGAGCACATCACGTCGATACGCCATGTCCGCCGTGATCCAGCGCGCGTGGGCCAGCGAGGCAGTACGCCGCTCGTCGTCGGTCGGACGACGAGACGAATCGATCGGCACATGGATGCGACTCTGCGACGCTGCGACGTCGGGGGCGAGCCCGTCCAGGTCTGCCACGAGTTGCGCGGCCCAGTCTCCGGGTACCCGAACGTCGTCGTCCACGAACGCAATCCACTCGGTACGGCATGCTCGCCATCCCGCGTTACGGGCAGCGGCAGGACCCCGGCCGCCGCTGCGCACGACAACGACGTTGCTGCCGGTCTCCGGAACCGCCAACGGCACCGACGTCGACTTACGATCGTCGACGACCACGATGACGGCGGGCGCAGGTCCGACGGAATCGGCAATCGAACGCAACAACGGGCCCAGGTTCTCGCGACCGACGGTGGGCACCACGACCGAATAATCGACGGTCGCGACGTCGACGGCTCTGTGTTTCGCCGCGGACGTCATGGTCGACGTACCAGGAACGGTCCCAGGGCGAGTGCATCGACGGGAGCAGAACCGAAGAGCTCGAGGGCGTCGTGTGGGCTGTCGACCATCGGACGGCCCGCGGTGTTGAGGCTGGTGTTGACGATGACGGGAGTGCCGGTGAGACGGTCGAATTCGGTCAGTACCGAAGCAATGGCCGCGTCGCGTTCCGGATGGATGGTCTGAATGCGTGCCGTTCCGTCGACGTGCGTCACGGCAGGCAGTCGGTCGCGCCATCGCGGTGCGACGTCGTGGACGAACAGCATGTACGGGCTCGGGATCGGACCCCGAGAGAAGATGTCGGCGGCTCGTTCTTCGAGCACCATCGGTGCCACGGGCCGGAACTGCTCGCGCCCCTTGATGTCGTTGAGTCGCTCGATGTTCGACGCGTGCCCCGGGTGGGCGAGCAACGACCGGTTGCCCAGAGCACGAGGGCCGAATTCGGACCTGCCCTGGAACCACCCGACGACGCCGTTACCGGCGAGTACCTGCCCCACGGCTGTTCCGATGTCGCCGGGCCGCTCGTATCGCACGCGTGCGGTGCGCAGCATGGACTCGACCTCGCCGTCGGTCCACGAACGACCGAGTGCGGCACCGATCATGGGTTCGATACGATCCCCCGCCTCGGCCGCCAGAGTCAACGCGGCACCGAGGGCGGTTCCCGAATCTCCCGACGCCGGCTGCACCCACACGCTCTCGAAGGGGCCCTCGGCCTGAATACGGGTGTTGGCAACGCAATTGAGCGCTGTACCACCTGCCATCGTCAAGTGCCGGGTACTACTGCGCTCGGCCAGCCACGCGCACAGACTCAACAGTGTTTCCTCCAGCACCGTCTGCACGCTCGACGCCAGATCTGCGTGCTCCTTCTCGAAGCCGTCACCGCGGGCACGCCTGGGCGCGAGGGCACTCCAGTCGAAGGGTTCGGTGCGGAAGCCGCCGTCACCGGTTGCATACACCCGCTGCCGTAGTTCCTCGGCGAAGCGCGGCGTGCCGTACGACGCCATGGCCATGACCTTGTACTCGTCGCTCGACCGTGCAAAGCCGAGATGTTCGGTCAGATCCTCGTAGAGCAGCCCGAGTGAATGCGGAAGTTGCTGTGTGGCAAACACATCGAGCTTGCCCTGGCGGTACTCGCCGGCGAGCATCGATCCTCGTTCACCGCGCCCGTCCAGTACCAGTACTGCGCCGTCACCGTGCGGACTCGCCAGACCGGCGGATGCGGCATGCGCGACGTGATGACGCACGAAGCGAAACTTCGCCGGATCGAAGTTCGGGAAAGCGCTGCGCAGGAACAAGGGAACGCGGGAAGCATAGCTGGTGCGTAGGTGTTCCCAGTTCTCGTCGAGACCCGCGAGGGCCGGATCGACGTATGCGGGATCGTACGAGTACGCCACCGCATCCACATCGGCCATGTCGAGCCCGCCTGCGTCCAGACACCACGCGATGGCCTGCTCGGGCAGTTCCCATGTCGAGAACGGCACCGGCCGCTTGCCGTGCTTGCGTCTGCTGAACCGCTCTTCCTCTGCAGCTGCCACGGTTCGACCGTCCACGACGAGCGCTGCAGCGGAGTCGTGAAACACGGCGTTGATGCCGAGAACTCGCATGGATCACTCCCAACGATCTGGGCCGGGTTGCCGGCCTACTCGAGTCGACTACCCGGCAATTTTCGAGAAAAACACCTATGGGTGATTCAGTGTTGTTGCCGTGTCACCGCTGGTGAGGCGCGGTCCACGAACCATTCGACAGTGCGTTTCAGTCCGGTGTCGACCTCGACCACCGGTTGCCACCCGAGCTCGACGCGCGCCCGAGTGATGTCCGGACACCGGCGCCGTGGATCGTCCGGGGTGGCGTCGACGTAGTTCACTCCGGCCGAGGAGCCGACGACACCCGCGACGCGACGGGCCCATTCCTCCACCGTCGCCTCGATCGGGTTTCCCAAATTCACCGGGCCACCGTGCGACGACGCGGCGAGCGCAACAAGCCCGGCGACAGTGTCGGAGACGTAGCAGATCGACCTTGTCTGAGTGCCCGATCCGGTGACGGTCAAGGGTCTTTCGGCCAGGGCCTGTCCGATGAACGTCGGAATCATTCTGCCGTCGTCACTACGCATCCGCGGGCCGTAGGTGTTGAAGATTCGTGCGATGGCCGTGTTCACTCCGTAGGTTCTGCGATACGCGGATGTGAGTGCCTCGGCGTACCGTTTGGCTTCGTCGTACACACTGCGTGGTCCGATGGGATTGACGTTCCCGTAGTAGTTCTCGACCTGTGGGTGGACCTGTGGGTCTCCGTAGACCTCGCTCGTCGAGGCCAGCACGAAGCGCGCGCCGTGGGCCGACGCCAGGTTCAACAGGTTCTCGGTGCCGATCGAACCTGCGTGCAACGTCTCGATCGGCAGACGGAAGTAATCGACGGGCGAGGCCGCGGACGCCAGATGAAACACGACGTCGACGGGACCCACATCAGGGAGCGCGGACGTGATGTCGTGCTCGACCAACTCGAACAATGCGTTGCCCAGGCAGGATTCGACGTTCTCTTCTCGCCCGGTCTCGAAATTGTCCACACACACCACGGCCGTGCCCGCGTCGATCAGCGCCTCGCACAGATGCGAGCCGACGAAGCCCGATCCGCCCGCCACCAATGCCCTGGTGAATTGTTTCGTGGATTGTTGTGACCTCACGTGGCGGGTGATGCCCTGGCGAAAGCGATGTAAACGCGGTGAATCCAACTTTGCAAATATGTGATTGACCGCGTTTTTCGGGGGTAGCACATCGTGGTGAGCTCTCCCACGACCGTTGTCGTCGTCACCCGGAACCGCGCGGACGAACTCGGTACGACGCTGTCGCACTTGACCGAACTACGGCCACGACCGCCGGTGGTGGTGGTCGACAATGCGTCGTCCGATCGAACGGCCCAGGTCGTCGGCGCGGCAGCGACCACGAACGAGCAGGTGTCCTACATTCGCCTCGATCACAATGGCGGCGGAGCATCGCGGAACGTCGGAGTGCGCGCAGCGCAGACACCGTATGTCGCGTTCAGTGACGACGATTCGTGGTGGGAGCAGGGGGCGCTGCCCCGGGCCGAGCACCTGTTCGAGCAGTACCCCGGATTGGGTTTGATCGCCGCCCGCACCCTCGTCGGTGCCGACAACCGCGAGGACCCGGTCAATGCCCTGATGGCGAACAGCCCACTCGGCCGGTCACCGGATTCGCCCGGTCCGTCGATCCTGGGATTCATCGCCTGCGGGGCCGTGGTGCGTGCTCGGGCCTTTGCGCAGGCGGGAGGCTTTTCCGACGTGATCGGATTCGCTGGTGAGGAGGAGTCTCTGGCCGTGGACCTGTCGGCAGCGGGGTGGGAGCTGTGCTACGTCGACAGCATCGTCAACCATCACCACCCCTCGACATCGCGGTCCTCGACGCATGATCGCCACAGCGCTTCCCGTCGTAACGAGGTGCTGACCGCGTGGATGCGGAGGCCGCTTCCCCGTGCCGTGGCCGACAGCGCACGGCTCGCTCTCGATGCCTGCACCGACACTGCCGCACGGCGCGCGCTGGTGCCGACGCTGCAACGGCTTCCGTCCGCGATTCGTCGGCGGCAGCGGGTTCCGCGCGATGTCGAACGCAGACTTCGACTGCTGGAGAGGTACTCATGACACAGAAGAACCACGTCACCGTCGTGGTGATCACCCACAATCGCTGCGAAGAACTACGGCGTACGTTGCACCACATGACCACACTGCCCGATGCCGCGCCGATCATTCTGGCGGACAACGGGTCCGAGGACGGTACGGCAGAGATGGTGCGCTCGACCTTCCCGTCGGTCAGGCTGCTCGCCTTCGAGGACAATCTGGGGGCCACGGGACGCAACCGAGCTGTGGATTTGGTCGACACCGAATTCGTCGCTTTCTGCGACGACGACACACGCTGGCAGCCCGGGTCTCTGACTGTCGGTGCCGACATCCTCTCGCGGCACCCGTCGCTCGGATCGGTGACGGGCAAGTGTCTGGTCGCTCCGTCGCTCGTCGAAGATCCCATCACGCCCGAATTCCGCGAGTCACCGATTCCTGGGCCCGACTGGTTACCCGGGCCGGCGGTGCTCGGCGTGATGGCCGGCCTGTCGATGTTCCGCGTACAGGCCTTCCGCGACGTCGGCGGATTCTGCGAGAAGATGTGGCTGGGGGGCGAGGAGGAACTACTGGCGCTCGATCTTGCTGCCGCGGGATGGTGGATGGTGTGGGAGGAATCCATGGTCATCCATCACGAGCCCTCGGTCAGCCGTCAGCGTGTTCGCCGCCGACAACTCGGAATCCGCAACACGTTGTGGACGCTCTGGCTCAGGCGCCCTGTCCGCAGCGCACTCCGTCGATCACATGTGGTGCTCCGTTCCGCCCCGAAGGACCTGAAAACGGTTGCTGCAGTGCTGGAAGCGTTCGCCTCGGCACCGTGGGTGCTACGCAACCGACGCGTGGTACCGAACGAAGTCGAGGCCGGGCTGGTGCTCCTCGAGCAACCGCAGGCTAATTCCGTCGGCCGCCGGTACGTCGACTGATCCCGGTCTGGGCGCAGCGCAGTTCGGCACGGTGTCAGCGCGACTCACCGACGGCAGTGGTCTCGGACACGGTGCGAAGGATGCGCGAGTAGACCCGCACGGTGTCGTCGGCGATCCGAGACCAGGAGTACCTGTGTGCCCGCTGCTGTGCTTCGGCCGAACAGCTTTGTCTCAGTGAGTGATCGGCCAACAGTCGATTCACTGCGTTCGCGACGCTCAGTGCGTCACGAGGTGGAACCAACGTTCCGGTACGCCCATCCACCACGGTATCGAGCAATCCGCCCACGGCGGAGGCAACGACCGGTACCCCGCACGCCATGGCCTCGAGCGGAACGATGCCGAAGGGTTCGTACCATGGGGCACACACCACGGTATCGGCCGATCTGAGCAACGAGGGCATGTTCTCGCGGGATACCTGACCCACGAATCGGACCCGATCTCGAACGCCGAGGCGCACCGCTGTTCGCGTCAGCCGGACCACTTCCGGATCCTTCTCGAACTGGCCGGCCTCCGGGCCACCGACCACTACCAGTTCGGCATCGGGTATGTGAGCAAGTGCCCCGATGGCGGTCGCGAAACCTTTGCGGCGCACCATCCGTCCCACCGTCACGACGCGATACTGTTGCTCGGTGGGTCGACGGAGTGTGGGCCCGGTCGGGCCGAACATGTCGAGATCGACGCCGCACGGAACCACCGCGATGCGTGCGCGGTCGGTACCCATTCGCGTCAGCTCGAACGCTTCGTCCGAGCAGGTGGCTATGACGCGCCCAGCACCGCAGGCCAGTTCGCGTTCGATCGGAATACGGTCCCGTGGACTGGTGTCCGCGGCACCCTGATACCGCCGCTTCACCTCTCCCAGTGCATGAAAGGTGATGGCATGCGGGATGTCGAGCCGTTCCGCCGCCCGTCGAGTGGCGATGCCCGACATCCAGAAGTGAGCGTGAGCGACGTCCGGCCTCGACACCGACCACCGATCTGCGAGGAAGTCACCGAATTGCACCATGTGCGGCAACATGTCGTCCTTGGGAATCGAGCAGGGCGGGCCCGCCGGGACGTGCACGACGGTGAAACCCGCGTCGGTGGTGACCGTCTCGGGCGCGGTGGCGCTGTCGCGGCGCGTGTACACGGTGACGTCGTGGCCGAGTGCGGCGAGCGCCTTGGCCAACTCCGCCACGTGCACGTTCTGCCCGCCTGCATCGACGCCGCCCAGTGCGGCGAGCGGATTCGCATGCTCGGAGACCAGAGCTACCTTCATCGACAACGTCCTTTCCACGTGACCGTCACAGCGTCGGGCGATGCGTCTGTCACCGCGCCACCTCGCCGAGGATTCGGTTCCAGTCGGCGACGAACCGATCGAGGCCGTGTCGCTCGAGTGCCACTGCGCGCGCTCTCTTTCCGACGAGCGCCGCGGCCTCGGGGTCGGCGGTGAAACATCGAATCGCCGAGGCGAGTACGTCGAGGTCGTTGGACAGCACACCGGCATCGGGCGGAACGGTGACCGGAGCTTCCGTACTCGCGAGCGCAACCACCGGCATGCCCATGTGCATCGCTTCGAGCAGAGACAGACCCAACGATGTCCACCGGGGCGTATGGACGTACACCCGGCGCTCGGCAACAGCATCCAGCAGTGCATCACCTTGTACATCGCCGTGACCACGTATGCCGTCGACGCCGAGAATCAGCTCCAGTCCCGCAGTTCCGAGCCCATACACGTCCATCGGTACGGACCGTGACAGCGGCCGGAGCAGGTCGGTACCGGTGGTACGACCGCGGCGGACCGGTTCGTTGATCATGGTGGCGGCACGTTCGAGGTGCCCGGTGTATCGCGGCCCCGGGTCCGCAATGCCATGCCGGACAACATGGGTGAGGGCCGCACCGTTGTCCCACATCAACCGGTTGAAGTCGGTGACGTGCACGACCGGGATGTCGCGCCGTTCGGCCATGGGATGTCGAGAGTCGACGGCGTTGGGCTTGGGCGTGTTGTGCTCGACGTAGACGGCGGGCACATCGATGCCGGGTCGGCGGCCCGTCCACTGCCGGAACAGATTCACCTCATGGGGCCGCTGGAGTACGACCACATCGATGTTCCGTTCCGCGAGCTCGCGTGGTGACACCTCCACGGCAGCGGGCCCCCACCGACGGCCACACAAACCACGACCCCACTCGCCGCCCTGCGGCAACACCGGAACTGCGTAGCAGTGCGGGCCGGCCACGAACGATGTGGACCACGACCCGTGCACATGCCATACCGCGACATCGAGTCTCGAAGAGCCGGTACGTCCGGTGGCAGTGGAGTCGTTCATTGAAATCGAGTGCCCTGATCGACACGAGATAAACGAACGGCGGTGGGATTCTTCCGCGTCGGTGCAGTTCGTTTGTCGCCATGATTGCCGGGTAGCTCTTCCTTGCAACACAAGTCACGACGAGAAAGGACAACCATGAGCGATCGAGAAGCGAGCAGCATCACCGGCACCCGAGACAAGGATTACAACCTGGTGTGGTTCCTCGAAGCCTCGCTACGCAACGCGGTTCAGCTGGACGAGTACATCGGCGACGCCGAACGTGACGGTGACGACGAGCTCGCCGATTTCTTCCGGCGCGCGCAGTCCGAGAGCCGGAAGGGCGGCGAGCAGGGCAAGCAATTGTTGGCGGCCAGGCTCGGTCGGTCCGACGGCTGAGACGCTTGCGCGCACGTGAAATGTGGGGGACGGCAATCGGCGTCCCCCACCTTCGCGTGTGTGTTCGCTGTCAGCCCCCTGCGCCGGTGATCTCCGATTCCATCGGCACGACACGGACGAGCTTGTGGTTGGCGAACTCACCGATTCCGTAGTGTGACAACTCGCGTCCGTAACCGGAGTTCTTCACACCGCCGAACGGCAATTCGGGTGCGGTGGCGGTCGGATGGTTGATCCACACCATGCCGACGTCGAGACGGTCCGCGACCGCCCGAGCCGCATCGACATCTTTCGAATACACCGTCGAGCCGAGGCCGTAGGGCGATGAATTGGCCAGCTGCACAGCTTCATCGGCGTCTTTCACCGAGTACACCGCCGCAACGGGACCGAACAGCTCTTCACTGAACGCGCGCATCTCGTCCGACACTCCGGTCAGTACGGTTGCCTCGTAGTAGGAACCGTCGCGATCGAGGCGATGCCCTCCGACGACGGCGGTCGCGCCCTTGTCCACTGCATCACCCACCAACTCGTCCAGATCCTCTGCAGCCTGCTCGGAAGACAGCGGGCCCAATGTCGTGTTCTCGTCTGCCGGATCTCCCGGCACCAACTCACCGAACGCCCGCGACAAAGCCGACACGAAGCTCTCGTAAAGATCATCCACGACGAAGAAGCGCTTCGATGCGACGCAACTCTGACCGGTGTTCGCCATACGCCCGGTGACCGCCGCGACGATCAGTCGATCGAAGTCGTCGCCGTCGTCGAGCACGATGAAGGGATCGCTGCCACCGAGTTCGAGGACCGACTTCTTCACATTCTTGCCGGCTCGCTCGCCGACGCTGGCACCCGCACCCTCGCTTCCGGTCAGTGACACCCCCCGAATCTTGGGATGGTCGATGATGCGCGATATTTTCGATCCGGACAGAAACAGATTGGTATAGACGCCGGCCGGCGCACCGGCGTCGCGGAACAGTTCCTCGAGGGCCGCTGCCGACTGCGGGCAGATGCTGGCGTGTTTGATCAGAACGGTATTGCCCAGCAACAGATTCGGGCCGACGAATCGCACCACCTGATACAGCGGAAAGTTCCACGGCATCACTCCGAGTAGTGGTCCGATCGGTAGCGTGCGGACGATGGCCGAACCGTCGTCGACCTGCAGCGTCTCATCGGCAATCATGTCCGGTCCGTTGTCTGCGTAATACTGCAGAATCGACGCGGCCAGGGCAACTTCGCCTTTCGCTTCGCCGATCAGTTTGCCCATCTCCATCGTGAGCAGCGACGCGAATCGGTCACTGCGTTCCATCATCAGCTCACTCGCCCGAGCCAAGAATGTCGCTCGCTCTCCGACATCGACATTGCGCCAGTGCTTGTACGCCAAGTCGGCGGATGCAATGCAGTCGTCGACGTGTTCGTCGGTGAATTCGTCGAATTCCTCGATGGTCGTGTTGTTCGCAGGATTGATCGTGGCAATGGCCATTGGTTCTCCCGATCGAAATCGTCGTACTACGGGGCTGCCTCGAACGTCAGACCGAAATGGTCGAATGTCGGCGGCAGTGGCCGGTCTGAACCGAGCCGTGGGTGTGAGGTCTGTCGGCAGTCCGAGAACTGCGCGACCAGACGCGAGAGGGCGGTACTCGACGTGAACAGGGCAACGTTGCGGCCCGGGCAACCCGCAGGGCCCGAACTGAACGGGAGGAAGCCGCGCTGACTTTCCGCACGACCGTCCAACCACACGTCGGGGTCGAATGCATCCGCGTAAGCGAGAGACCGACCATCGCGATGAAACGCGGGGGTATAGATCAAGAAGGCGCTACCCGCATCGATGCGCTCACGCTGGGCACCCCATTCGGTGTCCACGGTCGAATCCCGCAGGATAGCTGGGGTCGTCGGCCACAGGCGCAGCGACTCGAGAATGCAGCTGCGCAGAAACGGCAGGGGATGCGGGGAGCGCGGGTCGACCCGGCGCACCTCATCGCGCGCTCGACTCATCTGTTCGTCGTGACTTGTCAACAAAGCAAACGCGCGCAAGGTCGCAATCCCTGACGCATCGAATGCGAACAGCCAGTGCGGTATCTGGCCCACAGGATCGGTGGCGGCACCGGTTGTTCTGGCGTCCAGCGCCGCCATCAGCGTGTTCGGTTGCACGTCTTCGGCATACCGATAGAGGCGGTCGAAGAATTTCTCTCGCAACCGAGTGCGGGCGGGAAAGAAATACGACCAGTTGCCATTCGCCCGCAGTGACCACAATTGGTCCGTGACAACCGAGTCGTCGCGTGCCGCGTCACCGAGCGTGATGCGCCGAACCGCCCGCCACCAGGCCCGGGTGAACGAGCTCGCGTTCAATTCTCCACTGCGGCGAGCGTCACTGGTCAGCCTGCCGAGTTCGTCGTCGATGACCGCAGCGAACGCGCCCGACAGCGAGTGCAGAGCATCCGGAGTTTCGAGCGCTGCCTCGTTTACCGGGCGCCGGTAATCGCGTCCCGGACGATCGGAGATCAACACCCCTCGAGGCTGGAACGGCCTCAGCGCACCGCGCTTCTCACGGTTGGCCGGTGTGAACGACGACGGGGTCTCGTCGAGAATCCTGGCTGCATCGTCCTCGTCGAGAACGATCACCACCTTTCGGCCCGGCAGCACCAGTTCCACCGGTCCACTGCCGAACTCGGCGCGCAGCTCGTCGACAGTGTTCGTTGCCATCGAATCGGCGTTCATTTTCTCCAGCAGCGACATCGCCTTGCGTCGACGTGCGATGACTCCGGAGGCAACCGGTGGAAAACCTATGGCAACAGTTGTTTTGACCGCCCGTAGCCCGGTCAGGCGAGCAACGTGAGAACGCCGCGGGTCGGCGTCCGGACCGGCACTGACGGGTGTGTCGTACTCGAAAGTCGTCATGAAGGTTCGCTCCTGGGCTCGGTGGTTCCGACCATCACATCGGGACCGTCGTCTTGAGCCAACCGTCCTCGCGCCGGTCGAAAGTCTCGTAGGCATCGATCATGGAGGTGGGTTCGACGTGCTGCGTCACGAATGCGGTCGGGTCGATATCACCCCGGGCCACTCGTGCGAGGAGACCCGGAATGTAACGGCGATGATTGCAATTACCCGACTGCACCGTGATGTTTCGATTCATCATCTCGCCGACGGGAAACGAATCGAACGTCGGCGGGTAGACGCCGATCATCCCAATGGTGCCTGCCTTGGCACTGGCACGCACCGCCCAACGGGCCGCCAGCGTCGGGGCGTCACCGACGAGCCACTGACCGGACTCGGTGTTACCGCCTGGGCCGGCCTTTTTCTGCTCGGCTTCGAACGTCGCTTCGTCGACGGGAAGAGAGTCCAACGCCGGCCCGGACGAAGGCTTCTGTGCGTCCACACCGACTGCGTCGATCACTCGATCGACCCCGATACCGCCGGTCAGCTCCAACACCGTGGCAACAGGATCCTCCACGTTGAAGTTCACCGGCTCGGCGTTCTGGCGGCGTGCCATCTCGAGTCTGGATTCGATTCCGTCGACCACGATCACTCGTGACGCGCCCTGCAGCTTCGCCGATGCGACGGCGCATTGCCCGACGGCACCGGCACCGAGGACCAGCACGGTGTTGCCGGGACGTACTCTGGCCAGCACCGCACCGAAGTACCCGGTAGGGAGGACGTCGGAGACCATGATCGCCTGTTCGTCGCTCACGGCATCCGGCACCTTGACGAGAGTGGTAGCCGCGTAGGGGATTCTGGCGCGCTCCGCCTGCAGGCCGTCGACCGGCCCTGTCGACTCCGGTCCTCCGAAGAAGCACGTGCCCGCCTGCGCACCGTTGGGGTTGGCGGTGTCACATTGTGCGAAATACCCTGCACGACAATACGAACAGGTGCCGCAGGCCACCGTCGAGCCGACGACCACTCGGTCTCCCGGCGCGAACCCACGAACCGCAGACCCCACCTCCTCCACGACTCCCACTGCCTCGTGCCCGACGACGGTTCCCGGGACCATTCCCGGCATCGTCCCGCGTACGAGGTGCAGATCGGTTCCGCAGATGGCGGACGTGGTGACCCGGATGATCGCATCGGTGGGTTGCTCGATCCGTGGATCGGCGACCTCATCCAATCGGATATCGCCTACCTCATGCCACACAACAGCTTTCACAGCTCCTCCTCTCGATTTTTGCTGCGGTACTCACGGGACTGCGCGCGTCTTCATGCGCGATGTCAGCACGCCCAGCGCGACCATCACGACCGCCAAGCCGAGATGGAGCCAGTTGTCGGCCTGGTTGACCGGGACGAAATTGGCGCTGCTGTCGCGGTCGATGAACAGTCCGTACAGGAAAAGCACGAAGTACACGACCCCGCCGCCGATCAAGTACGCCCTCGCAGTGGCAGCGGTTCTTGCCAAGGCGACACCGGCGACACCGAACAGAAGGTGCACGATGTTGTGTAGTACCGACACCTCGAAGATCCCGAGCAGCTCGGCTCCAGAATGGTGCCCGGCGAAGGTGAGCATGTCGTAATCGGTTGTGACGCCTGGAATGAAGCCCAGCACGCCCACAACCAGGAAGACAGCCCCCATCGACAGGGCTGCCCACCGGATCGGTGACCGTGTCTCTCGTGCGCTCGTTGTCATCTCGGTCCTCCCGTCGTCTTCGGTTCGGTCTCTGAAGTCGTTCTAGCTCTGATCACTGACAGCAGCGCTGACTGCGTCGGGACCGTCGAAGCTGTCGCCCTTCATGTTTCGAAGCGCCGACATTGTGTCCTCGTCCGCGCCGTTCTTCTCGGCCAACTCGCACAATTGGTCCTTCGACGCCGGGTAGTCGGCACCGGCGAGGTGCCTCTGCAGTTCGATGGGATTGATGGTCATGCCGTGTCCTTTCGTTCGTGACTACGCCTGTCTTGTCGCTATCCCCGAACGAAATCGACTCAAACAATCGAATGCGGATCGATGAATCAGAGTGTCGAATCCAGTAGCTCGTCCAGGCGAACCAGTTGTTCCGGAGCGTGTTCCGCCCCCAGCGACGCCTCACGGGCGAACCACTGCCCACGATCGGACAGTGCCCACCGCAGATTGCGGTCGAGGGCATCGGCCGTCGCCGACTCACCCGCGATCAGCGCCGGCCACGACCACGCGGAGGCCTGATCACTGACCTTTCCGCCTCCCTCGACCGGATCGACGGCAACAACGGGAACCGCGTTCTTGAGCGCCAGCACCAACCCGTGCATGCGCATCGTCACGACGGCGTCGCATCGCGCAATCAACGATTCCGTCTGCGCTGGAACCGATGCCGACCGCCAAGTCCGCGGGTCGAGGCGAGTGTCGATCTCCACGAACACACAGTCGGTCCGGCTCGTCAACCACTCGTCCAGCGTCTCCAGAACGGTTTCGTGCGCTCGCTTGTCGCCGTATTCCTTCTGGCCGGTGGCCAGAAGGACTCCGACCAGGGGCATACGGGGGACGGCCACGGTCGCGGACAAGTCGGTCGACGGACTTCCGGACGGCGCGTCGCGGGCGATGACAGCATCGAAATCCACGACCTCCGGGGCGGACTCGTCGATGACCGTCACCCCGATCGCTATGCGCCGACAGCGACCGAACCTAAGATGCATCTGAGCCACGGGCGCGCCGTGAATCGGACCGCAGACGAAGATCACATGCGTGTAGAGCGCGGGATCGGCGTCGTCGTACCGCACGTCGCGGCGTCGGCCGTGCTCGTCCGATCGGGGTGGGTGGACTGCTGCCATGACCGGACTCCACGCAATGTCGTGCTGAATCCCTTTGCTGCCCAGGTGCTTCGATACCGCGTCAGTGGCCAGGACATCGCCGGCAGTACACTCGCCGTGGACGAAGCTGGACCAACCGAGTATTAGCACTCGGAGGCTCTCACGCACGGTTGTCGATCACCGATGTCATCGGCCACCGTCAGCACTTCGTCGCCTCGTCGCACCGTGCATGGGCGCGGTTCCTCCGTGCCCGCCGACGAGACGTCTGACTTCGCGGCGACGCACAGTGTTGCTGGGTCGTCCGTGCAGCAGGTGTAGGACGTCCGACAGCTGCCACGCGCGACACGGCTCCATCCCGAGCCACATCAGTCTCAGTTCGATACGACGCCGATCGCGGGGCCAGCTCACTCCGAACGCATCTGCGACGCAGAACAATTGCTCGGCTTGGTCGAGATCCGTCAGATGGGGACGCGGCAGGTTGCGCTTGTTCGTGAATCGCCGTACCGCGCGCCAACGGAAGACGCTCATCGCATCATCACCCATCCCAAGCCGAGAAGTCCGAGGGTCATCATTCCGAACACGAGACCGAACACCGGCGTAGCCACAGCGGCTCCGAGTACGGCGAAGCACACCAGTAGTAGCAGTGAGAGCGCCAGGACCATCGGCCACCGACGCGCTACGCCGTCGGCTCCGTCCACTGCCGACCTCGTGGCCGAGTGGACCGATCGGAAAGCCGCTTTCCGCTGAATGTTCATCTCGACCCCGTTCTACCGACTTCGGTGATTGCACCCGGTCCGGACAGACGCCGCTGGGGCCGACCGGCCGCTCTCACGTCGCCGCGTGCGCCACCGACGCACTCCAGTCGGAGGTGGTGCACCGAGCAGCAACGGTCGCCACCTCAGCGGCATCCCCGGTACGGGCGAACACCTCTCGCTGACGTTGAGCTCCATTGCCCAGGTGCTGCAGACGTTCGAGGCAGGTCTCGACGTACCGGGTGTCACCGGAGGCGGTGAGCGCAGGCTTGATGCATCGCACGAGAGAGCGCAGCAGACTCAGAGCGGGTACCAGCTTTCCGGTGAATGGATCCACTCCATCCCCGGTCAATCCGTACACCCGAGCTCGGTGATATGCCGCCGTCATGTGCCGATCCTCGACGAACGGAGCGTATTCACCGTTCTCGATCGACCGCATCGCAGTGACGACCAGTCCACGGACCAAGGCTGCGGACAGTGCCACTTCGTCGGCAACGGCAGGGACATCGCCGACCCGCACCTCGATCGTCGGCTGGTGAATGCTTGGGCGAACATCCCAGTACAGGGACGCTTCGTCGAGGATCACCCCGGTGTGGATCATGGAGGCAACCAGGTCGTCGTAGTGATCGGCCGAGTGCAGGTACGGCGGTGGACCGGCACTGGGCCACCGCCCCCACACCGTGGATCGCCACGTTGCGTGTCCGGTATCGACCCCGTCGTGTATCGGACTGTTGGACGTCATCGCCAGGAGGGCGGGTAGCCAAGGCCGCACGAAGTTGCACACCTGGACGGCAGTCGCCTTGTTCGGCACTTCCACGTGGATGTGGCCGCCACACGTGGCGACGCTGTCGGCCAGCGCGCCGTAGGTTCGGGCGAGTCGGCGGTAGCGATCGCCGTCCGAAACAGGAAGTGCCCCTGAGTCTGCGCGTGGCACCGGCGACACGCCGGTAGCCAAGAGGCGGACTCCGTGCGAGACGGCTATTGCCGACAGCACGGTACGAGTGGATATCACGTACTCGCGAAGATCGCGAAGATGCTGTAGCGGAGGCGAATTGGTCTCCACCTGCACTTGGGTGAGCTCGGAGACGGCGTCGATCCCCATGCTCCGCGCATGTGCGATGACGGCACCTCGAGTGGCCGTGGGTTGCATCGTGCCGGCGTCGATGATGAAGTACTCCTCTTCCACTCCCACTGTGGGTAGTGCGAAATTTGTCATCGTCGTCTTTCGTCTCGGTCGCCACAAAACGTCACGGTGGTGACGACATTTCCGCATACAGAACTGCCAGCTGCTCGAGCACCGCTTCGGCACGACTACGAACGTCGTCCGAGCTCGTCGAATCTCTTGCCGACGCAATCTGTTTGCTCAGCAGAGGAATCGAGTCCTGCGGAATTTGCGAGGGCCGGGCCGGCTTTCCGCGGAAAGCATCGACTCGGCGTGCCAGCGATTCGTAGTCTGTCATGGCCGTTCCTAAGCCGATCTCGAGGAGGCAGCCCTGTGCGGCCTCAGTCCTGCTCGAATCGCTTCTGCCACCGTTCCGTAGCAATCGATGCTGTGCGGAAATCCGCCCTGCCGAAGTTGATGCTGCAACTCGTTTGTGCAGCAGACCATGACGCGACAACGATGCTCGGACAATCGCGACGCTGCAGCCGACAGGATCGATACCACCGAGGGGTGTACGGATTCGACATCCAGCAGATCGACGACCAGCGAACGGCCGCACACGATTGCTTCCGAAACGCATTCGCCCAGAACCGGTACCGCTGATCTGTCGATCTTCCCGATGATTCGAATGACGACGGGTCCCCCCACCGGCTCGTCCACGGACATGGCGAATGCACTGTCCTCGAAATTGGTGGGACCACAGAACGACAGTCTGATCGACTCCGGGTCGCTGTGAACAGAACGCAGAAATACCATTGCGCACCTCCATTGCCCTTCGACCGGAGGCACCCACGAGTTCCAGAGAACGCGGTCGGCACTTCTCGCAGTCGATGTTTCTGACCACGGGGCTACTCTTCAACCGCGTGAACACAGCTTATACCAATCAGCTCCGGTCGAAACATGTTATGGCACTGGATTTTTTGGTCGTTGACGGTGCAACTTCCCGGTGGTCGGATCAGCGGAGGCAAACCCGGCACACTCCCCGATACAGCACCGAGCGGTGATACTGGAGTCGGTGAGCGACGGACGACCGAGGTTGTGAAGTCGGATTTGTCGTCACTAGTTTTCGCACAGGTAAATATTTCGCCAGAGGTTTCGCAAAGACGCCCGAGGCAATAGGGTGGGGTCGTCGATGCACGGAAGCTGGTCCGGCCGGTGAGCCGACGGCCCGCCACCCGAAGCCGAAGCCCGCGGTGGAAGACCGAGAGCGTACCGACTGCTCGACCTGCACGCCGACTCCAGGATCGGGTCGGCATACCCCGCTTCGTCGCAACCGGGGTATGCGCCCGGATCGGGCCGTGCGAACCCGACAGGGGCGAAGAACCATGCACGTTGCACTCGTTTCCGAACACCTGAGCCCGATACTGGAACCAGCCGACATCGAGTCCGAGCAATCGTGCGCTCAACTCGACCGACTGGCGACGTCCCTGACACGCGCAGGGACGCGGGTCGATGTCTACACGAGGAAACAGACTCCGAAAGCGGACGACGAAGTCCTCGCGCCCGGTGGCTACCGAGTGGTGAATCTGGCTGCAGGTCCTGCACGCCCCATGGGAGAGGAGCAGACACTCCCCCACACGAGCGCCTTCGCTTCGTCATTGCGTGATTGTCTGTCCCAGCACAAGCCCGATGTCGCACATGCTCATTCGTGGGTGTCCGGGCTGGCAACCGCGCTCGCGGCCGGTGCTGCGGAGGTACCGACGGTGGTGTCGTTTCACGGCCTGGCCGATACCGAACACCCAGGATCGTCTGCCGACGGCCATGGTTCGACCGTCCCTAGGGCATCGATGGAGAGAAAGATCGCGCGTTCTGCGGACCGCCTCATCGCATCGTGTCCGGACGAGGCCGAAACGTTGACCCGAATGGGCGTGGCCAGAGCCAAGGTGTCCATCGTGCCGACCGGTGTGGATCTGGACGACTTCGACCCGTCCGGGCCGAAAGCCCCACGCGGCACCGCGTCGTGCCGCGTTGCCATGGTCGGTTCCGATCGCGATTTCTCCACTGTCGCTGCGTTACTCGGCAAACTCGACGACACTGAACTGGTATTCGTCGGCGGCGAACGGCCGGGGACGAGCGGCGTAGCGCGTCTCCGCGAGGTGGCGGCCGCTCACGGGATGGCCGGACGCACGATCTTCACGGGCCCTGTTCGCCACCGCCACATGTCGACATTGTTGAGGTCGGCCGACCTGTTCGTCTGTTTGTCGCCGAGCGAATCCGCGGGCGTCGTCACTCTCGAGGCCATGGCATGTGGCCTGCCCGTCGTCGCATACGGGATCGGCTACACGGGCGATCTCGTGGTCGACGGAATCACCGGCAGGGCTATCGATCCGCCCGACCGGAGGCATCTGGCCCGAGAGCTGGAACTGCTCGTGCACAACGAGTCTCGACGATTCGCCCTGGGCGTGTCGGGTTCGGATCGGGCGCAGTCACGCTTCGCATGGGATCGTGTCGCCGAAGACACGGTGCGCGTGTACGAGGCGACGGCGCGCGCCGCGTACTCGCTCCTGCATCCCGAGCCGCCGATACCCGCAGCTCGCCGGTACGCGGTCTGAGGTGCGCCTCGGACCGGTTGCCGGAGCTAGAGTCCGCGACGACGGAACTCGTTGAGGAGCCGTCGTCGCATCTCTTCCAGCCTCGCGGCATCCGCTGGACTTCCGCCGCGGGCACACCTCAACTGTTGTTCTGTATCGACAAGGGCGGCATCGAGTTCGGCGATGCTCATGCCCCGAACATTCGTGACGGTGATCATGGCAGCGGTCAGCTCGAGATCCACACGCGACGACGCGCAACTGCAGCGATACGAGTGGCGAGCACCGGGCTCACGCCCAGAGCGCCGAGTTCGGTGTCCGAGCAGCGCTCGAGTATGGCAAGCACGCTGCGGTAGAAGACTCGACCGGGCATGTCGAAACGTGACTCGATATCGGTTTCCGGACCGCCACCGGAATTGACCCATCGAAGGGCGTAATCGATCATTGCACGGTCGTCGCATTCGCTGCCTGTAGGAATGGACGGCGTGTAGGTCACCGCTGATTTGTCGGAAGTCGTGGACATTGTTCGTCATCCTTCGATCTCTTTCGGACGCGCTTCCCGGCAGCCAAAACCGACTGAAGGTCCGGAAAACGGCCGATCATTCTGTGCCGACATCGATTTCGGTTGTCGACACGAATGGAGACTGGCGCGGGCTCGACCAGAGTGTCGTCGATCATACTCGGTTCGGGCCGACGCAACGGTGGCCCTGAGCGGCCCCGCCCTCTGACTGTTCAACTGACGAGGCCTGACTCGATCGTCGCGCCCGGGCGGCCACGACCGAGCTTGTTGTCGGATGCCCGACGGCACTACGGCCAAACATCTTTCGATCCGTTTAGCCTTGCACAATGACGACCGACGAAGAGGACGATCAAGCCGAGTGGAACAGCCGGGTACGCAACGAAACCCCGACCCAGCAACTGGATCGCAACTGGGCGGCTCTACTGCAGGAGCTCCGCGTCGTGCAGACCGGCGTGCAACTCCTGACCGGCTTTCTGCTGACATTGCCGTTCCAGACTCGGTTCGACGGCCTGTCCACGACAGGTCACGTGGTGTACCTGGTGACCGTCTCGGCATCGATACTCGCGACCGTGCTTCTCGTGGCTCCGGTGAGTATGCATCGCCTGCTGTTTCGTAGGCGTGCCATCGACGTCGTGGTGCGGATCGGCAACAATCTGGCGATCGCCGGCCTCTTCATGCTGGGTATGACCTTGGTCGGCTCGGCGGCATTGACCTTCGAGATCGTGCTGGGGATCGGCGCGGCGGCACCGGCGGCGGTGGTCGTCGGCCTCTTCGCGGTCGGTTTCTGGTTCGTACTCCCACGCATATATCGCAGCCGTTGACGGGGACATGGAATCGAGGTCGCTGGAGTGATTCTCCAGTAACGAACAAGGGGCGATACAGACGGTCGATTCGGCGTTAGGCTCTATTCAGAGTTCAGGCTGTGGGTGCTGCACGCGCATGCTCGGCCGAGCGCACGTAGGACTGACGCAGTTGAAAGGTCGATCATGGCATCGAACACGCCGCAGAACCCGCCGCAGAACCCGCCGCAGAACCCGCCGACAGACAAGCACTCGCCGACGGATCATTCGGGTACCGACAGCACCGAATTACCACCGGCCTCGACGATTGCCCGAGTTACGAGCTACACCCGCGCCCTGGAGAACATCTCCCGCTTGCTTCTCTCCGGCCACGACGCAGGAGCTTTGATGCAGGCGGTCTGCCGAGAAGTGTCCCTGGCGGTACCGGACGCGGACATGGTCGGTATCACGGTTCTACAAGACGGAGCCGATCACCCGACGACCGCCGCGTCGAGCGATCCCCGCGTCAACGACGTGGATGAGGATCAGTATCGAGCCGATGAGGGCCCGTGCCTGGAGGCAGCGAGAACCGGCCAGATGGTTCGGGTACGTGTCGACGACGTCGCCGAGCGCTGGCCACGCTTCGCGGCGAACGTCACCGGCATGGGTGTACGCAGCTATCTCTCGGCACCGATGTCGATGGACGACCGCCACCTCGGCGCGCTGAACATCTACAGCCGCAACTCGCACGGCTTCGAGGACATCGACGAAGTTCTGGTTCAGCTGTTTTCGACAGCAGTCGAAGCCGCGGTACGTATCACCAGCCGGGTGAAAACAGCGGAGACGGAGCTGAACGGTCTCATCACCGCAATGACAACTCGGGCCGACATCGATCAGGCCAAGGGCATCATCATGGCCGTTCGAGGCGTGTCGGCCGACGAGGCATTCGCACTGCTGTCCGAGCGGTCTCAGAACACCAACGTCAAGGTGAGCGCGCTGGCCGCCGAGATGATTCGATCGATCAGTACCGGTCCGGTCTCGTCCACGAAGGCCTGACCCGAACCGCAACCAAGGTTTTTCTCCGGGCCTGTCAGCGAACCGTTGCCGCGAACACGTCGACCGGATGCGGAACACGCTGCTCACCAACGGCACCGGGCACGGAGACCGCCTCCAAGTAGGCCCGGACGGGGCCGCGTAGCTCGGGAGTCAGACGTGCCTGTACCGCGAAGTCCAACACTTCGTCGCTCGCGGAAGACAGATCGACCAGCGCGTCCAGCGTGACCGTCTCGTCGAGGTCGATCGCGGCGGCCACGAAGGCCTTCTCGACGTCGGCGCTGAACCATTGCCGATGGCCCTCCAGCGGAGGGGCGAGAACTTCGACGAGTGCGTTGAGCGCGGCCGTCGGAGCAACGGCCACCCACAGCTGGCCGCCGGGTCGCAGCAGGTTCAGCGCACTACGCAGGGTTGCCGCCACGTCTGCAACGTAATACATCGAGTGCACGAACATGACGACGTCGAAGGTTTCGTCGACCGGTGAATCGTCGAACGATGCGACGTATGCGTGGGAGTCGAGTTCGGTGGCTTCGAGCGCAACCATTCTGGCGGTGAACAGTTCGGCACTGCCGATCCAGGGGTCGATGCCGACGTACCGCACCGGACGGCCCGGCACCTGTAGCAGCAGACCCGCGGCGAGCCGAGCATCGAGCGAACCGTCGCCGCAGCCGACCGACAACACCGACAGCGGGCCATTCCCCAACCCGGCGAGCCGTCCGGCGAAGTGCTCGGCGATCAGACCGCGCTGATCGGAGAGCATCTCGAAGGCGGCGTGGTGCTCGGCGTAGGACTCGGGCGGCAGGCTCGCCAGCGCCGCAGCTCCGCGCCGCACCGCCCGCAATCCGTCGATGAGCACGGCGGCGGTGTCGGTCGGCGAGTTCGGAGCTATGTTGGACATTGGACCGAGTCAACCATGGCGCCCCGGCCGGTGCGTCGTAGTCGGCTTTCTAGGAGGAATCTCGTGAGCAGCGGAGACACAGCCGAACGCAGTCTCGAGCATTGGAGCGAGGCGGGCCGCACGGGTATGGAAGCGTTCTACGCCTTGGCCACCGAGGACTACCACCAGCTGGCATTGGCGGCCGACTGGCCCACGCTGCTTGCCGACCGAGCGCACGACGGCTGGTCACTACTCGACGTGGCGTGTGGCAGCGGCAAATTCCCCACTGCGCTCCGCCGCTACACCGACCTGTCCGCAGTACCCGAGGTTGCCTACGACCTGCTCGACCCATCCGAATTCTCGGTGGCCGAGGCACGCGGAACCCTTGCGGCACCCTTCGTCCCCCGCCGCGATCTGGTGATGACTCTGCAGGATCTGCCCGACGATCATGCCGGCTACGACGTCGTGTGGGCCACCCACGCGCTCTACGCCCTTCCTCCTGCCGAGCTGGATGCCGCCGCCGAGAGATTCGTGGCCGCATTGGCTCCCGGCGGTCTCGGGCTTGTTGCGCAGGCCACGGAAGCCTCCCACTACATCGCGTTCTACGACGCCTTCCGCGCCGGTGTGCGTGAAGCGACGCCGTACACGACAGCCGAGCAGGTGCGCGACGCGCTGATCCGCGCGGGTGCGGACGTGCGCGATCAACGCGTCACCTACACCACCGGAACGTCCGATCGCGCCGTTGCCGAGGGCTTTCTGCAGCGATGCGCCTTCGACGACTCCGTGTCACTCGACGAGATGGAGGCGGCTCCGGTGTTGGGCGACTACCTCGCCTCGTGCCGCGACGCGTCCGGTTCCTACACCTTCTCGCACGAGGCGGCCCTGCTGTGGCTCTGACCAACGACCGACTCCCAGAACAGAACCGCGATGGCGGTATCGACCAGGAGTGGGCGGGCGACGACCAGGACTGGTGGGACTGGTACGTCACTCTCGCCGCCAACGACACGATGCCCACCGAGCTTGTCGACGGACCGGGCCTGCCGAGCGTCGAGGCGGCCACGGACGAACAGGTCGAGCGTGAGCTCGCCGAGCCCTACGACCTCGACCCCGGCGCAGTCGCCGCATTCGCTCGGAATGCCTTCGTGCGACTGCCCGCGGTGTTCTCGCCCGCCGTTGTACGACGCCTCGCCGAACGACTCGACGAGCTGCTGCGCGCCGAGCACGGCGACGACGTCGCGGGCCGGTTCACCGCGCTCGAGCAGATGTGGCTGCACGACGACCTGATGCGCGCCGTAGCGCTCTCGCCCCGAATCGGCGGCGTGGCCGCGGCACTGCTCGACGAGCCGTCCGTTCGGCTCTACCACGACAACGCGCTGTCCAAGGAGCCCGGCTGCGGCCGCACACCCTGGCACCACGACGCCGAGCATTTCCCGCTGCAGACCACCCAGGCCGTCACGGCGTGGATGCCGATGTCTGCCATACCCGGTCGGATGGGTCCGCTGTCGTTCGCCCGCGGCCGAGACGTGCTGGGCGAGGTGGCCGACCTCGAGTTCGACAAGGTCGGCACGTCGTACGACCAGGCCGTCACCGAGCGCTTCTCTCAGCGCGACGTCGCAGTGGAGTCGCTGCCGTTCGCGGTGGGTGACGTGTCGTTCCACTCCGCACTGTGCTTCCACACCGCCGGGCCGAACCTGACGACGCAGCCGCGACGGGCACTGGCCACCACCTACTTCGCCGACGGGGCACGCGTCGTGGAGTCGCCGACGCTGATCAGCGGCACCTGGCGAGAGTTTCTTCCCGGTATCGAGCCTGGCGGCCTTGCGGCGTCCGAGTTGAACCCGGTGGTCGGCCGCCGCGCCTGAGCCGATCCGTTTCAGTGGACACACGTACACTGAATCGGGTGGGGAAGAAATCTCAGCGCACGCAGGAATTGGGTGAACTCGGCGAACTCACCCTTCGCGAGCTGGCATCGGCCGCGGGGGGAGTTCGCGCGGTCCACTCCGCCATAGCCCGACGCACCTTCGCGGCCGTGAAGCGAGGCGTCGGGCCCGCGGCCCTACCGACCCAACTGATGCACGACGCCATCGCCGCCGGCACCTACGCGAGCATCGCGGCGGCCTGCACCGGCGCAGCCAAAGCCGTCGGAGCCCTGACCGGCGGTGATCCCGCAACCGTCGACGACACATCGGATGACGACCCCCGCCCGTTGCCGTCCCACACCACCCGCGGCGCACAGACCATCGCGGTCCTGCACGGTCTCATCGGCGACGACATGGAGCGCACCGCTCGGGTTCTCGCCTACCCCATGGCGATTCGCGTCGACGGACGCCCCGTTCCTCCGCAGTACCGCTCTCTGGCCGCGGCGTTTCCCACCGCGGGAGCGCACCTCGTGTTGTTCGTGCACGGCCTCGTCGAGACGGAATCGGCGTGGCGGCTCGGCGGGCGTCCGACGTACGGGGAGCGGCTGGACTCCGACGCGGCCACCACGTCGATCTTCCTGCGCTACAACACCGGACGTCGAATTGCCGCGAACGGAGTCGATCTGTCGGACCTGCTGGAGCAGCTCGTGACGGCGTGGCCCGTCCGAGTGCACCGAATAACGCTGGTAGGGCACTCCATGGGCGGCCTGGTCTCGCGAGCCGCGGCTCACCACGCAACCGAGAGCGGCCGCCGATGGGTCGACCTGTTGTCGGACGTATTCACCCTCGGGACACCACATCTGGGTGCGCCGCTCGCACACGGCGTCCATGTCGCTGCGGCCGCCATGGCGCTCGTGCCCGAGACCCGACCGTTCGCACACTTGCTGGCGCGCCGAAGCGCCGGAGTACGAGACCTGATTCATGGAGCGATCACCGAGGAAGAGGGGCACGCCCGTTATGCGGACAACTTCGACGTCGGCGCGGCCGCGGACGTGTCGATTCCGGACAGGGTGCGTCATCATCACGCATCGGCGATCGTCACCGGAAACCCGCGCAACCCGGTCGGCATGTTCGTCGGCGACGGCTTGGTGCGCACGGACAGCGCCATAGGTCGAAACACCCTGCGCAACATAGGACTTCGTCCGGACGACGGCCTGGCAATCAACAGCGCGCACCACTTCACCCTCCTCAACGACGAGAGGGTGTACGAGTGGATGCGTTGCGCACTGGTCGGCCGAAGTGCTGCCGTCGACGCTCCCGGCGACGTCAATAGTTGACACAGCAATCATCCTGGGTACTATCGAATACAGTTGACATCGCAACTACTTCGATGTCCACCCCGACGAAAGGTCACCTCGATGACGAAGATCGCGATCATCTACTACTCCTCGACCGGCCACGGAACCACGATGGCGAACAAACTCGCCGACGCAGCGACGGCAGCAGGTGCCGAGGTACGGGTGCGTCACATCGCTGAAACCCGAGACCCGAGCACCTTCGCCGACAATCCCGCATGGTCCGCCAATTACGAAGCGACCAAGGACCTTCCCGCCGCCAGCGGCGACGACATCGTCTGGGCCGACGGCGTCATCCTTGGATCTCCGACGCGTTTCGGCAACATCGCAGCACCGTTCTCGACCTTCATGGACTCCCTCGGCGGCTACTGGGCCAAGGGCGAACTCGCCAACAAGGCCTACGCAGCCTTCACCTCCAGCCAGACCGCGCACGGTGGCCAGGAGACGACGCTCACCGGTCTCTACACCTCGCTGATGCACTTCGGCGGCGTTCTGGTGCCGCCCGGATACACCGACGGGCTGAAGTTCGCCGACGGCAACCCCTACGGCGTCTCTCACGTCACCGGGCCCGAGAACAAGAACGAACTCGACGACGCAACCAGCGCAGCGCTGACGCACATGGCCACGCGCGTCGTCACCATCGCCGAGGCTCTGGCGAAGTAAGAACTCACCCCTCGGATCAGCTCCTCGGTTTCGAATTCCGGCCCTCGATCGGCGTCGGGTATCCGAAACCGGGGAGCTGATCTGTATGCAAGGCACGGGCATGCTGGTATGCATGGCCCCAGCGCACATTTCCACCCGAACGAAGGTAGCGGCGACATGACTCGACTCGGCCTCGGCCTTGCTGCCCTCGGACGCCCCGAGTATCTGACGGTCGGGCACTCCGATGCCGTCGACGGGCGATTCGATCCCGCGGCCTTGGAGCAGCTGTGTCACGCAGTACTGGACGCCGCGTGGGACAGCGGGATTCGACACATCGACGTCGCGCGCTCGTACGGGTTGGCCGAGCGATTCCTCGGGAGCTGGTTGGCTCGACGGCCGAGCAGGCGCGCGGACATCGTCATCGGCTCCAAATGGGGATACGCCTACGTGGCCGATTTCCAGCCGCACGCCGCAGTGCACGAGGTCAAGGAGCACTCGGTTGCCCGGTTGGCAGCACAGTGGCCGCAGACGCTACGCGAGCTCGGCGGCGCACCCGACCACTACCTGATCCACAGCGTCACCCCGGACAGTCCTGCTCTCGGCGATACCGAGCTGCTCGACGACCTGCGCGCCATCGCGGAGAGCGGCACCCGAATCGGTATCAGCACCAGTGGACCTCACCAGGGCGATGTGGTGGATGCAGCGCTGCAAGTCGGGGTGTTCAGCTCGGTGCAGTCGACGTGGAACCCGCTCGAACCGTCCGCCGGTTCGGCGTTGGAACGAGCACACGAGGCCGGGTGGTTCGTCGTCGTCAAGGAGGCGATGGCGAACGGCCGACTGGTCGCGGAGGATTCGGAGCTGGGGCGAATCGCGGACTCGGCAGGAGTCGGCCGCGACGCCCTCGTCCTGGCCGTTGCGCTCGCGCAACCATGGGCCGATGTCGTGCTCTCCGGTGCGGCAACCGTAGCGCAACTCGAGCAGAACGTCGCAGCTCTCACCGTTGATTCCGAACTGGTGGCAGCGGCCGACATCGACCTGGCCGAACCTCCGAAGCGTTACTGGGACAAAAGGTCTCAGCTGGCCTGGACCTGACCGTTCGACGCGTTCGGTGTCGACGGACACCCACACCGTCAGGCGGACCGGCCCGCCGACTGCGCGTCGAAGTCCGGCGGTATCACCACATCGGACGGTGAGAGTTCGTGCACCGACGCATGTCCGAGTCCGAGGACCGTCGAGTCCAGGCCGCCGCGCAGAATGTCGAGGACGTTCTCCACTCCCGCTTGACCGTTCGCCGCCAGACCCCACAGGTATGCGCGTCCGATCAGCACGGCGCGCGCACCCAGAGCGAGTGCCTTCGCCACATCACTGCCGCGCCTGATCCCGCCGTCGAGAGTGACCTCCACCTGATCGCCCACGGCGTCGGCGATCGCCGGCAACACCCGAATCGACGCCGGAGAACCGTCGAGATTGTTACCGCCGTGATTGGACACCGAGATCGCCGTGACGCCGGCGTCGACGGCCCGCAGCGCATCGTCGACCCGACCGATGCCCTTGAGCATGAACGGGCCGCCCCACTGCTCGCGTAGCCAGGCGATGTCGTCCCACGTGGGCAGCGGGGTGGATTTCCATTCGCGGTACGCGGCGAAGAACGTCGGCGCAGGCTTTCCGGGCCCGGCGAGATTGGGTGCCGTCAAATCCGGAAACGCACCCGAGCGCGCCCACCGGGCAAGCCACCGCGGACGGGCCAGCACTTCCGGTGCCAACCGCAGAATCGCTGGCAGATCGACCCTTTCGGGTATCACCGGGCTCCCCCAGTCCCGGCCCTCCGAGAACGACCAGTCCATCGTCACTATCAGCCCGACGGCTCCCGCAGCGCGGGCCCGCTCGAGCATGTGCAGCAACAACTCCCGCGAACCCACCCAGTGGAGCTGAAAGAACGTCCGCGGGTGTGCCGCGACGACCTCTTCGATGGGCTTACTCGCGAACAACGACAGCCCCATCGAAATGCCTCGCGCAGCAGCAGCTCTCGCTACCGCGACCTCACCGCCGGGGTGCACGGCCTGCACACCCGTCGGCGAGATCATCACCGGGAACGCCAGCGGTTGCCCCATCAGCGTCGTCGACAAGTCGCGTGTGTCGAACAACCCCGCTACATGCGGCGCGAACCCGAGTTCACCGAACGCGCCCGTGTTGTCGCCGGCAGTGATGCCACGCTCCGAGCCCGCGACCAACGCGGCGTATACGGACTTCGGGAGACGCTTGCGCGCGCGACGTTGGGCCTCTGCAACCGACTCGAACCAGGCAGTCACACACCCAGCTTGCGGTCGAACCCGGCGGGCATCACCACATCCGACGGTGACAGGTCGTGCACCGAGGTGTGCCCGAGACCCAGGACCGCCGAATCGACTCCCCCGCGCAGTATGTCGAGCACGTTCTCCACTCCTGCCTGACCGTTCGCCGACAGGCCCCACAGATACGCGCGCCCGATCAGCACCGCCCGAGCGCCGAGCGCCAATGCCTTGACCACATCACTACCACGCCGGATGCCGCCGTCGAGGGTGATCTCGATCTGATCGCCCACAGCGTCGGCGATCGCCGGTAGGGCCCGGATCGGTGCCGGAGTGCCGTCGAGATTGTTACCGCCATGATTGGACACCGAAATTGCCGTGCAGCCGGCATCGACAGCCCGTTTGGCGTCGTCGACACGCATCACGCCCTTGAGCATGAACGGTCCACCCCACTGCTCACGCAGCCACGCCACGTCCTCCCAGGTGGGCAACGGAGTACCCATCCATTCGCCGTACGCTCCGAAGAACGTCGGAGCCGGGCCACCGGTCGGCGGGGTCAGGTTCGGGGTGGTCAGATCTGGAATCTTCCCGGTCTTGGCGAACTCCCACAACCACTTCGGACGAGTGATGCCCTCCGGAGCAAACTGCACCATTGCTTTGAGATCCATTTTCTCCGGAATCGACGGGCTACCCCAGTCGCGGCCGTTGGAGAACGACCAATCCAGCGTCATGATCAGCCCGACAGCGCCCGCTGCGCGCGCCCGCTCCATTCTCTGCAGCAGGATCTCACGTGAACCCACCCAATACATCTGGAAGAACGTCTGTGGATTCGCTGCCGTGACCTCTTCGACGGACTTGCTCGCGAACGAGGACAGCCCGATCGGAATACCCCGCGCTGCTGCAGCTCTCGCTACAGCGACCTCACCGTCCGGGTGGACGGCCTGCACACCCGTCGGGGAGATCATCACCGGAAACGACAGCGGTTGCCCCATCACCGTCGTCGACAAGTCACGCTTGTCCGACAACCCCGCCACGTGCGGGGCGAAGCCGAGTTCGCCGAACGCGGCCATGTTGTCGTCGATGGTCAACCCGCGCTCGGACCCGGCCACCAGCGCGGCGTACACGGACTTCGGTAGACGCTTCTTCGCCCGCCGCTGCGCTTCGGCAACGGTCTCGAACCACGCAGTCTTCGCCATAGCTCTTCCTATTCCATTCCTGCGAGCGGATTTTCGTCGCAGATCTTCGTCGGTGGGCGCATCGTCAACGTCAGCGGCACCGACTTACGGGGTGTTTTGCGTTGCCCGGAACGCGAATGGTCGACGCTGGACTTGGGGATTTCTCCCGCAGCTGCCAACGCCATTTCGCCGTTACCGATGACGCATTCGGGATCCGGACCGTCCATGGGGAGGCCGGTGAAGAATTTCGCTGCCATGCATCCGCCGCGGCATGCGTCGAAGTGGGCACACTTGGTGCACGCACCGGAGGTCTGCGGAGACCGCAAGTCCTGGAACAACTCCGATGTCTGCCATACCGATTGGAACCCACCCATGCCGTCCTTCGCGTCACGGACGATGTTGCCGGCCAGGAAGTTCTCGTGGATGGCGAACGGGCACGCGTATACGTCACCGATCGGGTCGATCAGACACACCACGCGTCCGGCACCACACAGGTTGAGCCCGGGCAATGCGTCACCGAACGCCGAGAGGTGGAAGAACGAATCACCCGTCAACACGCCCTCGCCGTTCGCGACGAGCCAGTTGTACAGCTCGCGCTGCTGGCCGGCCGTGGGGTGCAGATCGTCCCAGACGTCCGCGCCCCGACCCGAGGGCCGCAGACGCGTGATACGCAATGTCGCAGCGTATTTGTCGGCGAGCGCCTTGAAGTCGTCGAGCTGACTCACGTTGTGGCGGGTGACGACGACCGAGATCTTCGCGTCCCGGAAGCCGGCCTCCTTCAGATTCTCCAACGCGCGGCACGCCATGTCGAACGAGCCCGGTCCGCGGACCGCGTCGTTGACCTCGGCGGTCGCGCCGTCGATGGAGATCTGCACATCGACGTAATCGGATGCCGCCAACCGGGCGGCCACCTTCTTGTCGATCTTGACTCCGTTGGTGGAGAACTTCACTCCCACCTGATGCGCCGTTGCGTAGTCGACGAGCTCCCAGAAATCACTGCGGACCGTCGGCTCACCGCCACCGATGTTGACGTAGAACACCTGCATCTTCTGCAGCTCGTCGATGATCGACTTGCACTGCTCGGTGCTCAGCTCCCGCGGATCACGGCGACCGGACGACGACAGGCAGTGCACACACGACAGATTGCAGGCGTAGGTCAACTCCCACGTCAAACAAATCGGGGCATCGAGACCGAGCTCGAACTGATCGACCAATCTACCGACAGGAGCTGGTCTTTCGAGGGTGGAAGTCATAGAAGGACCTCATTCGTACAATCAGAGGAAGACCCGTCGGGGCTGCGACGGACCGTGAAATGCTCAGCCCAGATACGGACCGGACAACAAGTCAGATGGTGCTTATCATTTTCGAGTCGGCCAGCACTGCAAAGGCTTTGACGTAGGGAGCCGAGTCGGAATCGCCGATTCCTGCAGCCGCGATTGCCGACCGCATGTCCGGGTGATCTGGCAGCGACTCGAGGATCGCCACGATCGTCCGGTTCTTCAGGAAGGAGAGCTTGCGAGTTCCGAAGTGGTAGAGCAGCGCCCCGAACGACTCGGGACGCAGCGCCACCTGCGGATGCAATGCCCACCGCACATCCAGATCGAGCGTGTTCTGCACTGCGGTGGTCATGATCAGTAGACCCCGCACATACCGTCGATCGACACTTCCTCCACCAACGACTCCTCGACCAGATCGGACTCGACCGAAGTACCGACCACAGCGTTCTCACTCTTCTTCGACATCGAATTCCTCCACAGGTAGTTGATAGACCACACTCGGAACGAACAGTGGCGTGGACCACACGGTAATGGCACTCGGTGCACAAAGACAGAGTTCGGAGCAAAAAGGATGACAGCAGGCGGGAAACCCTCCAACCGGACGGGTCGACGCCCCTCCACGACGAGGGGTGAGTTGAGCGACCTGGGCATCGAATTGTTCGCCTCGAAGGGCTTCGACGAGACCAGCATCGACGACATCGCCGAGGCCGCCGGCATTGCACGACGGACGTTCTTTCGTTATTTCCCATCCAAGAACGCCGTGCCCTGGGGCGACTTCGACGCCCAGCTCGACGCACTGCGAGCCCATCTGTCCGGCCTACCCGCCGACATCGAACTGGCCGAGGGACTTCGCTCCGCACTGGTGCAGTTCAATACGTTTCCACCGGAGGAGACATCGGTGCATCGGCAGCGGATGTCACTGATATTGGGGACGCCTGCGCTGCAGAGCTACTCGATGGTCATGTATGAGGGATGGCGAGCCGTCATCGCGGAGTACGTCGCCACCAGGACCCGGGCCGAACCGACCGACCACCTTCCACGCACCACAGGATGGATCCTTCTCGGTATAGCAATCGCAGCATACGAGCAGTGGCTCGAGGACGAGAACTCCGATCTCGCAACCCTTCTCACCGCGGGTGCCGTCACCCTGAAGTCGGGTCTGCCGCCTGTGACCTGAGCGCTGAAACGGCACCGATCACTTCGAGTACCTCCGATAGATGTGTGTCGTTTTGCCCGTTCGACGCTTCAGCAACGGCACAGCTCCTCTCGATGCCGATCGAGCCGGTGGCAGGCGGCGAAGATGCATTTGGGACGATTCAGACATGACGACGAACCGGCGGACGCCTTCCGACCATGGGGACAAGGACCAGGGTCGCCCCGGGCTGGATCAGCGACCCGGGCTCGATGATGTTGTCCGGGGGCGGCCGCCGGCGACGGAGTTGGCGGCCAATGTCGTTCGCGGAGGTCTGATCGGTCTGGCAGAAACGGTCCCCGGGGTCTCCGGCGGCACGGTTGCCCTCGTCACCGGCATCTACACCAGGGCCATCGCGTCGGCGAAGCATCTGACGGACCTCCCCAAGGCCGTGGTGACGCGGTCCGACGTGCGCGCCGAGGTCCGTCAGGTCGATTGGTGGCTGCTCGCCACGGTCGGCGTCGGCATGCTGCTGATGGTGTTCTCGGTGGCGGGGATCATGGCGGATTTCGTCACGAATCAGCCCGTCTACTCGAAGGCACTGTTCATGGGCATGATCGCGATGTCGGTCGCAATCCCGTTCATGGAGATCACTCCTGGAGCTTTCCCCACCACCCGGTCCCGACTGTCTGCCATCGTTCTGTTCGTCGTTCTCGCTGTCGGGGTCGTCGTGCTCACGTCGTTACCCGGGGGCGAAGCGTCGAACCCGTCGTTGATTCTGGTGTTCTTCGCCGCGACGATCGCCATCTGTGCGCTCGTGCTGCCAGGCGTATCGGGATCGTTCTTTCTGCTGCTCGTCGGCCTGTATGCCCCGACGCTGACGGCCGTCGACGAGCGAAACCTGACGTACCTGGCCGTGTTCGCCCTGGGCGCTCTGGTGGGTTTGGTCAGCTTCGTCAGAGTGCTCGAGTGGGTGCTGGCGAACTACCATGATCTGGCCATGGTCGCCGCTGCAGGCCTGCTGCTGGGGTCGTTGCGCGCACTGTGGCCGTGGCAAGGCGAGAGCCGCGAGCTGCTCGCTGTGGGCAACGAATGGCCCGCGGCCCTCGGACTGTTCGCCGTCGGAGTTGTGATCGTGGCGGTGGTCGCCGTCGCTCAGCGACGATTGGCAACAACGCGCACGCCCTGACCGACCTGCATCTACGGCCCCCATCGGAATCTGCACCCCCTGCAGGCACCGTGAATTCCCGCACGGGGCGTAGATCTGCCTCGTCGACTCGAGCAGCAGAGCTGTTGGCAGAAAAACTCCGATCCCAGGGATGAAATCGGAGCAGTTGAGCCTCCTAACGGGATTGAACCGTTGACCGCTCGCTTACAAGTATGTTGCGAGACAACCAGATACGTCCGCATGGAACCACCATGGAGCTGCTGACCTGCATCGACCGTCCAAGCGGGACCATCCGAATCCACTCTCGTAGGTACCAACATGTGACACGCTCGTGACACCGAGACCCAACTCCACCCAAATACGGTAGTTGTAAACCGACGTTGTACAACACATCCGACACCTCGGCCCACTGGCTCGAACGAACATCAGTATTCTTTGGACCGACAAACACCCGGTCGTTCGCGCAGTCCCGTTGTTGTTGGTTTCGGTCTTGCCTGGCGTGAGGGCGAACGGTTGACTCGCGGCCCCGACGGGAAAGCGGTGAGCTAAAGAATGGAGCTTGCTCGGCTTCGACGCCGCCGCGAGCTCCGGTGAAACTCCGGTAAAACGGTCGGTACTGGTCGGTCGTCGTCGGTCACCACCGGATGGCAGCGTCCCCCACGCTCGGCGTTTGTGCAGGTCAGCGGCTCGTTCACCCAGTGGGCGCATCAAGCGATAGACGCAGAGCCGACGTGATTAGGTCGTCGGTTCGGTTCTGGTGGTCGCGCGATGCGCTGGCCTCACGGCTCTGCCCGACACCGACGTCGCTCTCCTCTGCGACGGACCCCTCGCCGGCTGAGCGCTCGCGGCCGGCATCCTGTCCGTGTGCCGATAGGCCTCGCTCCGCTCGGCAACGCAGCGTGGCGTTGTGTCGCGACCTGGACGTGCGAGGTGTCAACGGTGCGTCGGCGCAGCGATCGTTGTGTGCGCAGCGAGATGCTCCATGCCGCACGCGCGGCGCGCACGAACGCAACGCCCCGGAACGCCAACGACCCGTCATCGCTGCGACGCGCAACGCGTCTCCCGTCACGGCAACGGATCGCAACCACGACCCCGCCCACGGCGCCTCGCGGGACGGAGGGCAAGTTGACACAGTTGCGCTGCCATGGAGCCGCGCTGGCTCTCTCGATGACCACCGGTGAAACAGTGCCGCTCCAGGCTTGCGCCTGGTGTTGCCTGGCCTCCTCGTGATCGGCCCGTCGGGGATCGTCAACGTGGTGCGGGTGTCGAGGCGGTCGGGTCCGACGGCTCGGCGGGGCGCGATCGTCTCGTGCGTTGGCGGACTACGGGAGCTTGGACGCGAGGACGTCGGCCGCCAGGATCTCGGGTGCTGCGCCGAGGAGGTGCTGGTTGGCCATCAGGGCTGCGACGATGGCGCCGTTGGCGTGGGCGTCGCGAGCGGCCTCGTCGGGGAATGCATCGAAGATCCAGAAGGTGTCGGCGTGGGTCCTAGCCGCGAACCAGACAGTCGTTCCTACTTCTTCGTTGGCTAGTGCGACAGCGCCGGCGAGCAGATCGGCGAGCGCGTCGTGCTGTCCATCGGCCGCGACGATCTTGGCGACGAAGGCATACGGAAGTGATGCGGGTGTGGACATGAGGGGTTCTCCTTGAAGTCGGGGTTCTTCGTGGGGCGAGTTCAGCTTATGACGAGCGAGGGCCGGTGGGGAGTGGCGTATACGACAGTATTGCTATTGTTCGCGCCATGCGTATCGGACTGATCGCGATCGACGGCTGCTTCGGTTCGGCTGTCGCGTCGGTCATCGACATCGTGCGGGTGGCCGACGGAGCCCGCGGCGATGTCGACCCGCGGATCGACCCGATCGAACTCGCCATCCTCGGACCGAAACGGCGAGTGACCACGACGGCATCGATGACCCTGTCGGTAGACCACCCGCTGTCGGAGTCCGGAGAGTTCGACGTGGTCGTCGTCCCTGCGCTTGGAACCCTCACGGCCGCCGCTACCAACGACGCCCTCCAGAGCCGAGATGCACGTTCGGTCATCGCCTCACTCGGGCGCCTCGACGACGCGACCACCCGGATCGCCGCGGCGTGCACCGGCGTGTTCGCCGTCGCCGAGACTGGACGGATGCATCATCGGCGGGCGACGACCAGCTGGTTCCTGGGGCCGGAGTTCCTGAAGCGCTATCCGACCGTCGCCCTCGATCTCGACACCATGGTCGTGGTCGACGGGAACCTCGTCACCGCCGGCGCCGCGTTCGCCCACATCGACCTCGCGCTCTCACTCGTGCGATCGATCAGCCCCGACCTGGCCCAACATGTCGCCAAGCTCCTCATCATCGACGAGCGTCCGTCGCAGGCGGCCTTCGTCGCCTACGAACATCTCCGGCACGAGGACCCGATCGTCGTCGAGTTCGAACGCTTCGTGCGCGCCCGCCTGGACGAACCGTTCAACGTCGCCTTCGTCGCGCAGTCGCTCGGCACCAGCCGGCGCACCCTCGAACGACGAGTCCGTGCGGCGCTCAACCTCACTCCGCTCGGCTTCGTCCAACGGCTTCGCACCGAACGAGCTCGGCACCTCTCAGCAACCACGGACCTCACCTCCGCCGAGATCGCGCTACGGGTCGGCTACGCGAACGCCGAGACTCTGCGCTCCCTCCTGCGCAGGGAGCGACGCCGTTCCTGACCTATCGCCATGCCTGTAGCCGGTGTCCTAGCGCTCGACTGGAACCACCTCTCAGCACGTCGCGTCGACGCTCCTGCGTCGCCCCTGGACGACCCACTCGACACGCCCGCAGCACAGGCCATGTGACGTGCCCCGGCTTCCCGGACGGTCGGGGTCGGGTGGCTGTGATGTCGCTGCGTTCTCGTCGAGGGGGTCAGCAGACCCGATCAGGGTCGATTGGGATGAGCCGCGAAGGCGCTCAGGTCAAGGCGGCCGAAGCCGGCCGGCGGGGTAGCGTCGGACACGTCGAGGTCTTTCGGATGGATGGCGTAGGAACCTCCATCGTCGGGAGACCTCGACGTCTAC
The DNA here is from genome assembly GCF_044542515.1 of Rhodococcus sp. NPDC078407. Lineage (NCBI taxonomy): Bacteria > Bacillati > Actinomycetota > Actinomycetes > Mycobacteriales > Nocardiaceae > Rhodococcus > Rhodococcus sp. NPDC078407. Next base: position 35,624 of record NZ_JBITUQ010000008.1, on the reverse strand, counting down.
CTGCGGACCGACGCGCCCGGCCGACCTACACCGTCATCTGGGAAGAGCCGGGAAAGCCGGCGCACTGTGAATTTGCCGTCGGAACAGGCATTCGGAGTTGGGTGGGTCGTGCCGAATCTCAGGGAATCTCGATACCGGTCAGAACGAGCACCTTCTCCTGCGTCAGGTCCTCCATCGCCGAATGCACCCCTTCTTTGCCCATCCCAGAATCTTTGACTCCGCCGTACGGCATCTGATCGGCGCGGAAGCTCGGCACGTCACCGACGATGACCCCGCCGACGTCCAGGACGCGTGACGCCGTGAACGCCGTCTGCAGGTTCGACGTGAAGATGCCCGCCTGCAATCCGAATCGGGATTCATTGACCTGTTCGAATGCCTCCGCATCCGAGGCGACTTTGCAGAGTACGACAACGGGCCCGAAGACCTCGTGGTCCACAACCTTGGCCCCTGGCGGTGCATCCTCGATGACCGTCGGTTCGACGACTGCGCCCGTGCGTCCGCCGCCGGCCAGAACGGTGGCTCCCCCCTCGACGGCTTCCTCGATCCACTCCTCCACGCGTACGGCTGCGCGGTCGTCGATCAGGGGGCCGACGTCGGTCTCGTCGTCGTCGGGTGAACCGGTCGACAGCGACGCGACGTGAGCCAGAATGCGGCGGCGCATGGCGTCGTAGAGACTGTCGTGGACGAAGACCCGCTGCACCGCGATGCACGACTGACCCGCTTGGTACATCGAGAATCGTGCGATCCTCTCGGCTGCGTACTCCTGTTTTTCCTCGTCGGCCCAGTCTGCGCAGACCACCACCGCGGCGTTACCTCCGAGTTCGAGCGTGACGTGCTTGCGCGGAACGAGTTCTCGGATCGACCAACCCACCGGGACCGATCCGGTGAACGAGACAACCGGTAGCCGAGGGTCCACGACCATGTCCGATGCCTTGTCGTTGGAGACGGTCAGCACTGACCACGCACCCGCCGGAAGCGATGTCTCGGCGAGCATTCCGCCGAGCACCAAACTTGTCAGCGGGGTGGCCGGCGCAGGTTTGACGATGATCGGCGCGCCGACCGCCAGGGCCGGTGCCACCTTGTGGGCCACCAGATTGAGCGGAAAGTTGAACGGTGCAATTCCGAGGATGGGACCGCGTGGGACGCGCTGAATCAGCGCCAAGCGGCCGTCCGATCCAGCGTCGGTGTCGAGTCGCTGAAGATGCCCGCTCCATCGTCGTGCTTCCTCGGCCGCCCACCGAAATGTCGACACCGCGCGAGCGACTTCGACTCGCGCCCACTTGATCGGTTTGCCGGATTCGGCAGAGATGAGCCGAGCGATTTCCTCCCGACGCTCGTGCAGACGCGTCGAGACATGTACGAGCGCATCCGACCGAACGTGGGCCGGCGTTCCCGCGAACTCGTCCGCCACCGCGGCGGACGCCTCGATCGCGGCGTCGACGTGTTCCGACGCCGCTTCGAACACCGTCCCCACGATGCGACCGTCGAACGGATTGCGGATCTCGGTAGCGACACCGCTGATAGTCGCTTCGCCGGCAACCCAGAACGGAAAGTGTGTGACGGACATCGGGATCTCCCTTTCGAGGGCCGAAAAGAATGCTCGCCGGCCCCGTGTCGGAGGCCGGCGAGCATCGAGGGCGTGCAGGGTCAGATCAGACGGAGACCGAGGTGGACGCGGATTTCTGCAGAACCTCGAGCGCCTCGATGAGGTACGTCCGGAACACCGGGTGGTTCTCGCTCATCGGGAAGTGCCCGATGTCCTTCATCTCGATGAACTTCGCATTCTTGATCTGCGCAGCTGTGCGGGCACTGTCCTCAGGGGTGGTGAGGTAGTCGTAGTCGCCGGTCAGCATGACGACCGGGCAACGGTCGCCGTCGATCTGGTCGAGCTTGTCGCGCAGGTCGTGGTCCACGGAGTAGAAGTGCAAGTCGCCCTTGAACGCCTCGGATCCCTGCGTGTAGTAGAACCAGGTCTTCCACCGGTCGGCTTCCGGCGACTGTGGTGCCATGAGATCCCATGTGCCACTTGCGCACACCTGCGCAGCGTTCGCGTGGGGGTGCTGCCACCAGTCGAGGTAGAAGCCCGGTGAGTAGTCGGCTCCCTCGACCGGGATGACTCCGGCGAAGCGTTCCGGATGGCGAAGCGCCAGCTGCAAGGCGATGTTGCCACCGAACGACGAACCCATGAAGATCGGATTCTCCAGTTCGAGTGCATCGACCAGGGCCACGATGAAGTTGGCGTAATGGTCGGCCGAGAGCTTGTACTCCTCTTTCCACCACTCTGTGTTCTCCGGCGGATCGGACTTGCCGTGGCGGGGCAGGTCGTACGCGATCACGCGGTAATTCTGCGTGATGTCCTCGTCTTCGAGCAGTCCACGCCACTGGTGGTTGTGGCACCCGGCGGTGTGCTGGCATACCAACGGTTGGCCGGTGCCGTTCTCTAGGTAGAAGACCTTGTACAGAAGACCGTCGACGTCGACATCGACGTAATGGCCGGTCACAGGTGAAATCTTGCTCATGTTCTGTTCCTTCGGTGAGTCGTGTGTGAGTCGGGGACTAGACCGGAACGCCGACGGCGCGCAGCAGTTCGATCTGGCGGGTAACGCAGCGCAGGTTCTGCATCAGGACGAGGACATCTCCCTCGAGCCTCATGTCGCGCTGGAACGACGCCGCCCAGATGCCGTGAAACATCGGTGCCGGAACGGGAACTCCAAAGCCCTGCCACGTCTCGACGCCGGCGCGGATGGCGAACTGATAGGGCCGGTCGAGCGGGCCTGGGTCGACGGCGATTGCGTGGACTTTGCCGTTCGACATCTCGATGACGAAGGAGTGGGTGTCCATGTCGAGGAGGTACGAGCAAGTGAAGTACGTGCCGTGCGCGGAGATCTCGGCGTCTGCGTCGGATGCTTGGGTGAACGCGTCGGCCCACTGTTCCGGGGTCTGGGTGGTGGTGTCGGTTGCTGTTGTCATGTGACCCATCACACGCTGGACCTGCGGGTTCGTCCAATACCAATCGGTCGCCCGATCGATAGGAAACAACTACTGGTGCTGGTCTAGCTGCGGGAATAGCATCGGGGACGTGAATCTTCCGTTGGAGCTCAGGCCGTTGTCGTATTTCGTGGCCGTCGCGGAAGAGCTTCATTTCGGCAAGGCAGCAGCGCGGCTGCATATCGCACAGCCCTCGCTCAGCGTGCAGATTCGCAAACTCGAACACTCCTTGGGAACCGCACTGTTCATCCGCGATTCCCGTCATGTCTCGTTGACCCCTGCCGGGGACAAGCTCCTCGACGGGAGCAGGCAGCTTCTCGCCGATGCCGAGCGTGTCGCGTCGTTGACACGTCAGGTGGGCCGTAGTGGGCGCAACAACCTGATCGTCGGATTCCAGGCGAACGCTGCCGCGGAACTGACGCCGGACATCTTGTCGGCTTTCCGTGCTCTCCACCCCGACGTCGCGGTCGAGATGCAGTCGTTCGACTTCACCGACCCCTACGTCGGGCTCGGCGACGGGTCGGTCGATGTCGCGTTCGTCAGGCCGCCGGTCGTCGTGCAAGACTGGCTTGCGCTCGAGACACTGTTCGTGGAGCCGAGAGTGCTTGTCGTAGCATCCACTTCGCCTCTGGCGCAGCAAGATTCGACCAGTGTCGAAGAAGTGGCGGGGCAACCGTTCGTCGCGAGGCGCAGCCCGGAATCATGGAGGGACTTCTGGCTCGCCGTCAGCTCGAGAGACGGTGAGACCGTTCGTCTCGGTGCCGAAGTCTCCACTGTCGACGAGTGTTTCGAAGCCATCCTCTCCAGCAAGGGCGTGGCGTTCTCACAAGCGTCGACTCAAAGGTTCTATGCGAGGCCAGGTTTGGCATTCGTTCCGGTTACGGGTATACCCCCCACACCGTTGTCCATCGGGTGGCGTTCGGACGTCGACTCGCCTCTGACCCGCGACTTCGTGGCTGCGGCCCGCCGTGTCGCCGTCGATTGTCCGGTTCCGAACTCGTGGGCACCCCCGACCGCCGGCGTTCCGTCGCTGCTCGATCGCTACCAAGCCAAGCTCACGTCCTGAGACCCTCCCACAGGGTCGAGACTTAAAGCTTTCCTTGTCCCGTCCGGACTTCCCCCTTCGGAACACCTCGACACCCATAGTTGATATTTCAACAGTGCGTGTTTACCGTCAAGGTGTCGATGAACGACATCGACACCGGCACGGACGACCGCGGGCATATCCCCGCACAGGAGCGAGTTCGAACCACTCCCAGGTGAACACAATCCGCGGGGTACCACCGGTGATACCGAAAGCGGCGGGGAGACAACCACTCCCGTCGAAGGTTTCACCGTCGCAGCCGGGGAGGGCGAGCGGGTGTGGTTCGTCGCCGACACCATGATCTACAAGGCAACCGCCGAGAACACGGGTGGAAGCTTCGCAGTCATCGAATGCATCACCACCCCCGGCGGTGGCCCGCCCCCGCACATCCACACCAACGAGGACGAGTTCTGGACCGTTCTCGACGGGACGTTCGAGATCACCATCGGCGGCGCGACCCACGCCGCCGGGCCGGGTGACTTCGCGTTCGGTCTTCGAGGAATTGCCCACAGTTTCCGCAACACAGCAGATACACCGAGCCAAATCCTGCTGGGCTTCACCCCCGGCGGGATCGAAGGCTTCCTCCGCGAGTCCGGCCAACCCGCCACCAACAACGGCCCCGCCCCAGCCATCGACGACGCAGAGATCGCACGCATGATGCTCGCCGCACCCAAATACGGGATCGTCCTGATCGGACCAGACGCGTAAGAACACAACGCAGCGCTGCACGTAGCAGTGCACCTTCGATACTTCAGGCAGAGCTCCCGCACCCTGGCGTCACCGCCGGCGAAGCGCGGCCTACGCGATGTCCACCGAGGTCGATGAACGTGCCCGTCGAACTCGAAAACTACACTCGGGCGATGACGAGCGACCCCCAATGGCTGACCCGGGAGGAGATCCGGGCGTGGCTGACGCTCGCCGGTCTGGTCGAGTCGCTGCCGACAGTCCTGAGTGCCCAGCTCAAGCAAGACGCGGGAATCAACAACTTCGACTACATGGTCCTTTCATGTATATCGGACACGCCCCATCAGACGGTCCACATGAGTGACCTCGCCGCATTCGTCGGTGGCTCTATCTCTCGCCTGTCACACACTCTGACCAAGATGGAGAATCGCGGCTGGGTGCGTCGCCGACCGGATACCGACAACGGTCGCTTCACAGAGGTGGCTCTGACGCAGGAGGGTAAGGACGTGGTCGCCCAGGCCGCCCCCGGGCACGTCCGCGAAGTCAGGCGCGTCATGATCGACGTCCTAGGACACTCGCAGACGCTGCAACTCGGCACGCTCCTCGATCAGGTTCTCGCTGCGGTCAACCCCGATGTCCAACGCGTCTTCGATGAGCGCTTCCCCGATGTCGACCTCCACGCTTACGACGGCTGATCGACCACCCAGCTCGCAAGATACGGGTCCGGACGCGCAAAAGCTCGCTCTCCCTATCGGATTCGGTCGGAGCATCCGCGAACTGCAATTCACCAGGCAACTTGTTCGTGGGCCCGAACCTCCGATACAAATCGGCCACTTCCGGTTCGAATGCGCCAATGCAATTGAGTGCCCACAGGTCCCACAGATCACGCGACGCCCGCCGCTCACACCAGGTCACCGTCTTACCCGCAACGAACGCGGGCCGCGTGGGTACCGTCAACTCAGCTCCCGGTGCATCCTCAAACCGTTGTTCGAGTCGCCGGTTCTCCAGAGGCCATGCTGGGCGACCTTCCGCCGACAGCAACTGCACCTTGACCGCCAGTCCGGACTGCGACCTCAACACTGCACCGAGGCGCTCAGGCACCTCGCTGATCGCAGGATCCCACACCAGACGCCCGTGGCTGCGCATCACCGCGCGTGGGAGAGCGCGGTCGAGATCACGAGCGACCTCCGATCTGGAACCGACCGCAATCAGGTCGATGTCCTCACTGAGACGACCATCGACCAAATGGGTTCGAGCCAAGGCTGTTCCGCCGATGAACACAATCCGATCCGCGAAATGCGCACTCAGATAGCCGAGCAGGTGCGAGATCAGGTGATCCCGCTCGACCTGTGCACGCGCGACACCGAATTGCGCGGCCACCGAGGCCAACTCGCGGGGATTCACTACTTCTCCCCCAACCGAGCCTGCAGCCGCGTCAACGTCATTCGCATCTTCTGAGCCCCAGCGATCTCGGCTAACACTTTCGGATCGCACCGTCGATACAACTGCTCCACCGCCGGCCACACCTCAGCCTCGGCGTCACCGAGACCCGGACGCTTTACCAGATCCAACACCGTCTGCTCCGCAGTCGTCACCAACACCGGACCCAACTCGGTATCGATACGCTCCGCATCCAGACGTGCGGTGTCGCGCACGACGAACCGAACCAACGCCGGCCGATCCACCAACCGAATCGGATCGTGTCGCGTCGGCACAGCCACCACAGCCGTCGCCAACGCACGCGGAAGAACACCGTGCAACCGCGCTGCGCTGATACCCATCACCACAGCGTCATCGCGGCCGTACGCCGCGACAGCGATACCAACTGCTGCAGCCTCCAGGCCAGGCATCCACTCGGTCCCGACCCGATCGTCGGGCACGGCCACGTAGAAGCCCGTCGCCACTCGGTGCAGCAGGCCCAGGTCCGTCAGCCGCGCAAGCTCGGCTCGCGGGTGCGCGTAGACATCGGCCGCTGTCGCGGCTCGCACCATCCGCATCGGAAGCCGTGCAAACGCGGGAGGTAACCCGGCATGACGGCGTCGCACATCGCTTGTCGTCACAGTTACCTCCATCAAATGTCGGATACGTAGGCTCCAAGCCTACAGAACCGACACTGATTCCAACACTGCACCTCGGCCCGGCCATCACCTGCCCAGTCCGTACACATCCACCTACATCCACACGAACGCTCACCGATGAGTTAGCGACGAGTTGTGACATTCTGTGACACCGAACGCCGGATCGAGCCGCCGAACCGGCAAAACCCCAGGTCACAAGCGACCCATAAACCCAGGTGGACGAACCGGGCTCGCGCAAGAAACGAGCGGCCGAAATAGGCCAAAAAGGGACGGCCCCAACCGTTTTCGCTGGTCAGGGCCGTCCGAACGAGCCTCCTAACGGGATTGAACCGTTGACCGCTCGCTTACAAGTATGTTGCGAGACAACCAGATACGTCCGCATGGAACCATCACAGATACTCTGACCTGCGTCAATCGTCCAGTCCGTACCACCCGAATCCACCCTCGTTCGTACCGACATGTGACACGCTCGTGACACCGAGATTCGTCTGGTAAAACCGTGTGGACCGTGGTGGATCCGCCTGAATGCACGTTGATTTGGAGCGCTCTGAGCGCTGCAAGTCGTTGCTCTCGAGCCACGACATATTCATCATTACAGTGTAGAACTCGCCTTTCGGACGGGCATTTGAACCCCTAACCTCCTGGTAGTAACTCACACGGTTTCGCGGACCGGTGTGGATCCATATACACCCCCTGAGCTGACGATTCGGGAGTTCAAGTGCCCGCCCGAGTTCAGGTGGGAACATCCGAACCGAGATCAAAGTGTTGAGCGAGTTCCGGGGTCGAGCGTCTTCCGAAGTCCGACGAAGTCAATCGACGTCGACCCGGTAGGCAAGGACCGTTGCCACCTGGGCTGGGCGGTTCCGACCGGTCGCTGCAGCGACAAGTACGTATGTCCGACCATGGAGCAGGTGACTGCACAGATCCTCACCTTTTTCGACATGTGAACACGACGGCCTCTGGCACGCCAGAGGCATAAACCTCAGTTACCGCACCGTCAACGCATCTTGACCTACGCAAGCGATCGTGACGGCGCCCCGTCGGTCGAGCAGGTCTACTACAGTCAAGAATCGACCCTCTACCCGGAGATGTCGCAAGCGTGGAAGCGGCAAGAAAACTCGGGGCAATTCAGAGTGTCGAGTGTCTCACGGGTCGAACTTTTTTTGCACGGCTCCGCCGAAGTCTCCTTTAGTCAGGACAGGGGAAGATCGGCCAGCGATTGGCGGTCCTTCTTTCGGTCGACGTAGGTCAGGTCCATATCTCCGACCGTAAAGCGGTCGGTCCAATACGTGCCGGTGATGTACTTGGGGAGTCTTCCGACCACAGTGAACTCACATGCCCCTCGGTGCGGAGCGCTCCGCGGGCGGTGTTCCGCCCGCGGCTCGTTTCGGTACGTGTAGGTCAGCAGCGTTTGCTCTTTGCTTTCGCCGTGGTTGCGCAATGATGCGATCTCCGACATCGAAGAACTCTCGGCCGTCAGCAGTCGCACGCTGATCGTCCAGAACGTCTGCTCAACGACCACAGCGCTTGTGATCGGCCCCCAGTTCCCACCCTTCGGAATTCGACTCTTCTGGTGCGGCCGGATGGTCGTGCGCCAGGTTCCGTCCATACGTGGTCGCCCTACCAATATATGAACCCCTGGCCACTTCCAGATCCAGAGGTCGAAAGCGACAGCGAGTAACACGGAGGCGGACGGAATGTAGGCGAGAAGTCGTCGCATCGAGTCATCGATATCGACGCCGCTGAGGTAAAGCCCAGCGCCCCAAACCGCGCTGACTGCAACGGCGACGATCCGGACAAGCCGAGCTTGGTCCTTAGACATTAGTAGTCCAGGTACTGCCAGGTCGCGAGCACGAGTTCACGTGCATCGCCCGGAGTCCATTTGGCTCCGGGGTGGAAGAGATACTTCAACCCGTTCGGTTCTTCCCAGTCTGTCCGCACGTAGTTCTCTTCCTTCAATCCGTTCCACAGCCACACGAGCACGGACTTGAACCCGGCGCTGAGATCCGACCCACCCGTGAGTATCTCGTCCTGCACATTCCAGATAAGACACTCCATGAAGTAGGACGGCAGGTCGCTGATGGTGCCGTCTGCGACCAATTGGTTCTCTGCACTCTTCAGAGCACGTGCGAATCTCTTGTATCGGCCGTTGGTCCGTCCGTTCTTGGCCGTGCCGCGGTCGAGTTGCTGTTGCGGGTAGTTGACAATGGGCGATCCAGTTTTCGGGAACACCTTGCTGCCTCTATGCTGCCGGGTTTGGTCGGACGAGTCGTAGCGGACGTAGTCAAAACTTGGGACCACGTCTATGTCGGGGCGGGTGCCGTCGTGCTCGTCGATGGTGATGGCGACGACTCCGGACCCGGAAACCTCGCCTGGGAATTTTGCATCTAGCGCCGCCAAGATTTCGGCGCGCCAGAGTGGCGGTGTCCAATCGCCGTCATATGTAGGGGTCCCTTCACTCGACGGTTGCTCGCAGCCGTTGTACTCGTAGTAAAGGCACTCTCGGTTTTGCACCGCGATGTCGACATCACTGTCGAGGCGGACGTTCGTGTTGTTGGCGTAGGAGCCTTTCGCGTAGATGTGGTACGCCACGCCATTGAAGGCCGGCCACGCGTCAATGGCGCTCTTGACCATCCGTAGAGCGCGGTCCTGCTTGTCCTTCTCGTAATCGCTCGACGGCATCACCCAACGACGAAGAATCGCTTGGCGTTCTACAAGGTTCATATCTGCTCCCGGTTTCTCACCAGGAGGCTACAGCTGGGCACCGACAGTTCTAACTATGCGATGGAGCCCGTGACTCCAAAAGCCTCTGACAGGCGACAACGAAATTGCGAGCACGTACGTGATGCGAATCAACGAGGGCGACCCGGCGGCTCTAGGGTCGCGAGACCGTCACCTCCAGGCAGACTGGCTATAAGCCGATGTCGTTGACGGCATTCCCAACGAGTGGGGTGTGCTCGCGGCGGTACACCTCGACCGAGTCGAGGCTGGCGTGGCCGGTTTGGCGGGCGATGGCGGATCCGTCGGCACCGTTGCGGGTGCCCTGTGTGACAAACCCAGCGCGCAGGGAATGACCTCCGAGCTTGGCGAGAGCGGTTGGGTCGAAGCCCGCGTGGTCAGCACGGCGACGGATGGTCTGGTGGATTGCTGCTCCGGACAACGCAGTGTCCCCCAGGTTTCCGTTCTTGGCGATGGCGCGAAACAGCGGCGCGCGAGCGGCGGTGCGAGGTACTCCCCCACGGCACACGTGCGCGTCGAACAACTCCCGTTTACGGAGCAGCCTAATCACCGACGGCCTGCCGCCGACGTCGAATGCGCCGACGATCTGGACCCAGCGAACGTACGCGCATGGCGGGCAGGTCTCGTGAGAGTCGGTGTACGGCAGCGCTTTCACCGCTCCTCTGCCCTCTTGGTCGGTCTTCGACTTCCGCAACCGGATGTGGAGGCCGTCGTACCGATGCACAGTGACGTCCCCACACGCCATCTCTGACAACTCGCTCCGGCGGTATGCGCCGGCGAAGCCGAGGAGCAGAATTGCCGAGTCACGGCGTTCGAGGACCTCGTCGGCCCACCCGCGACACCGCTTCCGGGCCGTCTCGACAAGGAGTTTCATGTCATCGACAAGCAACGGGTCTCGCGGGGTGCGGGCGCGGTCCCCCGCGGCGGCGTACTCCCGGCGTATCCCGGACAGGGTGGCGGTGACGAGTTCGTGTGCGGACGGGGAGAGGTGTCCGGTGGTGCGGTGCTGGTGGTTGATCGCGGCGATCCAGGTCCCGAAGGTAGAGACGGCGTAGGACCGCTCCCCCGCTTCGGTGCGGGTATCTGCGGCGTCGACGAGATACGCGGCAACGGTGACCGGGTGCGCCGGCAATGCGGCATGTCCCTCGCGTTCGCACCAGCGGGCGAAGCGTCGCCACCCGGCGGCGTAGGTGCGCCGCGTCCCCTCCGACCGCGAAGATTCCACCGCTCTCGCGATCCGCTTCGCGACGGCCGGTGGGATCTCCGGCTCCACGGCCGCAGTTGCAAGTTCCACACGGCCGACCGATGTGCTCACCGCGGGTGTTCTGCCTGGCCGGAAGTCGATAACGGCAGCCTAGCGCAGGTCACCGACAGAGCTGCGGAGCGAAAACTGTGCTGAACTGGCGTTTCAGCCAAAACGGTGCGGAAAATGCAACTTACCGCGGGGACATCCGATGTACTTATAGACGTTGCTCGATACTGACCGTCGTGCAATGCGGTGGCGAGACTTCCGGCCCGAAGTCATTTTCACGCCGACGTTTCATCGTATCTTCGAGCATCTCCGTACGAACGCATCCAACCACTGGGTACAAACCGGAATACAGACCAGCTGGTTGCTAGCGCGACCTTCAGTCATTCGTTACTGTGCCTAGTTACCAAGGGCAGCGAGGTGCGGGAGGCGGCGTTAGATGCCAGGGGAATGGAGAGCAGTGGTCACCGGCGCAGGTTCTGGGGTCGGCCGCGAAATTGCGTTGCAGCTAGCAAGCCAGAAATGGTCACTTGCTCTCGCGGACAACAACTACGACGCACTGCTGGACACGCAGTCCCGATGTGCTGCTATGACCACCGTCGCACGCGCGACCCAAGTCGACGTCGCCAACCGGACCGAGATCAACTCGTGGGCCGAGTCATCACGTAGAGCGCTTGGCGGTCTCGATGCGATCTTCAACGTCGCGGGCGTTCTCTACAGGGGTGACGTCATCGACACTCCCACAGCTGACTTCGATCTCGTGATGGCAACCAACTTCGAGAGTGTGGTGAATAGCTCTCGCGCCTTCCTTCCAGACATCCTGAATTCACGTCGAGGTCGAATCGTCAACGTGTCGTCTGCATTTGGGGTTATGTCCGCACCAGGCTACTCGGCGTACAACTCGTCGAAATTTGCCGTACGAGGTTTCACCGAGGCCCTCAACCAAGAGCTGCGGCTCGCATCACGAACTGCGCGTGCGACGTGCGTTATCCCTGGTGGACTCAAAACGCCGATCGCACGGACGGCACGGGCGGCACCCGGCGTTGATCGCGCGCGAACGGCGAATTTTTTCGACACCCGCGTAGCCAGAACCGCCCCTAAAGTGGCAGCCCAGAAGATCATTGCGGGCGCATGGAAGGGTAAGTCGCAGGTGACAATCGGAAATGACGCCCGCCTCATCGACGTAACCACGCGCCTACTCGGCTCTCATTATCAACATCTGCTGCCTGCGCTCCAAGCACTGCGGCGGCGCTGAGAAGCCGTCACCAATTAACATTTCACTCACCAGACCTGCGGGGGTCGGTCAACCATGTCGAATAGCTGGATCCTGATTGAGACGTTCGGAGACGGGGAGCCGTCGGTCATCGGGGTTGGGTCTTCGCCCAAATCCTTTGTTCCACCTCGTAAAGTTCTCCGTAGCTCCACCAGCCGCGAAGAGGCAGTCGCCGCGGTAGCGGAGGCGCTTTCTACAGGAGCCGTAGTGGATCGGCTATCCAAAGACCGAGTCAGGCGAGTAGTGGCCGAACCACTACAAACGTTTGCTGCCCGTACGCATGGCGCGTGGGTATGGCTTGGCCAGCGTGACGAGACTCCACCTCCACGCCACGCCGCGGGGGCGTGGCAGTTCAACCTCACGAATAGCACGGCAAGCGGTAGCGACGATCTACTCGACCTGTATCGCGTTCCGCAAGACGAGCGCGAGACCCAGCGCGCACTCGCGGGCGCGTTCACCCGACTGGTCACCAACCGTGACGAGAGCGAAGCAATGGCGAAGATCGTGCAATCAGCGCCGGGCACCACTCACCAAGCGGTCTGGACAGTGAGGCGGGACGACGGTGAACTTCGGGCCGCGCACTTCTCGTGCCGGATGATTGCCGAAGACGGGGTTTCGGGAACCGAAGTCATCCTGAGGGGTATCACCCACGACATCGGCCCCGCAGGGGAAATCAATATCGCTCCCCCACCTACGATTCTCGAGCATCGCGTTCTGGAGGCTTCCACCAAAGAAGGCGAGTACCGCGCACTGGTGAACCTCAGAACACTCAACTTGTTGCGCTGGTACAACTCTGAACCCGCACCGGATATCTGCTGGGAAAACCTTCCTGGCGAACCGGTACCTGCGATTCATCCGGACGACGTACCAATTGCGAAGCAAATGTCGAACGCACTCGCACGCGAACGCGCCAACGGCGTGCTTCGCTTCAGAACTCTTGACGGAAACTGGAAGCCGATGACAATCGACGCGGTTTTAGTTTCACTCGATCAGCACACCACGGCCGCACTCGTCACTCTGACCGAATTGTGCAAGTAGTAAATAATTTCGCGGATTCATATGGATCCACAGAGACCGCTGCGGACCGAGAAAGATGGGAACCATTGGGACCCAGATCAGTTTTATAGTTGCGTGATTTACAATACCTGCGCGCGTGTCGTGCGAGCATCGCGCGTTCGACTCCATGCAGCTGCCACCGTACGCGTCGACACCCCATACGTTTCGGCAAACGACTCGATGCGCTCCTCGGTTTCGGGCTTACGCCCACGCTCGATGTCGGCGAGAACGGTGTTCGACATCCCGAGCAGCTGCGCAGCGTCGCCCTGAGACAGCGCGGCGTGCACCCTAAGGTCGGACAATTTCAGCTGAGACTCCGGGATCGGAACAAGCGCTGCGACCGACGTGTGCAGTGCGTTCGCAATTCGGCCAAGCGTCGCAGGCGGTGGCGTCGAGCGCCCCGTTTCCCAGGTCGACACTGCTTGCCTGGTCGCGCCCACCTTGGCCGCAAGGTCGTCAGCACTGAACCCCGCACGTACCCGCAGCTCACGCAACCGGTCGGCGCGAAACCCACGAACTCCGCTTCGCGGCACTGTCCCCAACTCCCTGTCGAACCTACAAGACAGTCCCATCTTGCTCGATCCACCGCAGCCTCGAACTCTTGTGCGTTTTATAGTTGCGCGTTACTGTTGCATCCATGCACCTATTCGATTTGAGTTCCACGAAGCAGAACGGATTGCGCGGTGCACCTAACCTGTTCTACAGTCCTGATGCGCGCCCAAAAGGGATTCCTCGGTGCTTGTCGTTCTCAGCACTGCTTGTAGCGCGGGACATCAGGTCGGTCTGTTCGCAGGTTCCGTCCGATCTTTCCTGTCGGGAGTTCCACATGTTCGCGTCTTTCGCCCTTGCCGCATCGCAATTGCCATCGACGGCTGAGATCAGCAATTGCCGTCGTCGAAGTTCAGCGTTGGGCCGTTACGGACAAAGTGCGACGGCAGGTGCATTCGCCCGACATCGCCGCTTTCGCCGGGGTTACGGGGGCGAATCAAGGTGAGTGCCGCACGGGATGCGATGGTGCCAAATTTCCTCCCGCAGAAACAGTTCTGCGCGTCAATCGTCGTAAATCGGACACATGGCGACTTGATTGCCTGCTCGCTCGACCACGGGCATTCCGGTCGCCACCAATACATCGGTGACGACGGAGCCCTGCTAGCCGAGTGGAGTCCATCCACATCGTGCAAGGAGCGGTCCATTCCTACCCGTAAGCCCTAGACCTGACAGTCCGGACTGCAACCCGACTCGGGTGGGCTTTCGCTGATAGTCCCACTCGTGAGCTACAGGAGCTCCCCCGCGCCCTGTAGCTCGACCGGTGGACCGGCGCGAGGGTCGCGCAGTGAGCGCATTCATCATGTTCAGCGCTGCGCGACCCCGCCGGGACATCACTCCTCGAGATCACACCCGTCCGCACAGAAAGGATTCCGATACCCGATGTGGATTTTTCAGCAGCCTTGGTTCTGGTCGGTGGTGTTCGGCTAGATCTAAATGAGTAAGTGAGGCAATCGGATCGACATCCACACATGCCGATGCGATTGCCCCACATAGCCTCCCTGCTGGTCAATAGCTGAATTGCTCGACCGATCTGAGATCCAAATTTGTTGTAGGTCAACAAATCTCAAAGGAGATATATCACCATGCCGACTCGCTCTTCAACTAAAGCACGCCACCGTGCGATCCCTCGCCCTGTCGCAGCGTCAGCGACAGCAGCGCTCACTTTGACGGTGGCCGCGATGTTCACCGGCGCTGGATTCGCCGTTGCCGCGACAGGGCAGCCCGGGGTAACCACAGAAGTTCCCGGCGGCCAGCCGAGCGTCACTGCACCGTCCCCGTCGGTATCGCAGCAAGATTCAGGCACGACGGCGGACTGGCAGTACGTCGGCCCCTACGTGCCACCGGCGGAGTACCGCAACGCACCGACCCGTTCGGTTCCCAACTACAACGCGCCGATCTACTACAGCGAACCCAAAGTCGAGCAGACGCCGCCGACGCCTGCCCCACAGCCCTCGACCGACGCTGTACCCGAACCTTCCAAGGACGAGACGGTCGTAGCACCGGGTACGCCGGTTGCTCCGATTCAGGCCCCGGACAACACCGTTCGTTTCGGTGCTATCTCCGGCGAGAAGCCAGGTTGGTTGAGCCAGGACGACGCGGACCGTGTCAACAACACCGCCGCTGTGCTCGAAGCCCAAGGCGCGACGTACTTCAACAACCTCGGTATCCCGACGACACGCTCGGACCGGATGGCTGCCGGCACCTCGGCAGGCGTCCTCATCGGAGGAACGACCTCCGCTGTCACGACCTACGCAGTCGTAGCACCAGCGGCGATCTTGGCCGGCGGCCTGATCGGCGGCACCATCGGCGGCATCACCGGCGCAGGAGTCGGGTCGGTTCTGATCCCCGGTGTCGGAGCTGTCCCGGTGGGTGTCGCCGCCACAGCCGGTGGTGCAGCGATCGGTGCAGCGGTCGGCGCTGCTGCAGCGCTGATTCCAGCGGCCGGTGTCGGCGCAGCCGGAGCGGTCATCGGCGGTGTCGTCGGCGGCGCATACGGTGCGGGCGAAAACCTCGGTGAAGCACCTTCGCCCGCCCCAGCACCTGCACCTGCACCTGCCCCGGCACCCACGCCAGTCGCGGCCCCGGTATGGACTCCTCCGGAGGCAGCGAGCATCGCACCCGCGCATCCGTTGGAGGTGCGGGAGATCGTCGCTGCGCAGCCGGGCGGTGCCGATGCACTCGCCGCTGCCGACAACGTTGCAGCGCAGGCGGGATCGTTCCTGGATTCGGTTGCCCCTGCTGGATGGCACCTGTGACCTCGCGTCCTCGACTCCGCGTTGCTCGCGTGGCGTTGGCTGCGGCCGCCACTGTGGCGGTCGTGGTCAATGCCACGTCGCCGGCGTTGGCTGCTCCGAGCGAATCGGGCACGGACCTCATCACAGGTCCGTGCCCGGCGCTGTTCGCCCTCGGCGTGCAAGGGACCGGGGAGTCCGCCCCCGATGCCGCGCCGACGACCGACACCGGGATGCTCTCGCAGGTCTTCATGCCTCTGCTCGCCAAAGCCGTATCCGGTGGTACCGAGCTCGCTGGGCGGGCGTACGTGCCGTACGACGCCGGGTTCGGCGGCGCGGTGCCCGGCGGCAACGTCCCCTACACACAGTCGGTCGAGCGTGCGGAGACCAGCATCGACGCCATGGCTGCGGAGGTCGCTGCCGCATGCCCGGAAACGAAATTCACCGCCGCCGGCTACAGCCAGGGCGCTCACGCGGTCTCGACGTGGGCACAGAAAGTCGGAGCCGGTCAGGGGTCGATTCCGGCCGCCAAGCTCGTCGGGGTCGCCACCTTCGGCGACCCGACTCGGGCCGTGGGTGCACCGCTGTTTCCCGGTGCACCAGGGCAGACGACCCCAAAGCCTGCACCGGGCACCGCAGGGACAGAGGTCTCGAAGATCGAGGCCCTCGACCAGAACGCGCCGACCGGTGGAGGTATCGCGCCCACGTCGGACACGGTGAGCAACTACGGCGCGTTGACCGGCCGGGTCGCGAGCTTCTGCCAGTCCGGAGATCTCGCGTGTGACGCACCGTCGGATTCGCCGATCCTGCGGGTGGTGACCAACATCGCCGGTCAGTCCGAGCTCTCGGCCGGTGACCCGGTTCGGTCCCTGTCCTCGGTCGCGGAAGCGTTGGCGATGACCTCGATCAAGACGGCAGTGACGGTGGTCAACGAGGACATCAAGGGAACGACGCTGGCGAACCTGTCGATCGCTCCGAAGAAGTCCCTGTCCGAGCGTCTCGCGGTGGCATCGGATCCCAATACCCCGCTACCGACTGCCGACCAGGCGATCTCGGCTCTGCTCAAGGTGGGGACGATCGGGTTCAACGCCGTGAAAACGGTCGCGAAAGAGATCCTGACGCCGGCGAATATCGCCGAACTCGCCACAGTCGGGATGTCCAACCCCGTCGCCGCGGTCGGGTTGCTCGGAACCAAGCTCCTCGGCGCGGCCGCCAAGCTCGTTCCCCCGGCCACGACATCGCGGTTGACCAACCAGGCCTTCACCGCTGTCAAAGACAACATCACCGACAACAAGGACCTGTTGAACCTGGCGACCCTGACGAAGTACTCGTCGACCATCGCTCAACACGGCTCCTACGGGTCGACACCGACCACCCCGACAGGTGAATCGGCGACGGCGTTCGTGACCGACTGGTTCGTCGCGCTTGCCAAGGACCTGGCTAACGGTTCGACCGATACGGGCGGCATCGACGCCGACCCCAGCTCCCCACTCCCGAGCACTGCGATCACCACCACCGCCGTCGTCACACCACCGGCCAGCAGCAGGCCGACCACGACGACCCCGGCCGCTCTGCCGAATTGAGAAAGCCCCTGGCGCACACCTGCTGTGCGCCAGGGACTCTCGAAGACAGGAACCAAAGATGATGACATACAACAACGAAGCATCGACCTCCCTCGACTCTTGGTTTCCACCCTTCGATCCCCTCGACGCCACCCCGGTGGCTGATCCCACACCGCCACAGGACGTTCCAGCAGACAAGACCGATGACACCCGCTCCGCCGACGACGGGTCGCACTGGCTTCTCGCGCCCCCACAGCCCGTCTCGACCGATACCCCACGCCCCGCTCGACGCCGCCCCGTCAACGCCCGCGCGCTCGGCATCACCGCGGCGGCCGTCGCGATGACGATCGGTGTCGGAGCACTTGCGGTCTCTGCCTTCACCTCCGACCCGGACACCACGCCCGAGATCGAGGCCGTGTCGACCCCAGCCCCGACATCCGAGCTGCCCGCACCCACGACCACCACCGCTGCGCTCGCCCACTCCTGGTGCCCCGAATCGGTGACCGACGGCGTGGTGACCGGCGCGGGCCCAGGCGGTACCACCTCGGGAAGCGCAGCAATCCTGGCGTTCGAGCACGCCTACTACGTCGAACGCAGCGGCGCGGCCGCCCGCGAGATCCTCGCGCCGAACGCGCAGTTGAAGTCTGCAACCGCCGACGAGCTCCAACGCGGCATCGACACCATTCCCGCCGGTACCGAGCACTGCGTGAGCATCCGGGCCGCCGCCCCGAACACCTACGCCGTGACCCTCGAACAGCGGTACAGCGACGGCACTCGCACCACGGACAAACAGACCATCAGCACCACCGACGCCGGTGGCCGCACCTTCATCACCTCGATCGGAGCAGCACAGTGACCGAAGAGCGCGCCGAATGGATGAGCGAATGGCTCACCCCGCCCCCAGAGAGTCCGTTACCCGACCCCGCGGACCAGGGCGCACGGGTCCTTCCCCTACGTGCTCACCCCGAACCGGTGCCCGCCCCCGAACCGATACCACCGATGACTCTGGTCCTCGGTGCCTGCGGGGGCGCAGGAGCGAGCACGACAGCACTCGGACTGGGCAA
Source organism: Rhodococcus sp. NPDC078407 (assembly GCF_044542515.1). NCBI lineage: Bacteria > Bacillati > Actinomycetota > Actinomycetes > Mycobacteriales > Nocardiaceae > Rhodococcus > Rhodococcus sp. NPDC078407. Next base: position 17,067 of record NZ_JBITUQ010000008.1, on the reverse strand, counting down.
CGCATGGTCTGCCCGCGGCCACGACGTGGTCGTCGTCGACGCAACACCTGCAGGCGGTGATCTGGTCGAACGCGGCGCAGATTCCATGGTCAGCGACACCGTCATCGAAACCGCCTTCGACAGCTCCGACCCCGACAACGTGCCGGCCTCGGTCGCCGACTGCACCTCTGCGACCTCGGCAGGAGCACACATACTCGGGCGCGCCTGGCTGCAGTCGGCCGAGCCGGCATACCGGGGCATCGATCGCTACCTCCGCAGCCAAGTCGATACCTCGATCTACGACCTCGGACACCGCGGGTTCGGCCGCGCCGCAGCCGATCCGCTGCGGTCCGAGCCCTGGGCGGCGATAGTCCTGGCCGTCCATGCCCGCGCCGATGCCGTCAATCGGATGCGCGCGGCACTGGAAACCATCCGCTACACCGCCACGGATGCAGGCCCACTGCGCACCATCATCGCGATATCCCACCAGCTCCCGGGAACACCTGGAATCGACCTCAACGAACTCCGAAACCACCTGCACGGCAAAGTGTTCGCCGTCCTCGACATCCCCTACGACCCTCACCTGGCCACCGGGCTGCCGATTACGGCCGACGAGCTGAACCCAGCGACGTCCGCCGCCTACGAGCAGCTGCGGGCAAACACCGTCCGCGCTGCCGCCGGAGGGCAGGACCGGTGAGCATTCCCCACCTCGCGACCTCCAGCAACCAGACACCCCGCAAGTCGGGAGATCTCTCGATGCGCCTACCCGAACGCGAGCTCCCGATCTGGGACAGGCCGATACCACTACCGGATCGTTCCCCGTCCCCGATGCTCTGGCTGCTCGGCGCACACGGCGGCGCAGGCGTGAGCACCCTCGCCCACGTCCTCGCTCCCGCCGGCGACTGCGGTGACCGCTGGCCCGGCGGGTACGGAAAGCAAAGTCCCTACGTCGCGATCGTTGCCCGCGAGACCGTCTCGGGACTGGTCAAAGCAGGTGAACTGCTCCGTCAACACACCGCAGGCCACGGTGGACCCTCCACGATCATCGGCCTGATCACCGTGGCCGACCGACCGGGTCGAAAGCTGCCCAAACAGATCCAGCAGACCCGCGACGTGGTCACCGCACTCGTCGGCCGCGACTGGCGCATCGGCTGGATCGAGCAGTACCCACTCGCGCGAGATCCCAGCGGCCTGGCGGTCTGGTCACCGTTCGATCCGCAACCGGAGAAAAAGCGCAGTGCCACAGACGTTCCCGCCGACATCGCCACCGTCGGATCGGAACTACGCGAGGCCATCCTCCTCGACGTTCAACGCTCCACCACCCCGACAAAAGGAAAGCCATGATCCTGCACAGCCTGCACACCGGAATCGACATCCTCGCCCAGATCGAGCTCACCCCCGAAGCGCCCCCGAAGTCCGACGGCTTCCTACGCCTGGGCCGCTGGCTCAGTTGGTTTGTCCTTCTCGCCGGGGTGTGTGCACTGGTCTACGGCGGCGGAAAATTCGGCTGGGAGAAGTACAACGGCGGGGCACTGGAATCGCCGAAGATCATTGTCGGTGCCCTGATCGGCGGTGTCATCGCCACCAGCGCCGGCACCATCATGACCAGCGTCGCCGGATGAGCGTGCACAGGTGAAGACACCACCGACCGAGGTCACCGAACCATTGGTGCAGTTGCTGCAATACCTGCTCTGGTTCGCCTTCGCGATATTCACCATCCGATTGATCTGGGCCGCAGGACGTTTGGCCTACACCCGACGAGAGTCCCCCCACGAGACCGACGCCGCTCAATCGATCGTGGTCACGCTCATCTCGGCCGTGTTCGCCTCTGCCGCAACCGGTATCGCCGCAGCCCTGTTGACGTTCTGACCATGCGAGCGCCCCAGCATCGCGTAACGAAAGAGGCATCTCCGACCATGACCGCATCCACACCCGACGACGGGGCACCCCGCATCCGCGGGGCACGAGCATGGATAGCCGTCGGGCTGCTCGCAGCGGCACTGGCCACGGCCTGCAGCTCCGGCGGCACCGAAGCCACCGATACGGCGGCTCCGACCACCTCGACGGCCCCGGATCCGTCCGCACCACCGACCGGGGTGCGCTGGCAGGACTACCAAGGCATCGCACTGCCTGTCGGCGATCAGGGCCCGGCCCGCAATCCGGGAAGCGGCCCTGTCGGCGGATTCACTCACGACCCGCAGGGTGCGGCCCTGGCAGCACTGCAACAGACCGTGCGGATCTCGGTCGCTCCCGACTACCAATGGCCATCGGTGGTCAATGCCGCGGTCGCTCCCGGACCTGCACGTGACTCGTTCGCCGTCAACCGGCAGCTGATCTCGATCACCGCACCCCCTGCCGCCGACGAGCGTCCCTCGATCGCCGGGTACCGGATCACCGACTACACCGCCGAGCGGGCGGCTCTGACGATCTACACCACCTTCCCCGACGAATCGATCGCCGCATCCGACACCGCAGTTCTCTGGTCGGGCGAGGACTGGCGGCTACTGCTTCCCGAGCCCGGCGACACCACCGTCAGAGTGCGCTCGATCACCGAAGTACCGGCAGAGGCAACACCCTTGGAGAAATCGTGATGAGCACAGCCCCGCGACACAATCCCGTGCCGTCGTCCCCGGGTGACGACGGACAGGTCCTGGGCGGACGCCGGTGGACGCTGGTGCTGTCGGTGATCGTGATCGTTCTCGTCGTCGTCGGCGGCACCGCGGCCGTCCTGATCAACCGCAGCGCCCGCGAGAGCGCCGCGTCGCAACCCGACACCGCCAGTCCCGCCGCGCCGCAGCCGACCCAGAGCAACCGCGCCGACTGGGGACTGCCCTACCTCGACGAACTCGGCTTCCGCGTCGAGGTGCCCCCGAACCCGAACGGCATCGCCCTCGACCAAGACCCCGGCTCTCGCCCCGATCCCAGCTCCGCCGACTACCAGAGCGCCCCGCCTGCCGGGGTGATCTGGCAGAAAGTGCAGAACTATCCCCTCCCGTTCTCCGCCTCCGACGGGCCCACCGCAGTCGACGGTGCCCTCGCCACCGGCTTCGCTCGAACCCCACAAGGCGCGGCCCTGGCGGGACTGCAGCTGGTGAACCGCAGCCAATCCACGTTCGAGGGTGCAGCGGCAGTGATGAGTACCCGAGCGGTCGCCTCGACCCCCGAGCTGCAGACCGAGCTCGACCGCAATCTCGCCAACGCCCAACGTCAGATCGCGGCCGGCAACACCGCGCCGCCGGCCAAGCCATTGTTTCGACAGGAGGCCTACCGCCTGACCTACTACTCCTCGGATTACGCGGTGATCGAATACGCCGGCAAGAACGTCTCCGGCAACGGCTGGACCACGGTGCCGATCGAGCTGCTCTGGCGCGGCGGCGACTGGTCCCTCAAGCTCGCCGAGGCGGGCAAGGTCGGCAACACCCCGACGTTGGCGGGGTGGACGCAATGGCCCGGCAAATGACGACCCTCGCCCTCCGGTACCTCCGGTCGACCGCAGTGGCACTGGTGATCGCGCTTGCGGTGATGCTGACCGGCAGTGCGATCGCGGCCGCGCAGCAACCCACCCCGGACGACACGGCACAGACGGACTCGGCGCAGACCACCGCGTGCGACACCGCCGGCGACGTCGTCGGAGACGTATTGGGCACGCAGTTGCCGGTTATCGGCGATCTGATCGGCGGCGCGAGCGGCGCACTGTGCGCCGCCGATGGCAACCCCCTCGACGCAGCCAAAAACTTCGCCACCAGCCAGTTCGCGGAGATGTGGGAATCGCAGTTCGGGGAGATCGTGCAGTCGATCCTCACCGGCATGGCGCAAGTACTGACCATGGCGATGACCTGGTGGATCAAGATCCCGAACCCGGATCTGCAGAATTTCACTCCGCTGCAGACGATCTCGGAGTACACGGGCTGGATACAACTCGCACTGCTGGTCGCGACGATCATCTTCCTGGCCTTGCGTCTGGCGGCTGCGCGTCGTCACGCACTGCTCAACGAAGCCGAAGAAACCTATAAGGCCCTCTCCCGCACCGTCATTGCCGCCACGATGTTCTCCGTCGTCGTCGCCGCGGGAACCCGTGCCGGGGACGCGTTCTCGGACTGGCTGATCACCGATACCTCCAACCGTGACCCGGTGGGCATGGTCGACTCGATGCTCTCGATCAACTCCTACGGCAGCGCCACCCCGGGGCTGATGCTGATCATCGGATTTGTCGGACTTCTCGGCGCGATCGCGCAGGCAGTGATGCTCGTGGCCCGCCAGGTGCTTCTCATTGCCGCTGTCGCGGCCGCACCGCTCGCGGCCGCGGCCGGAGGTACCTCGGTCGGCTCACAGTCCTACGAGAAGATCGTGGCCTGGATCATTGCGTTCCTGCTCTTCAAGCCCGTCGGCGCACTAGTCTACGCGATGGCGTTCCTGACCGCACAGAACTCGGCGAACGTCACCGAGGGCGAGATCCCCGACATCGACCAGCTCCAACAATCGCTGTTGGGCATCGTCATGCTCACCATGGCCGCGGCGGTTCTGCCCGCGATGATGCGCCTGTTGGTGCCGGCGGTCGCGGCCGTCGGCTCGGGTGGATCCGGTGCCGCCGCAGCAGGAACAGCTCTGATGGCCGGAGCTGCGGTCGCCACGGGCGGAAAGTCCATGGCTGCAGGCAAAGCAGTCGGTGGCGGCAGCGCAGGCGCGGCAGCGTTCTCCGGAGGGGCCGGTGGTGCCGGACGACTCGCCGGCGGTGGCGGTGGTGGTGGTGGTGGTGGCGGCGGCGGCGGCGGAAGTCGCCCGAGCCCACGACCGAACCTGACCCCACCCTCGCCAGGCGGTTCGCCGTCCTCGGCATCAGGCCGACAGAGTCAGAGCGCCAACGGATCTCGCGGAGGATCGGGCGGCGGATCGGGATCGAAGGCAGCCAAGGCGGTGGGGTCCGGAGCTGCGGGCGCAGGACGTTCGGCCGACGACCTCGCCGGTGGCCGAACCTCGAACAACAACAGCAGCAGCGGTAACCGACACGCGATACCGCGATGACCACCCCGACATCGGCCACACCGGTTGTGGCGCAACGTGTTCTTTCCTATCCGAGGAGTGAGTAGATGGCGACGAGAACCGAAGCAGGTCTGCTCTACCACGGGTGGACCAAGCCCCGAAACACCGGATTGTTCGGTGCGACATGGGCAGCGACGATCATCGGGTTCGTCCTGGTGATCTCGGTGATGGTGACCATGATGTTCGCCGGTTTCGGCACAGGCGTGGTCGTCGCAACAATCGCGACAGTTGTTGCCGCACCGCTGGTGTGGAGCAGAGATGGTCGATCCGGATACGAAATGACGGTGCTGAGAATGCAGTGGATACGAGCACGACGCAGGAAAGAGAACATCTACCGAGGCGGGCTGTTCTCCGAACTACCCGGAGGCAAAGCGTTCCTCCCGGGCATCATGGCCCCGACCAAACTCTACGAAGGCGAAGACGCCGCCGGGTTCCGGTTCGGGATGATCCACATGCCCGCCAAGCACTGCTACACCGTGGTGCTGCGCGCCTGGCCGCAGGGCGACGAAGCAGTCGATCAGTCCCTGATCAACAACTGGGTCGGCGAATGGGGAGTCGTACTCGCCGCGATGGGCCAGACTTCCGACATCGTGGCCGTCGTCCCGGTCATCGACACAGTCCCCGAAACCGGTAACCGGTTGCTCGCCGAAGTCGACCGCAACACCGCGCCGAATGCACCTGCCCTGGCTCAGCATTCGATGTACGACCTCGCCGAGTCGCTGCCCACCGAACAGGTCCAGCTCGAGGCCCGGATCGCAGTGACATTCCGCGCCACCACTGATGCCCGCAAGAAGGACCCGTCCGAGCAGGCCGTCGAGATCAGCCGTCGACTACCAGGGCTGTGCGCGGCCCTCAAATCGGCGTCGGTGATGGTCCGGCCCATGCCTGCGGCCGACATCGTCGCCTTCGTCCGGCGCTCCACCGATCCCGCTTCACAGGCAGATCTCGAACGCGCGTCGTCGAGCTCGGCGGGACACGGACTTCACTGGGACGACGCCGGACCGGTTTCGCACGAGGAGAAGTTCGACCAGTACGTCCACGACGGTGGCCGGTCGGTGACCTGGGAAATGGATTCCGCTCCCGCCAGCGCCGTCGACGAGGGCGTCCTTCGGCGCATCCTCGCTCCCAATCCCGACGTGCCTCGCAAACGTGTCGCGATCATCTACCGACCCCACACCGCGGCGGATGCGGTCAAGATCGTCGACACCGACTACAAGAACGCACTCATCGCCGAGCAAGGCGGGCGCGGCATCGGATCGGTGACCGCCTCGATCAAGGTCGAATCGACCTCCCGCGCCCGCGAAGAGCAGGCCCGTGGCCACGGACTCGTGCGCTTCGGGGTGCTGATCACCGTCACCGAGCCCCTCACCGGCGACATCCCGGCCATCGAAGCCATCGTCCGCGATCTGTCGGTGCAGTGCCGTCTCAAGATCCGCCGCGCCTACCGCTGGCAGGCCGCCGGGTTCTACGGCTCCCTCGGCATCGGTGCAGTGCTGCCCGAACACGCCACCCTCCCCGGCGCACTCGCCGGATAAGCACCCGAGACGAGAAGAGGACCCGTCCATGGTCAAGATCCTCGACGACACCGCCCGCGCGGCCCTGGTCGTCGCCGCGAACCGTCCCGGCGTGCGCAGCATGTGGGCCAAACACAGGCTCGCCACCGACGACCGCCGCCGCCGCAACCGCGACGCCGCGGACTACTCGTCCTCGGCCGACGGCTTCGCCCGCTCCACCCTGCGCCTGACCGACCGCGGATTCGCCGGCCCAGGGGGCGGGCGCACCAACACCGTCGGCCGACAGATCGAATACCGCGCCACCTCCGTCCAAGCTGCCGGCCTGTGGCCGTGGTCGGTCGGTGCCGGAGCACCACTGATCGGGACCCCGATCGGGCAACACCTGCTCACCCGCGCCGCGGTCTGCTTCGACCTGCTCAACTGGTTCATCGAAGGTCTGATCACCGCACCGGTGGGCTTCGTGCTCGGACTCAACGGTTACGGCAAGTCCTCGTTCGTACGACGCGTGGTCCTGGGCGGTATCGCACAGAACGTCACCACCCTCGTCCTGGCCGACGTCAAGCCCGACTACCGCAAGGAAATCGAAGCCGTCGGAGGCCAGGTGATCGATCTCGGCTACGGATACGGACGCATCAACCCGCTCGCCGGTGGGGTCCTGGGATCGGTGATCCCCACCCTCTCGGCGTTCCCCGACCTGCAGCGCCGCATGCTCGCCGAGCTCCGCGGCCGCCAGGTCCAGGTCGTCTCGGGACTGATCGAACTCTCCCGCGGCGGCCAGGTGCAGGACTTCGAGGAAACCATCCTCGCGACCTCGCTGAACCTGCTCTACGGCGAGATGGGCTACACCCCCGATCGCCCGCCCCTACTCGGTGACCTGCTCGCCCTCGTCATCGACGGACACCCCGAACTGATCGCCGACGCCGGCGAAGACACCGTCGAGGAGTACCGACGCTCGACCAAACGCCTCCGGCAATCACTGCGCGGGCTGATCAAAGGACGGTTCGGTGAAGTGTTCAACGGACACACCACCACCGAAATCGACATCGACGCCGTCGCCATCTGCATCGATGTCTCGCACATCGCCGAAGGCGACACCAAACTCAAAGCGGCCGTGATGCTCGTGTGCTGGTCCGACGGCTTCGCCGCCATCGAAGCCGCACACGCCCTCGCCGACGCGGGCCTGGGACCGCAGCGCTACTTCCAGGCCATCATGGACGAGCTCTGGCAGGTCCTGGGACTGGGCGACTTCATGGTCGACCGCGTCAACGCCCTCACCCGCTTGAACCGAGCCATCGCCACCGCGCTGTGGATGATCACCCACACCATCACCGACCTCGAATCGCAGTCGACGACCGGATCGGCGAACAAAGCCCTGGGCTTCCTCGAACGCGCCCGCGTCAAGGTCATCGGCCCGATCCCGGAAAAAGAAGTCGAACGCCTGGCCGGCATCGTCAAGTTCACGGCCACCGAATCCGACATGGTCAGCGGATGGTCCGCGCCGCCGCCCATGACCGGAGATCGCCGCAAACACGACGAGCCGATCGAGCCCCCATCCGGACTCGGCAAGTTCTTGATCAAGATCGGCGAGAGCGAACTGAGCCCCGGCATCCCGGTACAGCTGATCTTCTCCGCCGCCGAGATCGACGCCGGCATCCACGACACCAACTCCCGGTTCAGTGAGTTCGCCGACGCGAACCTCGTCCGCGAGGTCATCGAAGCCGACATCGCCGCCCCTGAGCAAGCAGGAGCGCTCGCATGATCGCCGAACGCAAGTACAAGCGCCTCACCCCCGAACTGCGGGCAGCAGCAGTACAGACCGTCGCCAAGGTCGCCACCGAGGTGTCCTCCCGGTGGAGAGCGATCGAGCTCGTCGCCGAAACCCTCGAGGTCCACCCGAACACCCTGCGCAACTGGGTCGTGGCCGCCGGCCGCGACGCCGCCCCCGTCACCACCGAAGAAGCTGAGCGCCGCGCCCGCGAACACAAAGTCCAGCTCGCGGCCGCGACGGAGCTGATCGCCACCCTGACCGCAGGAATGGGTCCGCACACCGGTCGGCGCGCATAGCGACGTGGACGCCAAGAAACTCCTCGTCGCCACCGCCGCGACACTTCTCGGGCTGGTCCTGATCGTGGTGGTCATCCTCGCTCCGGCGTCGACGACCATCGCCTGCGCTCCCCCGTCCGGTGCCGCGGCCGGCGCGATCGCGCCGGCCGGGACGCTGGTCAAGCCCACCGCCAGCGACACCACCACCGACAGCTCCGGTTTCGGCCCCCGGTGGGGCACCGTCCACCAGGGCATCGACCGCGCCGGCCCGGTCGGCACCCCGATCTACGCCTTCACAGACGGACGTGTGGCCGAAGCCGGGGAGGCCGCCGGATTCGGGCACTGGATCATCCTCGACCACGAGATCGACGGCCGGACCTACTCCACCGTCTACGGTCACATGTTCGCCGACGGTGTCCTCGTCTCTGCCGGCCAGCACGTCTCGGCCGGCCAGGAGATCGGAAAGATCGGCAACGACGGCGAATCGACGGGCGCACACCTGCATTTCGAGGTGTGGGAGGGCGCGCGGCTCCCCGACGGTGCTGGAACCGCAGTCGACCCCGCGCCGTGGGTCGCCAAGGCCGCCGAGCCCGGCACCGCCGCCCAGCCACAGACCTCGAGCTCCCCCGGTGCAGGAACGGGCGGCCTCAATGCCGCACAGCTCGCACTGGCGAAACAGACCGTAGCCATCGGCGAGGCGATGGGGGTACCCGAACAGGGAATCGTCGTCGCGCTCGCCACCGAAGGCCAGGAGTCGACCTATCGGATGCTCGCCAGCTCGAACGTCCCGGACTCCACGAACTACCCCCACGACGGCATTGGATCGGATCACCTGTCGGTCAACCAATTTCAGCAACAAGTCACGATCTGGGGCACGACGGAAGAGCTGATGAATCCAGTGACCGCGAACATCAAGTTCTACACCGCCCTGCTGAAGATCCCCGGCTGGCAGTCGATGGCTGTCACCGACGCCGCCCAAGCAGTGCAAGGGTCTGGCCACCCCGGGGCCTACGCCGACGACGAACCACTCGCCCGCCAGCTCTACGCACAGTTCAAAGGTGCCCGCGCCGACCTGACCGCCGACGACCTCGCAGCGATCGCCAACAACGGCACCGGCGCTGTGGCCACCGCCGTCGTCGACGGCGGCACCGCCCCCGGTGCCTGCACCCCGCCTGCCGGCGGAGCGAGCGGAGGACCGACCTTCGTCCCCGGCGGCCCGTTCGGAGCCAATGTCATTGCCGCAGCGTCGAGATGGATCGGCACACCCTACGCATGGGGAGGCGGAGATTCGAGCGGTCCGACCCGAGGAATCAGCGACGGTGGAGGCGCAGCCGACGCGAACGGCGACACCGCCAAAACCGGGTTCGACTGCTCCGGATTGACCCTCTACGCGGTCTTCCAAGCATCGGGCGGAAAGATCACGCTCCCGCACTACACCGGCGACACCTCCAACCCCGGACAGCTGGGCGACCCACGGGGACAACAGATCCCGTTCGAGGACAAGCAACCCGGAGACCTCATCTACTTCGGCTCCGGAGGCAACACCCACCACGTCGGTATCTACACCGGCACCGAAGGCGGCCAGGACATGCTCCTCAACGCCCCCCAGTCCGGCCAAACCGTCTCGATCATGCCGCTCTCCGGCTGGGCCGGAGAAGACATGTACGTCAGGAGATTCGGATGACCACCACACCACGCACCCACCGACGCGCCGCTTTGGCCTTGCTGGCGGCCCTCACCTTGGTCATCGGTGGCTGCGGCAGCGACGACTCCGGTCAGGACACCGGTGACCAGCCTCTCGATGCCGGCGGACCGACGACCTCGCTACCCGCGCCCTCGACCCCGGACCTGCCACAGGCCTTCGCCGGGGTCGACCAGACCGATCCCGAGCAGGTCATGCTGGCCGCCGCGACCACTCTGTTCTCCTACACCCCGGCAGACGAGCCCAACCAGCTCGCCGCAGCGAAGCGGGCGCAGCCGCTGTTCGACGAGCGCTACTACGCCGACAACGCCGCTTCGTTCATCGCCCTCGCCCCGATCACCGGCAACCAGTGGCAGGACTGGGCACAGGCAGGTGCCCGCGTCATCGCGGTCGCCGCGATCGGCGGCGACGACCATCCCGCCGATCAGAGCGGCCGAGTCTCACGCGTGGTCACCGTCACCCAAACCGCCACGACCCCCGACGGAAAGACACTGGGAACCAACACCTTCGCGGCCTACTTCACCGCCACCAAACTCGGCGTGTGGCGCATCAACGCGGTGGCTGTGCGATGAGCTTCCTGGTCCTCTACGGCCACGGCACCGCCGCCGGGCCTTCTCCCGCCCCCGCCCTGCAGATCGCAGCCGACAGCATGGTCGGCTACATCGACGAGCTCGAACGAGGCCACACATTCGTTGCCGTACAGGGCCATTCGCACGCCGTGACACCGCTCCAGGTAGCCGATCCACCGGGATCGCGCACCGCCCCCGGCTTCACCGTCACCATCACCGCCATCGTCGAAGTCTCCTGACACACCCGCCCACCAACGAGAAGGACTCCACACATGCGCACTCGCAGCGTCAAAGACCCCGCCACCACCGACGGCTCCCTGGTCCTGCTCGGCTTCGGTGCCGCCGTCGCCGCCCTCGCCGGAGGCGGACTGTGGGCCGGCATTCACCTGGGCACCGACCAACCCGCCCCGGACAATCCCATCGCCATCGCCAAACGCCTGTTCCGCGGCGATCTCGTATGGCAGACCGGCTCGACGATCGTCGTCGTCCTCTCCGCACTGGTGCTGCTCGCGGCGGCGGTCGGAGCGCTGGTGCTGCTCGGTCGCTACCGGAGCAAGAAAACCCGCGTCGACGACAAGGCCCGCCACCTCGGCCGTGGCCGCGACATCGAATCGCTCAGCGAGAAAGGATGCAGACGCAAAGCAGCGGACCTGGCGATCGAGCTGACACCCACACAGGTACCCGGCGTCCAGGTCGGCCGTCACCTGCTCTCCAAACAGATGCTGCGCGGCAGTTACGAGGACCTGCACTGCGACATCTGGGGGCCGCGGACCGGTAAGTCCTCCTCGCGGGTCATCCCGGCGATTCTCGACGCCCCGGGCGGGGTGATCACCACCTCCAACAAACGCGACGTCGTCGACGCGACGCGGCTCTGGCGCAGCGTCCGTCTTCTCGACCGCGTCACCGGGGAACCGGTCAAGGCCGCGGCGGTGGACTGGAGCACCTACGGCGACAGTAAGGCCGTCCCGGCCAAGGGCATGGTGTCCGTCGAGTCCCTCGAGCGGCGCCCGGTGTGGGTGTTCGACCCGCAGCAGGTCGCCGACGAACAGCCCAGCTGGTGGTGGAACCCGCTGACCTGGGTCACCGACGAAGTCAAAGCCGCCGACCTCGCCGAACACTTCGCCTCCGGCGACGACGGGGTCGAAGCCAAGAAGGACCCGTTCTTCGACCCCGAGGGCCAGGACCTGCTCGCCGGGCTGATCCTCGCCGCTGCAGTGGCCGGACGCCCGATCACCGACGTCTACACCTGGGCAACGCAGGAGAAGAACAAGGAGCCCGTCGAAATCCTCCGAGGCACCGCCGACGGCCGATACCGCCTGCAAGCGGACGGCCTTGCCGCACAGTACAACCAGACCGAGAAGCAGCGATCCGGCGTCTTCACCACCGCCAAGAAGATGATCCGATCGCTCAAGCTCTCCGCAGTGCACCCGTGGATCCGTGCGAGCGGACCCGGCGATACTCGCCCGCACTTCGACCCACGGGCGTTCGTCGCCGAGGGCGGCACGATGTACAGCCTCTCCCGCGAAGGAAACGGCTCCGCCGGTCCCCTGGTCACCGCCCTGACCGTGGCCATCATCGACGCCGCCGAACAGCTCGCCACCACTTCCCCCAAAGGCCGTCTCCCCGTCCCCCTCCTCGCACCGCTCGACGAGGTCGCCAACGTCGTGCGCTGGGCGAAACTACCCGGCCTCTACAGCCACTACGGCTCCCGCGGCATCATCATCATGGCCGTCCTCCAGTCCTGGTCCCAAGGCGTAAACGTCTGGGGCACAGAAGGAATGCGCAAACTCTGGTCCGCCGCCAACGTCCGCGTCTACGGCGGCGGCGTCGCGATCGACGACGGCGAATTCCTCCGCAACATGTCCACCGCGATCGGTGATCACTGGGAAATCAGCGGATCGGTCTCCACGAGCGATCACGGCCGCAGCGTCTCACGCTCGCGCACCAAACAACGCACCTTCACCGAAGCCGAACTCGAAGCCCTCCCCCGCGGACGCGCCATCGTCCGATCATCGGGCAACACACCGGTTCTCGTGCGGACCGTGCCGTGGTGGGAAGGACCGAACCAGGCCGCCGTCGTCGCGTCCATCAGAGTCCACGACCCCGAAGCCGATCGCACCCTCGCCGGCGCAGTCACCCTCGTCGGGAACGTCGACCTGACCAGAGAGGGTGCAGCGTGAGCGAGGATTTCAGCTTCGACGGCCTCGACGACACCGCCACCGAAGCTGCCACCGGATCGTTGAGCGAGCCGATGCAGGCCCGGGTCCAGGCGGGCGTCGATCGACGCCTGAGCGCCGAAGTCGACGCGATCGCCGCCGCACAGTTCGAGGAGCTCCTGACCCCCGAGCTGCACCACCAGCTGGCCGAGGCGACACGGGCTCGGATGGAAGCCGAGCTCGACGCCGCGATAGACGCGGCCAGCAACGAGCCCGAACCGCTCAAGTTCGGGTCGGTCGAGGAGTTCGTGCGCGACCACCTCGCCGTCCTCTACCGCCGCGAGGTCGAAGACGTACCGTACCGGTGCTGGTGCCCGCAGTGGTGGCGGCACGCCGAAGCCGTCGCCCGCCTCGAAGCGCTGTGGCGATCGTTCGAGCACCTGCGCAAGGACCCACACACCGGCATGAGCGTGTGGCTGCGCGATCACGCCGACCACCACATGGAAAAGCTCTTCGCCTCCGACGGCCCCTTCCAGAACTGCGATACCCGCACCGGACACTCCGACCGGCTGCATGCGCTGCCCGTGGACCCCGCGCCGCCGGCGATGTTCCCCGACCAGCGACAGCGCTGACCCCCCACCGATCCGGTAACGAGCCGGACCGCCGATTGAAAGGTGACACCACATGTCCGATGACGAGCTCGGCTCCGCCAGTAGAGAAGTGGGGATGGTGTTCCGCGTCGGGATGCAGCTCGCATCCCGTTTCGCCGAACAGAGCGCCCGCCGACGTGAACAGCAGTCACGCGAGGCCGAGCAGCACAGCAACCAAGCCACACGTGAATACAGCGAACGGCTCCGCACCGAACGGATCGCCGCCGAAACCCAGCTCCGCAGGCCTTTCGCCCCTCAGTGGTGGGACCGGGCGACACCTCACGACATCACGACCGTCTACGAGCAGGCCAAGGCATGGGAAAGCGAGTCGGAGATCGCCACGCAAGCCGCAGCAACGGTCCGCAGCGAAGTTCGTCGTCGATACGGCGTCGACATCACCGATGACCGCGGGGCCCGAGCGTTCATCGACGACAGCCAGCGTAAAGATGCCCTCGCCCAGAACTCCGACAGAGCGGCAGGACTCGATCGCGCCCAGGCCGCTGCACTCATCGCGGACGCCGAGCGCCAGGACGCCGAAACGCAGCGGCTCTCACAGGACGGCTACGGATCCGGCCCTGGCATAGAAGACGCGGAGGCCCAGCCGATGAACGAACGTGAGGCCCGGGACCAGAACTCGGAGCATGCTGAGCGGTCGCAGGAAGCAAACGGACGTGCTGAGGCCGATCGCAGCTACGACAGCGCCGCACGCCGCGAGCAGTTTGCCTCGGACATGCGCGCGGCCGGTGTCGACGACGAGGCGATCGCCGCGCGGATCTCTGCAGACATCTGCCAGGGCGCACCCGCCGGTGCCATTACAGTGCCTTCGACGAAATCACCTCGAGCGCGCAAAGGACGGCCCGGCAACGGAAAGCACACCGACCGCGAACGTTCCGGCCGCTGACCTTCTTTCACGCCTAACACCCATCCAACACAGGAGATCCCATGAACACCATCACCCGCACTGTCGCCACCGCAGCCATCGCCGCCGCAGCATTGATCGGCGGGACCGGTCTCGCAGCAGCGGACGTGCCTCCTGCAACTCCGAGCCTGACCGGCGACGACATCGTCACCGTCGGAGACAACGGCGGCTGCAACGGACCCATCCACATCGACCGCACCACCGACCGAGCCCACCCCGGCCAGCTGACCATCACCGCCACACCCCGCGGAGACCTAGGCGCGCGTCCGGGCTGCGGAACAACTATTCAGGTCGACTGGGTGAACGGCATCGCACCGTTCACCCACTCCGCACAACTCCCCCTCGACGGAGGCCCCGCCACCATCACCGTCGACGCCGGACTCGGCGCAAGCTGGGTGACCGTCTCCGTACTCCCCCAGCGAGCATTTGCCGTATCGAACTACATATGGATCGCTCCGTAGTCGCGAACTCGGAACGAACACGACTGTCCACTTCGAGCTTCGAGGTGGGCAGTCGTGTCGGAGCGCTTTGCGACAATCTGCCGTCACAAGGCACCCACCCACTCTGTTCGACTGCTCACCAGCGGAGGTATCCCATGACCGGCTACTTCATCGGTCGTCCGAACGATGATGTGTTCCCGTCCCCGCCCCAAGCTGCCGTGCGGGCGGTGCGATCGCTGCTGCCCAAGCATGTACCGGCACTACTCGACGGCCTCGACGCGGTTGTACGCCCGCGGCTGGACGATGTGCTGCGCTACCACCAGCAGATGGCACCCAGATGGGACCACCCGCAACCACAGTTGAGCGAGGCAGAACGATTCGAGCGGTACAGCAACTTCGCTGTACGGCTGGCGCTTTCGGTTACCTCCGGCGCAGTCAGTGGCGAGACCTTTTACGCATCGCCTGAAGCGTCGGCCCTCGTGCAGGAGGCATCGGCACAGCCTGCCGACCTCGTCCCCGCGACAGTGGCCGATCTACCGTCCCCCAGCGGGTTCGCGTATTTCGGTGCGGCCGTACCCGAGGAATCGTTCTACCTGCTCTGGCACACAGACAGCGATCCCACTGGCGTGTCCCCAGTGAACGGGGCCACCTTGTTTTAGAGTCTTGTTGCCCATGAGCTGGGCGGATAGGACGATGGAGAACATGGCTGGACGGAAGCGGAACTCTGCCGAGGACATCGTGCGCAAGCTGCGCCGTGCTGATGAGCTCACGGCTGCGGGCAAGACGCAGGAGGAGATCGCGGCGGAGCTCGAGGTGTCGGCGGCGACGTTGTACAACTGGCGTCGTCAGTACGGCGGGATGGACACCGATGCCGCGAAGGAACTCAAAGAGTTGCGCGAGCAGAACGGCAAGCTCAAGCGCCTGCTCGCCGAGGCCGAGCTGGAGAAGGATGCACTGCGGGAGGTAGCGAAGGGAAAATTCTGAGCCCAGCCGCCAAGCGCCGCGCCGTCGACATGCTCGTGGACACGATGAGTGTGTCGAAACGTCTGGCGTGCAGAGCAGTTGGGCTTGCCCGCTCCACCTATGCACGAACACCGATCGCCGAGACGCCCGCGGATCCCGACGCGGCTCTGAGGGCGTCGTTGCGGACATACGCAGGCTCGCATCCGCTGCACGGCTTCCGTCGCGCCTGGGCGCATCTGAGGCACGACCAGGGCGTGGCGGTGAACAAGAAGAAGGTGCACCGGCTCTGGAAGGAGGAGGGTCTGCAGGTTCGGATCTACCATCCACGCAAACGCGCCGGTATCAGCTCGTGCCCGCAAATCGAAGCCGATGCGCCGAAAGTGGTGTGGGCTATGGATTTTCAGTTCGATTCGACCGTCGACGGGAAGGCGATCAAAATCGCGTCGATGATCGACGAACACACCCGGCAGTCCCTGTTGAATATCGTGGAGCGTTCGATCACCGCACAGCGGCTGACCGACGAGCTCGACAAGACGTTCGCGCTGTGGGGCGGGCCGCCGTTGGTGCTGCGGATGGATAACGGTCCGGAGTTCATTTCCCATGTGCTGCAACAGTTCTGCCGAGACCGTGTCGGTATCTCCTACATCCCGCCGGGGACGCCGTGGAACAACGGACACATCGAATCGTTCAACAATCGGCTGCGGAAGGAGTGCCTGAACCGAAATCACTGGACTAGCTTGCTCGAAGCGAGGGTGGTGATCGAGGACTTCAAAGACGACCACAACCATCGACACCGGCACTCGTCTCTGGGCTACCTGACGCCCGCTGAGTATGCTGCCCGATGCACCCACACGCACCAACCCGTGGGCTGCGAGATCGACTGAAATCAATCAAACCGTGACTCTAGAACGCGGTGGTCCGACTATCGGGGACCTGCCACCACGTCCTCCAACAGCGTCGGCATCCAGATGGCGACGGCAGCTGGCCTCGAAGCATTCTGAGGTTCCCCCCGAAAAGTGGACAGTGGTCACGCGGCCATGATGGGCGCGATCAGTGACTGTTCGTACGTGGTGGGGCTGAGCATCCCGATCG
>NZ_JBITUQ010000007.1:0-197650 GCF_044542515.1 Rhodococcus sp. NPDC078407 | reverse complement strand
GAGAACACACACACATCGCGGCCGTCGACGGTCCCGTAGCCGGTGACCACACCGTCACCGAGGGGACGGTTGTCCCCCAACCCGAAATTCTGGGAGCGGTGCCGCGCCAACGCATCGAGCTCGACGAACGAACCCTCGTCGAGCAACGCGGTGATCCGCTCCCGGGCGGTCAGCTTGCCCTTCGCGTGCACCTTCTCCACCGCCGCCTCACCCGAGGGATGCTCCGCACCCGCGAGACGTTTACGAAGATCGGCCAATTTACCCGCAGTGGTATGGATATCGGGGGTTTCGGCCGACCCGGGTGCAGTGGAATCCTGGACGCTGGTCATGGGGCAACACTTTAACTGCGAGTGTGATCTACGACCCGACCGAGGGTCGTTCGCCGCCGCTGCCCGGTGTTTCCGATGCCCATATGCTGAAGTCCATGTGGACAAATCTCGATCGGCCACCGCTCGATGTCCGCGCTTTGCGGCGCGCACTGGTGGACGGACCCCAGGCGTCGTGGTCCCGGCTGGATGTGGTGACCGTGACCGGTTCGACCAATGCCGACCTGGTCGCCGGAGCAGCGAACTACGCCGATAGGACCGCTCTGATCGCCGAGCACCAGGACAGTGGGCGCGGTCGCCACTCGCGGTCGTTCTCGGGTGCCCCTCGCTCGCAGATCCTGCTGTCGATGCTGCTGAAGTTTCCGGGGATCGACCCCGCGGTACTGGGTTGGCTGCCGCTGATGACCGGGATCGCGCTGGTCGACGCGTTACGGACCGTCGGCGAAGTCGATGCGCGACTGAAGTGGCCAAACGACGTCCTGATCGAAGGAAAGAAGGTCTCGGGCATCCTCGCAGAGGTAGCCGCGCACGGACCGTCGCCGACGGTGGTCATCGGACTCGGGGTGAACGTGTCCATGACGGAGGACGAGTTGCCGGTATCCACGGCCACGTCGCTCGCACTGGAGAAGGCTGCTGTTCTCGATCGCGACACGTTGGTGCGCGCGATTCTGCGAGGGGTGGCCGCCGAAGTCGACTCCTGGCGTGACTCGAACTGGAGTACCGATGCACTCGCGCACCGGTACCGGGATCGCTGCGGAACCATAGGCCAACGCGTCCGCGTCGATCTTCCCGGCGGGGAGGAGAAATTCGGCACCGCCGTCGACGTCGACGAACACGGCAGAATGGTGATCGAGTTGGAGCACCCCGATTCGGGCCGGTTGGCAGTCGCGGCCGGTGACGTCACTCATCTTCGACCGGTGTCGTGACACCATCTCGGGCAGGAGCGCAGCCTGCGGAGTGACCGGTAAATGCAGGAGCGCAGCCTGCGGAGTGACCTTGTTGGCCAGGAGCGCAGCCTGCGGAGTGACCTTGTTGGCCAGGAGCGCAGCCTGCGGAGTGACTTTGTTGGCGAGTAGGCGAGTAGGCAGGAGTTGCAGGTGGGGTATCCACAGGATGCGTTGGCCGACGAGGAAGAGCTTCTGCTTCATCATCACCCGCATTGGAAGATGCTGATACTTCCGTCGATCACGTTCGTACTCGCCACAGGCCTTGCCGGTGTGGCGCTCGGCGTCGCGAGTGCGCGACTGCAATCGGCTGCCGCTGAGATCGCCATGATTGCTACGGCGGTGGTGTGGGTGGTGATCGTGGGATGGCGTTGTCTGGCACCGCTCATCGGGTGGAAGTGCACGCACTTCATCGTCACGGACCGTCGCGTGCTGATTCGTCAGGGCGTCCTGACCCATTCCGGCATCGATATTCCGATGAGTCGAATCAGCAATGTGCAGTTTCGACACGGCCTGCTGGATCGGATGTTGGGTACCGGAACGCTCATCATTGCCTCGGCGTCGGACGATCCACTCGAGTTCGACGACATTCCGCACGTACAGCGCGTCCATTCTCTGCTTTACCAGCAGGTATTCGACTCGATGGAGTATCGCCGGGACTCCGTACGCGGCCGGGAGCCCGAATTCGAGCCGATGCCGCCGGATTCTCCCGTCGACGCCAAGCCCGGTTGGCGTGCTGGAAAACGCAGGTAACACAGGCTGCTCTCACCTTCGAACCGTAGGGTGACCGATGTGACCGACGTGCTGCTTGCCGAAGACGACGAAGCCATCGCTGCGCCCTTGTCCCGCGCCCTCGGACGTGAGGGGTACACGGTGACCGTCGAGCAAACGGGTCCTGCCACCCTCCAGCGGGCTCTCGATGGGAAATTCGATCTGCTGATCCTGGATCTGGGCCTTCCCGGCATGGACGGGCTCGAGGTGTGCCGTCAGGTTCGGGCCAATCGATCCGAGGTGGCCGTTCTGATGCTCACCGCGCGAACCGACGAGGTCGATTTCGTCGTCGGCCTCGACGCCGGTGCAGACGACTACGTCGGGAAGCCCTTTCGGCTTGCCGAGCTCATGGCGCGCGTGCGTGCTCTGCTTCGACGCCGCGGGGCCGGGGACGACTCGCCGATCGAGGTCGGAGCCATTCGCCTCGAGCCGGCCGCCCGTCGAGTACTCGTCGGTGGCACCGAGATCTCGCTGGCCAACAAGGAGTACGAGCTACTGAAGGTTCTGCTCGATCACGCCGGCCAGGTGGTCTCTCGAGATGTGATCCTGCGTGAGGTCTGGGGTGATGCCGAACTTCGTGGGTCGAAGACGCTCGACATGCACATGTCGTGGTTGCGTCGCAAGATCGGCGACGAGGGGCCGGTAGCCGAACGTCGCATCGCGACGGTGCGCGGTGTCGGATTCCGCATCAACAGCGACTGACAGTCGATGCGGCGTCGAATTCTGGTCTCGATCCTCGCTGTCGTAGTCATGACGGCGTTGTTGCTCGGTTTGCCTCTTATGTATACGGCGTGGTTGTGGGTGGAGGACTTCACCCGCAACGACCTGCAGGCCCGGCTCGACAGGATGGCGGCGGAGATCATCTCGCAGGAGGGGTCGGCGGGTCTGATCGAAGGCCAACTCGACATCGGTTCGCTCCGACTGGCGATCCCGCAGGGGGGACGGCTGGTGGTCATCTACCCGACTCCTGAGGATGCCGCGTCACGCGCGGACATCGGCGAGGCCGCTGTCGATCGTCCGCTCGTGGAGTCGTTGTCGATGGGTACCTCGGGTTCGCTTCGACTCGAAGTCCCGTCCGACGACATGCGCTCCCTGCAACGCCAAGCGCTCGGAGCGGTGACTCTGGTGGTTCTCGCGTCCGCGATGGCGGGAACCGTAGTTGCTGTTCTGACGGCCAAGCGCTTGGCCGATCCGCTGCAGGATGTGGCCCGTCGCGCCGCTCGACTCGCCGAGGGCGACTTTCGGCCGGACCCACGACGGCACAAGATCCCCGAGCTCGACCGGGTCTCGGAGGTGCTCGACTCGGCCACCGTCGAGATCGCCGGCCGCCTGCAGCGTGAGCGCACCTTGGTTGCCGATGTCTCGCATCAGCTGCGCAGCCGCTTGACGGCGGTCCGGCTACGTCTGGACGAAATATCCACACACCCGGATCCGGCAGTGGTGGACGAGGCGAACGAGGCGATGGACCAGGTCGATCGGTTGACGCTCGGAATCGACGAACTCGTTCGGTCCTCCCGCAGTGACGGTGCGGCCGGCTCGCACGAGGTCTCGGTCATCGAGGAACTGACCGGCACCATCGTCGAATGGCGGCGCAACTTCGAGGACGCGGGCCGCAGTCTGGTGCTCGAGGGCGATATGGACCTCCAGGCGTCGGTGACTGGATCGCGCCTGAGAGAGGCGGTGTCGGTGCTGGTCGACAATTCCTTGGTGCACGGCGACGGTACGTGCACGGTCTCCGTGCGCGCGGTCTCGGCGGTCGAGAGCAGCGACCGACGACGGGAGCGGTTGGTCTGCGTGGAGGTATCCGACGAGGGTCCGGGAGTAAGCAACGAGCTGGCTCCGCACATCTTCGATCGCGGGTTCTCCGGGGCTGGATCCACCGGCGTCGGACTGGCTCTGGCTCGGGCTTTGATCGAGGCCGACGGCGGGAGGCTGGAGTTGCAACGTCGCCGACCCGCGCTGTTCTCGGTGTTCATCCCGGCGTGGCGTGAGCCGTCGCCCAGGGCGGCGCAACGTGAACCGCGTTGAGAATGCTCAGGGCTGGTCGAGTGCGTCCGCAGCGTCGGTAGGGCCTTCGTTGCGTTCGGCGTCTATTTCGAGAATCGTCCGCGCATTTTCCTCGGGAAAGGCGAATCGACGAAGCGCCCAGAAGCGGAACGCCATCTGAAGAAGATTGCCGATGATGTAGTTGAGCACGAAGTCGATGATGACGACCATCGTCAGGGACTCGCTGGTGTCGCGAATGTCGAAGATGTTGTTCGCGATCCACAGTGGACCGGCGGCGATGAGCACGCCGATTCCGCTGATGCCGAAGAAGAGCAGCGCCTCGTGGTGTCGCTCGCGTCCGCCGCGATGCTTGAAGGCCCATTCGCGATTGAGGAAATAGCTGAGCAGGGTGGCAAGGACGCCGGAGATGATCTTGGCGATCACCGGCTTCTGCTCGAGCACCGTCAGACTCAGCGAATAGAAGATGACGAGGTCGAAGACCATCGTCGTACCACCCACGATGGCGAATTTGATCAGCTCGCTGTGCCGAATCGCAAGATCCCTGATGGGCTTGGGTAAGCGTCGAAGCACGCTGTCGATCGTCGGCACAACGGTGAAGTCTACGAAACGCACGGGCGATCCGGCGAACCGACGCTCCCATCATCAGGGTTTCCACAGCTCGTCGCGATGGTCGACGGTCCGGTGTGCGGCTGCCGGTTCGGACCGAATGCGCACGACGTGACACCATGGTGAGCCGTGACAGGTACCGAACCGCGCCCCACCGCTGCGCGCCCGTCGTCGACCGGAATGCCCGTGGTGACGATGATCGGCGGCGGCCAGCTCGCACGTATGACCCACCAGTCCGCGATCGAACTCGGGCAGACTCTCCGAGTCCTGGCCGCGGGAGCCGACGAGCCGGCGGCCCAGATCAGTCCCGACGTCGTGTTCGGTCATCACGACGACCTCGATGCGCTGCGCACTGCCGCCACCGGGTCCAACGCGCTCACCTTCGACCACGAGCACGTACCGACCGAGCACCTCGAGACCCTGGTCGCCGAAGGCGTCAACGTGCAGCCGCCACCGAGCGCATTGATCTTTGCGCAGGACAAGCTTCGGATGCGCCGAAAACTGGCAGAACTGGGCGCACCCGGTCCGGCCTACGCCGAAGTTTCCTGGGCGCAGGACGCCATCGCGTTCGGCGACGAGCACGGCTGGCCGGTAGTCCTCAAGGCGGTTCGCGGTGGATACGACGGTCGCGGGGTCTGGATGCCCGCCGACGCCGAGGAAGCCGAGGCGATCGTCACTGCTCAACTCGACCTGGGTGTCCCGCTCATGGTGGAGGAGAAGGTCGCCATGCGCCGCGAGCTGTCGGCCATGGTCGCTCGATCGCCGTTCGGTCAGGGCGCCGCATGGCCCGTCGTGCAAACCGTGCAGCGCAACGGCCAGTGCGCCGTCGTGCTGGCACCCGCTCCTGATCTCGACGAGGACGTCGCCACCTATGCAGGCCGGCTCGCGCTGGACATCGCAGGCGCGCTGGGCGTCGTCGGAGATCTGGCAGTCGAGCTGTTCGAGACCACCTCGGGCAAGCTGCTGGTGAACGAGCTGGCGATGAGGCCGCACAATTCCGGACACTGGACCATGGACGGGTGCCGCACGTCGCAATTCGAGCAGCATCTGCGAGCTGTGCTGGACTATCCACTCGGCGACACCGACCCACTTGCTCCGCTGACCGTGATGGCCAACATCCTGGGCGCACCGGATGCACCGGAGATGACGATGGACGAGCGGCTGCATCACCTGTTCGCCCGCATGCCCGATGCGAAGGTGCACCTGTACGGCAAGGGTGAGCGCAAGGACCGCAAGATCGGCCACGTGAACATCTTGGGCTCATCGTCCGGCTCGCTCACCGATCCTGCCTACGTGGCCTCGGTTCGGGAGCGCGCCGAACGGGCAGCGCACTGGATGTCGCACGCCGAATGGACCGACGGATGGGATCCGCACGATGACTGACAACTCCACTACCGCCGCAGTAGGGCTGATCATGGGCAGCGACTCCGACTGGCCGGTCATGGAAGCTGCAGCAGAAGCATTGGCCGAGTTCGGAATTCGGTTCGAGGTCGGTGTCGTGTCCGCGCACCGAACTCCGCAACGGATGCTCGATTACGCGCGTGATGCCGCCGGCCGTGGGATCCGGGTCATCATCGCCGGTGCCGGGGGAGCGGCGCACCTGCCCGGGATGGTGGCGTCGGCGACGCCACTGCCGGTGATCGGGGTGCCGGTGCCGTTGAAGTACCTCGACGGGATGGATTCGCTGCTCTCGATCGTTCAGATGCCCGCCGGCGTTCCCGTGGCCACGGTTTCCATCGGTGGTGCACGCAACGCGGGCCTGCTGGCGGTCCGGATTCTCGGTACATCCGATCCGGCTCTGCAAGAGCGCATGTCTGCGTTCCAGAACTCTCTCGAGGCCATGGTGCTGGAGAAAGACGAAGCGCTGCGCACCACCCTGCTCGGGTGACCGTCTCACGGAGCGAGCAGATCCGGCTCGCCGGCCGAGGTAGCCGACAGGCCGGGTTCGTGACCCGGCTGGCGTTGGTCTACGCCCGACTCTGGCGCGGCAAAGTGCACTTCGACGACGAGTTCTCGATCTTCGTGTGCACCGGCCTCCGCGGTGGATTCGGTCGCGGCGGAACCACGTTCGGCGGGGCCTATCTGACGAAGGGCAACACCGCTCGTCGGGTGCTGCGACACGAAGCCGTACACGCGGATCAGTGGGCGCGTTTCGGGTTGACCTTCCCGTTCCGCTACCTCGCCGAGGAAGCACGGCACCGGGGTCCCGCGAACAAGTACGAAATCGAGGCGGGTCTCGCAGACGGCGGCTATCGGCTGCCCGGGTGAGCGTTGCCCTGCCCAGCGTGCCGGGTCAGGTGAGGGTTTCGGTGACCTTCTCGGTCTCGGTGCGCCGCCCGGTCTTCGCCTCGTCCGGGTTCGCCACCTGGACCAACGACGCCCCCGCGACGAGAACCGACAACAACCCCTCGATCACCTCGTCGGCGGTGTTCCACGAAGCACTCGACAGCACGCGGTCGGCGGCTGTCCACGAACGGGCGTCGGCCCTCGCGCGGGCCGCGGCGAGCACCTCGTCCACCGAACGACCGTCGAGTGCCGTAGCTCCGGTGCCGCTGCCCGAGATCTGGAACTGATCACCGTGCACCCGCACCGAGGTTGCGTAATCGGTCATTCCGATCGGCAGATCCGGAACAGCCTTGCCGAATGCGTCGAGGGAGAAGGCGAGTACCTCGTCGACCTCGGGTGCCTCGTCGAGACGCTCCGCCGACACCATCGCCACGACGGCGGAATCGTCGGCACCGAGAACCACGTCGCCGCCGGCCCACCATGTGCCCAGTAGTGCCGCGGCGGTCTGCCAGTGCGCGGGTAGCAACACGCTGACCTTGTCGCCGACCTCGAACGCGAACTCGTCGCGCAACAGGTTGGCCGTCTTGGCGGCCCAGTTCGCGAGTGTGACCGCCGAGACCTCCACCCTCTCACCGGTCGCGTCGTCGTAGAACGTGATGCGCGGACCGGCCGGGTCGGCCGCGAGAATCGGGTCGAGCAGGGTCTTGGTCAGATTCGAGGCCACACACGCACCCTAGATGACGGTCTTCGGTGCCGAGTCACACCCTGCGAGCGGTATCGCTCAGTTGACGCACATCGGGCCGGTGGAGCCGGCGTCGATCGGCGGCGCGGGTGCTTCGGGAAGTGCGGTACCGGCCTCGGGTGCACTGGTTTCGGCTGTTGCTGCCTGCCCGGAACCGGGGCCCGCGTAGTCGTCGGCAAGCACCACCCGAACCGTATCGGACGCCAGTGTGTCGTCGGCGGTGATCTGCAGTCCGCCGAGCGCATCCGAGACGGCTTTCGCGGCGTCACTGTCCGCGTCGGCAACCTGGATACGGCTTGCCGAGATGGACGTCCCCTCGTAATTCCCGATGGTTCCGCCCGCATACCCCAACGAGGTCAACGAACCGGCAACGCCGTTGGCGAGACCGTCGATTCCGCTGTCGTTCGCGACGTCCACGGTCACCGTCGACGGATCGACCTCCGGGGCGTCGGAATTCTCGGCATTGCTCTCCGCGGAATTGCCGTCGCCGAGCAAACCAGCCACGTACTTCTTCACCGCGGCCGGATCGACCTGAACAATCGATTCGCCGTAGTCGGTGGTGGCGTTGATGTCGACGGCGGGGACGGTCTCGAACTTGACTTTGCCCCCGGCGAGATCCTGCAGGCGTGTCGCGAACTGCAGTATGTCCCAGTCGGAATCGAGCGTCACCGAGCGTTGCACCGCGGTGCTGAGTTGACCCAGTTTGCTGGGGTTGCTCAGTGTCTGGGCGCTCAACACACTGCGAACGAGCGAGGCCATGAACACCTGCTGGCGCACGATGCGGTCGAGGTCACCGCGGGGAAGGTCGTGCCGTTGTCGAACGAAGCTCAGAGCCTGGGAACCGGCCAG
Source organism: Rhodococcus sp. NPDC078407 (assembly GCF_044542515.1). Taxonomy (NCBI): domain Bacteria; kingdom Bacillati; phylum Actinomycetota; class Actinomycetes; order Mycobacteriales; family Nocardiaceae; genus Rhodococcus; species Rhodococcus sp. NPDC078407. The sequence continues at coordinate 189,119 of NZ_JBITUQ010000007.1, read as the reverse complement.
CTTCTGCTCACCGGCAGGAAAGTTGGCACCCGAAAGTGGTTCTTGTACAGGATTGTTGAGGCACACTTCGACGCCGCCGACGGCATCGGTCAGCAGTACGAAGCCGAGCAAACCCACTTCGGCGTAGTGATCGACGGTGATGCCGGTCAGGTTGGCGACCGAGTCGATCAGCGCCTCACGGCCGGCCTCGGTTGCCTGGGATTCTGCGTCGGCGTCCACGACGCCCTGCTGCACGAGTTCGAGACGCTTGTTCTCCTTGGTCGCGCCGTACGCGGCGTTGATCTTCGACATCCCGATCCCGGGTACCTCGACATACGAATCCCGCGGGATCGAGATGGCCGTAGCCGACGACCCGTCGTTGGGGACGCGGATGAGCACGATCGTGTCGGTGTTGGACGCCACCTCCTCGCCTGCGTTGAGCGACGCGAGTTCATCAGGCGACAGGGCGTTGCCGTGCGCATCGGTGCGGCTGTCCGTGCCGACCATCAAAATATCGATTGCACCGTCGGCCGCGCCGCCGAGACCGAGACCACCCGCGGTGGCAATGTTCGATCGCAGACTGTCGACACTGCGCCAGGCAAAACCGGTGACGAGCAGAACGAGAACCGACAGGACTGCGATCGCGACGTGAGTCGCCGGCCACCGGCGGCCGGTGACCGAGGTAGCAGTTCCGTCCTCGGATTCGGGTCGACCGACGCCGGCGCGACGATCACGCTGCCTCGGCCGCTGCGATCTCTCGGTCGAATCGCTGCGGTGGGCTCGAGTTCGTTCGCCGGGCCTGAGTTCGCGGGACCTGAGTTCGCGGGACCTGAGTTCACGGGACCGGGGTTCGCGAGGTCGTGTTTCGCGGGGCCGAATCTCGTCGGGGTGTCTACGTGCCGTTCGCGGGTCGGGATCGCTGGAGTGGCGCGCATCATGTGCGCCGACAGCGTCGGGTCGCGGGGGAGTGCGCCGCCGCGGTGGGGGAATGCGCTCACCTCCGGTCGTGCCTGAATCTCGTGGCACCGTTCACGACCCTTTCTCGTTCCACGCCGGCCTCGCCGGCCGATTACTTCGTTTCCCCCGCCGTTCGAAGGTTACTTGTCGGCGGTCGTTGCCTCGCCCAACCGAACCCGGCGTGCCACACTTGGCAACCGTGAATGCGATCGTGGTGACCGGTGCACACGGCCAGTTGGGTCGCCGAGTGGTGGCCCTCGCCGCCGAACGAGGTGACGGTGACGAGGTTGCCGCGTATTCGTCCGCCGACCTGGACATCACCGATGCCGATGCGGTCGCTGCCGCGGTGAGCGCGGGAGCGACGGTGATCAACTGCGCCGCCTACACCGCGGTCGACGCTGCCGAGACCGACGAGTCCAGGGCCATGGCCATCAATGCGGACGGGCCTCGAAATCTCGCGCGCGCCTGCGGGCGTGTCGGTGCCCGGTTGATCCACGTATCCACCGATTATGTGTTCGACGGCACAGCGACGACACCGTACGAGGTCGATGCGACACCCGCGCCTCGGTCGGCCTACGGCCGCACCAAGCTGGCCGGCGAGAACGCCGTACGTGAGGAACTACCCGAGGCGGTCGTGGTGCGGACCGCATGGGTGTACGACAACACCGGCAAGAACTTCGTGACCACGATGCGCCGACTCGAAGGGGAGCGGGAGACGCTGTCGGTGGTGAACGACCAGGTCGGGTCTCCCACGTTCGCCGTCGACCTGGCGTCGGGCCTGCTCGAGATCCACGCCGACCCCACCCTGTCTGGACGGACGCTGCACTACACCAACGCCGGGCAGGCCAGCTGGTTCGAGCTCGCTCGTGCGGTGTTCACGCACATCGGTGCCGATGCAGCGAGGGTGCTGCCGTGTTCGAGCGCCGAATACGCCGTGCCTGCCCCCCGACCGGCCTACTCGGTGCTCTCGCCGTCCGCGTGGATCGATGCAGGGCTGACCCCGGCGCGGCCATGGTCGGCGGCGCTCTCAGCGGCCCTGGCACGGTCGACATGAGGGTTTCGCGCACGCTCGGGCTAGTCTTGCCCGCGTGAGTTCCGAGCTGGCCGTGGTGACGGTGACCTATTCGCCCGGCGAATACCTGGATCAATTTCTGACGTCTCTGCGTGCGGCCACGACGCGCCCCTATCGGGTGATCATGGCCGACAACGGCTCGGTCGACGGCACGCCCGAAGCCGCCGAGGCAGCGTTCGGCGAGGCGGAGTTGCTGCGAACCGGCGCGAACATCGGGTACGGAGCGGCGGTCAATCGTGCGGTCGCCGCCGTCGACCCGGCCGTGGAATTCGTCGTGGTCGCCAACCCCGATGTGCGGTGGCACCCGGGTTCGCTCGACGGCCTCCTCGATGCAGCAGCTCGGTGGCCCCGCGCCGGTTCTCTCGGTCCGCTCATTCGCGAGCCGGACGGCTCTCGTTACCCGTCGGCGCGGTCGGTGCCGGATCTGACGTCGGGTGCCGGACACGCGGTTCTGGGCAAGCTCTGGCCGACGAACCCGTGGACTCGGCGGTATCGCCAGGAGAACGAGACAGTGGCAGAGCGCCCGGTTGGGTGGCTGTCGGGATCGTGCCTGTTGCTGCGGCGGTCGGCGTTCGATTCCATCGACGGATTCGACTCGCGCTACTTCATGTACATGGAGGACGTCGATCTCGGTGATCGGCTCGGCCGAGCGGGCTGGCACAACGTCTACGTTCCCGGGGTCGAGGTGACTCACTCGAAGGGGCATGCAGCAGGACGGCATCCCGAAGTGATGTTGCCCGCACATCACACCAGTGCGTATCGCTTCCAAGCCGACAGGCACCCCCGGACGTGGCAGGCTCCTTTACGATTGGCTCTGCGCGGTGGTCTCGGTCTTCGCTCGAAGATCGTTGTGACCGCGGCGCTTCGGGCCCGCGAAGTCGACGGACAACTCACGGACGAGAGAACAGAGGCTGGACATGTCGGATAGTTCCCCATCGGTTGCCGCACGCACCGACGCAGTCATTCTGGTCGGCGGCAAGGGAACTCGGCTCAGACCGCTGACACTGTCGGCACCCAAACCGATGCTCCCCACCGCAGGACTGCCGTTCCTCCACCATCTGTTGGCTCGAATCAAGGCTGCTGGAATCCAGCATGTCGTGCTCGGCACGTCGTTCAAAGCCGATGTGTTCGAGCAGCATTTCGGAGACGGGTCCTCGCTCGGAATCGAACTCGAGTACGTCTTCGAGACCGAGCCGCTCGGTACCGGTGGAGGCATCAGGAATGTTCTGCCGCGACTGCGCGCGGAGAACGTCATGGTCTTCAACGGAGACGTGCTGGGCGGCACCGATCTGACAGCGGTTCTCGACACGCACCGAACCACCGATGCCGATGTGACGATGCATCTGGTCAGGGTCGGCGACCCCCGCGCGTTCGGCTGCGTGCCGACCGACGAATCCGGCCGCGTGACAGCGTTTCTCGAAAAGACCCAGGATCCGCCGACCGACCAGATCAACGCCGGTTGCTACATCTTCAAACGCGAGATCATCGAGTCCATTCCGGCCGGCCGCCCGGTGTCGGTCGAGCGAGAAGTGTTCCCCGCCTTGCTCGCCGAGGACAAGAAGGTCTACGGACACGTCGACAGCGCCTACTGGCGCGACATGGGTACACCCGAAGACTTCGTGAAGGGCTCGGCCGATCTGGTTCGTGGCATCGCACCGTCGCCCGCACTGCAGGGCGAACGCGGCGAATCCTTGGTTCACCCGAGCGCAGGGGTGGCACCGGGGGCACTGCTGATCGGCGGGACTGTCGTCGGCCGCGGGGCCGAGATCGGGGCCGGAGCGCGCCTGGACGGTGCCGTGGTGTTCGACGGTGCCGTCGTCGAGGCCGGTGCCGTCGTCGAACGATCCATTCTCGGCTTCGGTGCCCGCATCGGGCCCCGGGCCCTGGTGCGGGACGCGGTGATCGGTGACGGTGCCGACATCGGTGCCCGCTGTGAACTGCTTCGCGGCGCACGCGTGTGGCCCGGCGTCAAACTGCCCGACGGAGGAGTGCGCTTCTCCACCGACGTCTGACTCGGTCTGCAGACGTCGGCGTCGGGGCGGCCTCTACCGGCGACGTGCGGCGAGTGAGACGAGGTGGTCGATCGTCTCTCGCTCGGCGTCGTCGGGCAGGGCATCGACCGGCCACCAGCGCAGATCCGTCGATTCCTCGCTGCGCACTGCGTGCGCGCCGTCCGGAGCCCGGACCAGAAACCGGAGGTCGAGGTGCCGCGTCGGCGTGCCGAGCGAGCAGGTGATCGGGTGCGTGTGGGCAGACAGGAGTTCCGGATCGATGGTCAGGTCTTTGATTCCGGATTCTTCGGTGGCCTCACGCAGAGCCGCATCGACGACCGTGTGGTCCGTCGGTTCGCAGTGACCGCCGAGCTGAATCCATCGACCGACCTTCGGGTGAAGCGTTAGCAACACGTGGGTTCCCGACGCGTCGAGCACCAACGAGGACGCGGTGAAATGGCCGGCCACGTTGGCGCGCAGGCAGCCATTCGGGTTGCTGTCGAGAAATGCCAGCATGGTGTGCCGCAGCGATTCGTCTCTCGAATCGAACGGTGCCCATCGATCGAGCGTCGCTTCGACAGAACGCCACAGTGTCGAGTACTGCACTGTCGAATATTGCACTGTCGAATGGGGTGGCATGGACACGAGTCAGAGCTCCAGTAACGAGGAGCCGGGCACTACCGGATCCCGCACCGTCGACGGCTCCTTGGGATGTCCGATTGCGATGGCTCCCATTGCTTTCCAATCTGCGCGCAGGCCGAGTTCGGCCCGCACTGTATCGGCAGCGAAGATGGTCGAGCCGATCCAGCAGCTGCCCAGTTCTCGAACCGCCAGGGCCACGAGCAGCCCTTGGACGGCCGCACCGACCGCCACGGTGAACATCGTGTCCTCCGCGGCCCGACGCCTCTCGTCGGGGTACGAGTGTGCGCCGTCGGGCACGCAGAACGGGATCACGATTTCCGGGGCGTCGAATAGAATGTCGCCGCGGCTCAGTCTCGCGGCGATCCGCTCTTCGCTCAGGCCGTCGTCGGTCAGATCGGCGCGCCACTGTTCGCGCATCGTCTCGAGCAAGCGGCGACGAAGCGCAGGGGTTCTGACCCAGACGAATCGCACCGGGCGAGTGTGATGCGGGGCCGGGGCGGTGAGTGCGTCGGCCACGGCAGCCCGAATCGATTCGGGATCGACAGCGGCGGAGGAGAACTGCCGCACAGACCGCCGTAGCAGGAGGGCCTCGCGGCGGCCACGATCGAGGGCTTCCGCTGTTCCGAGCCAGAAGAGGTCGTCCTCGCCGCCGCGCAACAGCGCCGCCGCGGAGGAGCCGTCGTCGACCGGAGCCAGGCCGCGAACGACGGCGATGGGGACGCCGCCCAGCTTGCCTTTCACCAGATCGCCGGCAGCAGCCAATTCGTCGGCGATCGCGACCTCGGTGACCACGAGCTCGTTGCCCTGACCGTCCTCGGCTCCCGCGTACGCGTGCAGCACCGGTAGGCCCGCGGCACCGATGGCGGCATCGATCTGACCGATGCGCCAGGCGCGGCCCATGGTGTCGGTGACGACCACGGCCACCGTCACGCCCAGCAGGTCTCGCAGAGCTGCGCGCAGGGCCGCCGCGCTGGCATCGGGGTTCTCGGGCAGCAGTGCCAGTTCGCCACCGTCGACGTTGGAGCCGTCGATACCGGACGCGGCCTGAACGATCCCCAGCCGATTCTCGGTGATGAGGGTTCGGCCCTTGCGCGCGACGATGCGCACCGCTTCCTGCTCCACCAGAACTCTGCGGGCTGCGTCCCGTTCTTCCGCATCTCGAGGTGCCTGCACCAACCGCCCCTCGACCTTGGAGACGATTTTGCTGGTGACGACCAGGATGTCGCCGTCGCGCAGCCACGGCGCTCGCTCGGCGATCGCCGCGGCCAGATCGTCACCCGGTCTGAATTCCGGCAGCCCGGTGATCGGCAACATCTCGATCGAGCCACCCGGCGAATGATCGCGCGGCACTGCTCGGATCGACTCGGGCTCAGGGGTTTCGGTCACAGGTCGAGTCCGGCTGCACGAAGCGCGGTACGCGCCATCACGGCTGTGGTCTCGGGGTCGGTCATCAGCAACGGGACCGACTGCACGTCCACTCCGTCGACGACTGCGGAATCGGTGGTGTGTACGAGCCACGCATCGAGAATGCCGGTACCGCTGCGGCTTCCGTAGTGGCGACCCACCGCCTGTGCGGTGGTGTCGACACCGATGACGGACAGGCACTCGTCGGCCATGCCGCGCAGCGGCTTACCGTCGACCACGGGGGACAGGCCGACAACCTTGGCTGCCGTGGTTCGGAGGGCACCGCGAATTCCCGGCACCGCCAGAATTGCACCGACACTCACCACCGGATTGGACGGTGCCAGAATCACCGCGTCGGCTTCCGCGATAGCGTCCAACACTCCCGGCGCGGGGCTCGCCTGTTCGGCACCGATATTGGCGAAACTATGGGTCGGAATCTGAGCTCGATAACGAACCCACCACTCCTGGAAGTGAATTGCGCGTTGCTGCTCACCGCTCGAGTCGTCCGGATCGGTGACGACGACGTGGGTCTCCGATCGATCGTCGGTGACGGGCAGCAGTCGAACGCCGGGTTGCCATCGGTTGCACAGAGCTTCGGTCACGGCCGAGAGGGGAAATCCGGTGCGCAACATACGACTGCGGATCAGGTGCGTCGCGATGTCACGATCACCGAGCCCGAACCAATCCGGATCGGCCCCGTAGGCCGCCAACTCGTCCCTGGCGTTCCAGGTCTCGGCAATGCGGCCCCATCCGCGATCGGTGTCGATCCCGCCACCGAGGGTGTACATACACGTATCGAGATCCGGGCAGATGCGAAGACCGTGCATCCACACGTCGTCGCCCACGTTCACCACCGCAGTGATCTCGTGCTCGGGGTCGTTGCCGAACAGGGATTTGAGACCCTGTAGAAAACGTGCGCCGCCGACGCCACCGACCAGAACAGTAACTTTCACAACGCACGAGCCTAATGGGGTTGTGGCGGTGTCGATCGGCCGCCCACCCCGGCGACGTACCGAACGAGCGGACGGTGTGCGGGTACCAGAACCGCCGCGACACGCACGGGACGGGCTTCGATTCGGGGAGAGCGCCGATTTCGGGCATGGGATGGTATTGGATTTGCGCGATCGGCTTGACCGCGACACACCTGTGCGTGTCTAATCACAGGTATGTCATTCAGTGTTCGCAGCACGAGTTCGATTGCGGCGAACCTGGTTTCGAACACTCGTTCCCTTCCTTTTCGCCCCTTGGTGGACGTCGAGTAGAGGTCGAGGGTCTGAGAGGACGCGAGGCGCGTTCGACTGGACCGGTTCGATCGAATACTTGCGCGGGGCAAGGTGTTCGAGCACACGGAGACCGAAAGTATCTGCGCTATCACAGGTGAGGAGGCGGAAGCGATGTATGACGAGCACGTGACACGTGATCAGCGGGGCGGACCCACTGCACATCTCAGCGCTGTCGACGACGCGCCGCAAACCGAGTCCGACAACGGCGCAGATTCGAGCGTCGCGATCGACGCGGGTTCTGCGTACGTTGCCCACACACTCGACGCCGAGATCGACACCGAGATCGGAACGGATTCCGACAGCGATGACGATGCCGACCTGATGCCGTTCGTGGCCGAGTCCGTTCCGCCGGCGAAGCCGTTCCTCAGTCTTGTCGCTGGTTTCGACGAGATGTTCGAGGAGATCGAGGATCAGTGGCAGGAGCGCGCACTGTGCGCGCAGACCGATCCCGAGGCGTTCTTCCCGGAGAAGGGCGGATCGACCCGCGAAGCGAAGCGAATCTGCCTCGGCTGCGAGGTCAAGGACGAGTGCCTCGAGTACGCGCTCGCGAACGATGAGCGGTTCGGAATTTGGGGCGGGCTGTCCGAGCGGGAACGGCGTCGGCTCAAGCGCGGCATCGGCTGAGCATTCGAACGCCGGCTCGAGATTCTGCGACAACCCCTCTCATTCTGTGGCGCTGCTCGGATCGACCTCGTCGGGATCGATTCCCAAATAGGTCGCCACCTGCTCGACGAGAACTTCGAACAATAGGTCTTCCAGATCTTCCGGGTGCTTCGCCCGACGCTCCAGGGGTCGTCGGAACAGCACCACCCTCGCGCGTGTGGACTCTCCGCGCTTGTCTATCCCGGCCGGAACCAATCTGGACAGCGGAACCGGACCTTCCGCCACCACTTCGGGTGGCCACGTCACGGACTCCGGATCCAGCGCCCTGATCTTCGGCACCTCGTCGACGGCGATGTCGAGCTTCGAGAGTTTGTCGTGCCAACGATGATCGATTCGGGCGAATGCGTCGAGGACCAATCGGTCGAACTTCTCCGCTCTCGAGCGTCGGGCCGGGATGTCCTCCGGCAGGATCGGCCCGCGGATGCCGCGGCCGTGCCGTGCCACGGACCGAGAGGTGATCCGGCGCGCGGGAGAGAATCGAGGCATGAGGGGAGGCTATCGCGCTCGTCCGGTGTGTCGGTCGTTCGGTCGGCTGCACCTACCGGATAGTCTGCATTCGTGAGATCACTGCGTGGCTGCTGCAGGCCTGGTTGCAACCGTTCTGCCGTTGCAACGCTCACATACGTCTACTCCGATTCCACCGCGGTCGTCGGGCCGCTGGCCACTGTGGACGAGCCCCATTCATGGGATCTGTGCGAGATTCACGCGTCGACGACCACCGCACCGAAGGGCTGGGAACTCGTCCGGTACGAGGGTGGTTACTCGACGTCGACGCCCGACGAGGACGATCTGACGGCTCTCGCGGAGGCAGTGCGTGAGGCGGGCCGCGGCGACCGCGCACGTGGCGATGACCGCGAGAGCGATCGGTCGACCTCTCGTCCTTCCGACGGTGAACGCCGATCCGCCCCCGCCGTGCGAACCGGCAGGCGTGGCCATCTTCGAGTTCTCCCCGACCCCACGTCCTGACGTAGCGCACCACGCGTCCGGTCTTGCGGTGTACGAGTCGAGATGTCCGAAATGCCGATACGACTGGCTGGTCCGACCGGTGTCTGGCAAGGTTTCGACCAGGGCCGAAACGGTCGGTGCCGTTCTACCGATACGTGTGTGAAGCGCACCGTCCCCATGCTCTACGGCGCCGAGGTGCGGCGTCGCAAGAACGATCACCAGGAGAATCTTCGTGGCCCGAACCGCAGAGTCCGTCAACGCCGTCATCAAGGCCTACGACGTCCGAGGCGTCGTTGGCGAGCAGATCGACGAGGCGTTCGTTCGAGACGTCGGTGCTGCCTTCGCGCGGTTGGTGCGCGACGAGGCCGGGGCAGCGCGGTCGGTCGTGATCGGCCACGACATGCGTGATTCTTCGCCTGCACTGTCACGCGCTTTCGCCGACGGCGTCACCGCTCAGGGGCTCGACGTAGTGCACATCGGTCTGGCGTCCACCGATCAGCTCTACTTCGCCTCGGGCCTGCTCGAATGCCCCGGCGCGATGTTCACCGCCAGCCACAATCCGGCGAAGTACAACGGGATCAAACTCTGCCGCGCCGGTGCCAAGCCGGTCGGCCAGGACACCGGTCTGGCAACCGTGAAGGCCGAACTGGTGGACGGCGTGCCCGAGTTCGACGGGCCGGTGGGGACAGTGACATCGCGGGACGTCCTCGACGAATACGCGCAGTTCTTGCGAGAGCTGGTCGATCTGTCGGGAACAGGTTCCATGAAGATCGCGGTGGACGCCGGCAACGGAATGGGCGGGCACACAGTCCCTGCGGTGTTCGGACCGCTACCGGTGACGGTCGAGCCGTTGTTCTTCGAGCTCGACGGCAGCTTCCCCAACCACGAGGCCAACCCGCTCGATCCCGCCAATCTGGTCGATCTGCAGCGTTTCGTCGTCGAGACCGGCTCCGATATCGGGCTCGCCTTCGACGGCGACGCCGATCGCTGCTTCGTCGTCGATGAGAAGGGCGACCCGGTTTCGCCGTCCGCCGTCACCTGTCTGGTGGCCGAGCGCGAACTGGCGAAAGAGCCGGGCGCAGTGATCATCCACAACTTGATCACCTCCCGTTCCGTACCGGAGCTGGTCAGCGAGCTCGGTGGCACACCGGTACGTACCCGTGTCGGTCACTCCTTCATCAAGCAGCAGATGGCCGACACCGGCGCAATCTTCGGTGGCGAGCACTCTGCTCACTACTACTTCCGCGATTTCTGGGGTGCCGATTCCGGCATGCTCGCCGCCTTGCACGTTCTCGCCGCTTTCGGCGCGCAGGATCGCCCTCTGTCCGAGATGATGGCCGCCTACGAGACCTACAGCGCCTCGGGCGAGATCAACTCCACCGTCGACGATGCGGCCGAACGCACCGAGGCAGTGCTCACCGCTTTTGCCGACCGAACCGCAGGCATCGATCGGCTCGACGGCGTGACGGTCGATCTCGCCGACGGATCGTGGTTCAACCTGAGGGCGTCGAACACCGAACCGCTGCTGCGACTGAATGTGGAAGCGCGTACCGGAGCGGATGTGGATGCACTTTCGACCGAGATACTGGGCATCGTTCGCGCCGGACTGCAATAGTGGTTACCAAGGGTTCATGAGTGGGTATGCACCGATTTCCGGTCGGTGACGAAGGGGAGGTGTCGCAGCCATGACGGCAGTGTCGTCTCTGGTCGATCTCGACGATGTCGATGCTCTCATCGCGGCCGATCGCGAGGGTGCGTTGCGCAGTGCAGCGTTGGCAGGTGCCCAGGTTCGCGCCGTCGCGGCCGCGGTGGACGAAGCGGTGCTGGTTCGATTGGCCGACCTTCGCCCCAGAAGCGTGGTGATCGTGACAGGTGACGGTCGCAGCAGTCGGGCGGCGTCGTTACTGGTTGCGGCCCTCGGTGATCGGCTCGGTGTACCGCTGGTGCGCAGTACCGGAACCCCGCCCTGGATCGGCCCGCTCGACGTGGTGGTGGTCGCGGGCGACGATGCCGGGGATCCGCGCCTTGCCGAGTCGGTGGATGCAGCATCGCGTCGCGGTGCCGAGGTAGTGGTGGTGGCACCCGAGGAGGGGCCACTGCGCGCCGTCCGAGGAGCCAGAGTCATGTGGTTGCCACCACGGATCGCGGTTCGCGACCACAACGCACTGATGCGCTACCTCGCGGCGTTCGTCGCTGTGCTCGGTGCAGTCGCCGGTGGATCATGGAAGGCGTTGTTGCCCAATCTGTCTCGGCTTGCGGACTTGCTCGACGCCGAGGCGGTGCGGAACAGCCCGTCCAACGAGGTGTTCCACAATCCGGCCAAGGCTCTCGCCAGCGGAATGAGCGGTCGGCGGGTGGTGCTGTCCGGCAGCAGCCCTGCCGCGGTAGAGGTGGCGCGGCACGGCAGTGAGGTGCTGCTCCGCGCAGCAGGTGTGCTCGTCGGTGCCGGCGAACTCGGTGATGTCATTGCCGCGTCGGTTCGCGCGTCGAGTGTCGAATCGGCCGGTACCCCAAACACATTCGATTCGTTCTTTCACGACGAACAGCTCGATGGGCCACCACCCGCATTGCCGATGCGCGTTGTGGTCGTCACAGCCGAGGTCGATCGTGCGTTGACCGAACGACGAATGGCCGGTGTGCCCGAGTCGGAGTTGCTGCTCGCCGAATCGAGCGACGCGCTGTTCGGCGGAGCCGGAGCGGGGTCCGAGTTCGACATCGTCCCCTCGCCCCCCGGGCAGGCCACACTCTCGGTGCTCGACACCATGTCCGTGTTGGCGACGCGATTGGACACGACCGCGTCGTACCTGCTGTTGATGGGCGGTAGCTAGTGCAGCTCTTGCATGGTGCGGTTCGGTCCTACGCATGGGGGTCGCGCACCGCGCTGGCCCGACTTCAGGGCCGCCCGATTCCCTCCGATCATCCCGAGGCCGAGATTTGGCTCGGTGCCCACCCGGCCGATTCTGCGCACGTGGTGCACGACGGCGGTACTGTCCCGCTGCTCACGTTGATCGACGAGGACCCGGCTGCGCAGCTGGGAGGCTCGGCGCAGCAGTACGAGTCTCGGTTGCCGTACTTGATGAAACTGCTTGCCGCAGAAGAGCCGTTGTCGTTGCAGGCGCACCCGAGCAGTGCGCAGGCCAGGGAAGGCTTCGCACGGGAGAATGCGGCGGGCGTCCCCATCGACTCTCCGGTTCGCAACTATCGGGATCCCAATCACAAGCCGGAACTCATCGTGGCGCTCGGTGAGTTCGAGGCACTGGCCGGGTTTCGGAACCCTGCTGAGACCGTCGAGCTGCTCGACGCGTTGGCCGTCTCCGCGCTCGGCGGGTACCGCACACTGCTGGCCGAACAGCCCGATGCATCGGGATTGCGAACCGTGTTCACCTCGTGGATCACGCTTCCCGGGCAGGCGCTGGACGATATTCTGCCCGCTGTTGCCCAGGGATGCATCGACTATCTCTCCGGTCCCGCGCGCACGGACGGTGGACGATTCGCCGCCGAGGCCAAAACTCTGCTCGAGCTCGGGGAGTCGTACCCCGGTGACGCCGGTGTGCTCGCGGCTCTGCTGCTCAACAGGGTGACTCTGGCTCCTGGTCAGGGCCTGTACCTGGACGCCGGCAATCTCCACGCGTACTTGCGCGGTACCGGAGTGGAAATCATGGCGAACTCGGACAACGTGTTGCGTGGAGGGCTCACTCCCAAGCATGTCGATGTCCCGGAACTGCTGCGCGTCCTGGACTTCGAGCCCGCCGACCTGAGGCCCATCACCCCGGGAGACAGAGACCGGCCGACGTACCGGTACTCCACGCCCGCCCCCGAATTCGCGCTGAGTCGAACTGCGGTGGCGGCAGGGGAGACGATCACCGTCTCCGGATCCGGTCCCCGAATCCTGCTGTGCACGAGTGGAACCGTCACCACCGGTACGAGCGATCAGCAGGCAGGGCTCACCGTGGCGCAGGGCAGTTCGGTATGGATCCCCGCGGCCGACGAAAACATCACCGTGACCGCTGGTTCCGTCGAGGCCGAGGTGTTCGTCGCCTCCGTCGGCAACGTCTAGGTCGCTTACCTGGTGCCCGTGAGCGCCGCTCGGCCTCCCGCGGCGCGATTGGGTGAATGTCGTGTCGGCAAGCAATAGTCTTATGTCACAGTGATTCCTGCGACGGATGTGCACGGTGGTCCGTCGGCAGAGGCGAAGTTGCGATACGGAGATCCGATGAGCAGAGCAGACCGGCCCGCGAAGCCCCCACGCACGACGGGGTGGTTTCGGACCAAATCGATCGAGCAGTCGATCGAGGACACCGACGAGCCGGACACCAAACTCCGGAAAGAACTCGGTTCCTGGGACCTCACCGTCTTCGGCGTCGCCGTGGCCGTCGGCGCGGGCATTTTCACGCTGACCGCGCGAACCGCCGGAAACGTGGCAGGGCCCGCGGTGTCGGTGGCGTTCGTACTCGCTGCGATCGCCTGTGGACTCGCGGCGTTGTGCTACGCGGAGTTCGCGTCGACCGTTCCGGTTGCCGGCAGCGCGTACACCTTCTCCTATGCCGCGTTCGGAGAGTTCATCGCTTGGCTCATCGGCTGGGATCTGATTCTCGAGTTCGGCCTCGCCGCTGCCGTGGTGGCGAAGGCGTGGTCGCTCTACCTCGGAGATCTGCTCGGAACGGCCGCACCGGTACTCGAGATCGGTTCGCTGAATTTCGACTGGGGCGCACTGCTCATCGTGGTGGTGCTGACGGTTCTGATCGCATCGGGTACCAAATTGTCCTCACGTGTCTCGCTGGTGATCACCGCGATCAAGGTGATCGTCGTCCTGTTCGTCGTCGTGCTCGGTGCCTTCTACATCAAGGTGTCCAACTACGACCCGTACATTCCACCGTCGCAGCCCGGCTCCACGGGCGAGGGACTTCATCAGTCCCTGTTCTCGTTCGTCACGGGTGCGGGCGGTAGCACCTTCGGTTGGTACGGACTTCTCGCTGCTGCGTCCCTGGTGTTCTTCGCATTCATCGGCTTCGACGTGGTCGCGACGACGGCGGAGGAGACGAAGGAGCCGCAGAAGGCACTGCCGCGGGGCATACTCGGGTCTCTCGCGATCGTGACCGTGCTGTACGTGGCGGTCACCCTGGTGCTCACCGGAATGGTCAAGTACACCGACCTGGCCGGTGACAGCTCCACGCTTGCAACGGCATTCGAGCTGAACGGTTTGACCTGGGCGAAAAACATCATCTCGTTCGGTGCCCTTGCCGGTCTGACGACCGTGGTGATGGTGCTGATGCTGGGTCAGACCCGAGTGCTCTTCGCGATGTCGCGGGACGGATTGGTGCCGCGTGGGTTGGCCCACACCGGCAAGAAGGGCACGCCGGTTCGCACGACGATTCTGGTGGGCGTCATCGTCGGGCTGCTCGCGGCCTTCGTGCCGCTGGGCACGCTCGAGGAGATGGTGAACATCGGGACGCTGTTCGCATTCGTACTCGTGTCGGCAGGTGTCCTCGTTCTGCGCAAGACTCGACCGGACCTCGAGCGCGGCTTCCGGGTGCCGTGGGTTCCGCTGGTGCCGATCCTCGCAGTGCTGGCATGCCTGTGGCTGATGCTGAACCTGTCGGTCGAGACGTGGCTGCGTTTCCTGGTCTGGATGGCCGCTGGGGTGGCAATCTACGTCCTGTACAGCAGGCGTCACTCGGTGATGGGACGGCGGGAAGCCGAGAAAGCGCACGCCGGCAAGTCGAACAGCGACGAATCGGATCGGTAGAGCTGTTGGCGGATGATCCAACGCACACCGACCGAATTCGGTCGGCGTCACATCGAACCGCTGGAATGTTATACGCTAGAAAACAGACTTGGAGGACTCGTACAGTTCGATGAGAGGGTGTTGAAACAGTGAGTGTGGACGGCCGAATCACTTCTGCGAAGGATTCGGGTGTCGCTTTCGGGGGGCGGGATTCGAGCGCCGGCGGACGGTCGGTTCGCTGGCAGGACAACAAGCGGTACCTGTGGATGCTGGGGCTGTTGGCCCCGGCGTCCGCGCTGCTGCCATCGCAGTTGGTCTACTGGACCGGCATGCCGATCTTCTGGTGGAGCGGTGTTCTGGTGTTCTTCGTGATCATTCCGGTGATCGACCTCGTCGCAGGCGAGGACGGGCACAATCCGGACGAATCGACGAGTGAGAAGCTGCAGAACGATCGCTATTACCGCTGGTGCACCTATCTGTTCCTCCCCATTCAGTTCATCGGACTGATCGTGGCATGTTGGATGTGGGCGTACGGCGAGCTTTCCGTGGTGGACAAGATCGGACTCGCCGTGACGGTGGGATTGGTCGCGGGCACCGGGATAAACGCCGCCCACGAATTGGGCCACCGCATCGAGCAGCACGAGCGATGGCTGGCAAAGGTCGCCCTGTCGCAAACCCTCTACGGACACTTCTTCGTCGAACACAATCGCGGTCACCACGTTCGAGTCGCCACCCCGGACGATCCCGCCAGCGCGCGCCTCGGCGAGAGCGTCTGGACGTTCGTGCCGCGCAGCACCGTCTTGGGACTCGTTTCCGCGTGGAAACTCGAGGCGCAGCGTCTGCGTCGTAAAGGGCGCTCCGTCATGAGCCCGACCAACGCGCTTCTCCACACCTGGCTGCTGAGTGCTGTGCTGTTCGGGGGGCTGCTGATTGCCTTCGGCCCGGCCATCGCGCCGTATCTTCTGCTGCAGGCCGTCGTCGGATTCGTGCTACTCGAGATGGTGAACTACGTGGAGCACTACGCCCTGCTCCGGGAGACGAACGACCGCGGCAAGTACGTTCGGTGCGCCCCGCGGCACAGCTGGAACAGCGACAGGATCTGCACCAATATATTCCTGTACCACCTGCAACGTCACAGTGACCACCACGCCAATCCAGGTAAGAGGTATCAGACCCTGCTCTCCTGTGACGACGCTCCGCAACTGCCCGCCGGATACGCGTCGATGGTGATACTGGCCGCAATTCCGCCACTGTGGCGTCGAGTGATGGACCCACGGGTACTGGCTCACTACCAAGGCGACGTCACCCGCGCCAACATCCTGCCTCGCAAGCGAGGCCGAATTCTGGCACGAGCCGGACGAAACGGATAACGCTGGGAGTCCGCACGGACTCGTCCCCCCGGGCAGTCGGTACGTCCAGCGCGCGGACCCGATAGCCTGGGCTACAGACATTCAGTCAACAGGAGAGGCAAGATGACGACCTCAGTTACGTCAGGATCGGCACTCACCGCGGATCGCCGCGGTGGAATCGACTTCAAGGTCGCAGACCTGTCGCTCGCAGAATTCGGCCGCAAGGAGATCAGGCTCGCCGAGCACGAGATGCCCGGCCTGATCGCCCTGCGTCGCGAATACGGCGACGTTCAGCCGCTCAAGGGAGCGCGAGTTTCGGGATCGCTGCACATGACCGTGCAAACCGCCGTGCTGATCGAGACCCTGGTGGCACTCGGGGCCGAGGTTCGCTGGGCGTCGTGCAACATCTTCTCCACCCAGGATCACGCGGCTGCCGCCGTGGTGGTCGGACCCTATGGCACCGTCGAGGAGCCCAAGGGCGTCCCGGTGTTCGCGTGGAAGGAAGAGTCGCTCGAAGAGTACTGGTGGGCAGCCGAGCAGATGCTGACCTGGCCCGGCGAGCCGGCCAACATGATTCTCGACGACGGCGGAGACGCGACGATGCTCGTGTTGCGCGGCGCGCAGTTCGAGAAGGCAGGAGTCGTGCCGCCGACCGACGACGATCAGGACTCCGACGAATACAAGGTGTTCCTCGGCTTGCTTCGCCACTCGCTCGAGGCCTCGACCACCAAGTGGACCGAGATTGCATCGTCGATCAAGGGCGTCACCGAGGAAACCACCACCGGTGTTCTTCGGCTGTACCAGTTCGCGGCCGCCGGTGAGCTTGCGTTCCCGGCCATCAACGTCAACGACTCGGTCACCAAGAGCAAGTTCGACAACAAGTACGGCACCCGCCACTCGCTGATCGACGGCATCAACCGCGGCACCGACGTGCTCATCGGCGGTAAGGCCGTGCTGGTCTGTGGCTACGGCGACGTCGGCAAGGGCTGCGCCGAGGCGCTCAAGGGGCAGGGCGCGCGCGTCACCGTCACCGAGGCCGACCCGATCAATGCTCTGCAGGCGCTCATGGACGGCTACGACGTCCGCACGGTCGACGAGTTCATCGAGCAGGCCGACATCGTCATCACGTCGACCGGCAATCTGTCGATCATCACGTTCGAGCACATGCGGAAGATGAAGCACCAGGCGATCCTGGGCAACATCGGCCACTTCGACAACGAGATCGACATGGCCGGCCTCGAGAGGGCAGCGGATGTCACTCGAGTCAAGATCAAGCCGCAGGTCGACGAATGGCAGTTCAAGGACGGTCACTCGATCATCGTGCTGTCCGAGGGTCGCCTGCTCAATCTGGGCAACGCGACGGGCCACCCGTCGTTCGTCATGAGCAACAGCTTCTCCAATCAGGTGATTGCTCAGATCGAGCTGTGGACCAAGCCGGACGAATACGACAACGAGGTCTACCGCCTGCCCAAGCACCTGGACGAGAAGGTTGCGCGGATTCACGTGGAAGCACTCGGCGGGTCGATCACCAAGCTCACCAAGGAGCAGGCCGAGTACATCGGCGTGGACGTGGAGGGCCCGTACAAGCCCGAGCACTACCGCTACTGACCTACTGTGGGACAGCTTTTCGTCATCGAAGGAGTCGACGGTGCGGGCAAGAACACGCTCGCCCGTCGGCTCGTTTCGGCGTGGGAACGCGACGGCCTCCAGGTCGCTCGTATCGGCTTCCCGCGATACGAACGATCGGTGCACGCCGATCTCGCGGCAGAGGCGTTGCACGGCGCGCACGGCGATACCGCCGCCAGCGTCCATGCGATGGCTCTGCTGTTCGCTCTCGATCGACGGGAAGCGGTCGACGAGATCCGAACGCTGCTCTCGCACAACGATGTAGTGCTTCTCGATCGTTACGTGGCGTCCAATGCCGCGTACACGGCCGCTCGCTTGGAACAGCCCGCAGACGGCGAGGCCGTCGAATGGATCAGAACACTCGAATTCGATCGTTTCGGGGTCCCGATCCCGGACGTTCACATTCTGCTCGACGTACCCGTGGCCCTCGCCGCCGAACGTGCTGCGGCGCGCGAGAATGCGGACGCCTCCCGGGCCCGAGATGCGTACGAGCGGGACGGGTCGCTGCAGAGCCGAACCTCGGCCGTGTACGGGGTCCTCGCGGCGTCGAACTGGATGTCGCCGTGGCGGGTCGTCACCGCCGACGTGGATCCGGATCGACTCGCCGCCGAGTTGTCGAATCAGCCGTCCGGCGAGCCGAAAGTGACACCATAGGAGCATGAAGCCTCGGATTCTGGTTGTGGACGACGATTCGGCTCTGGCGGAGATGCTCACCATCGTGTTGCGCGGTGAGGGATTCGAGCCGTTCGTGGTGGGTGACGGCACCCAAGCGCTGGCGGCCGTGCGCGAGAACCGGCCGGATCTGGTGCTGCTGGATCTGATGCTTCCCGGTATGAACGGCATCGACGTCTGCCGGGTTCTGCGTGCCGACTCGGGAGTCCCGATCGTCATGCTGACGGCCAAGACCGACACGGTCGACGTCGTATTGGGCCTCGAATCCGGTGCGGACGACTACATCATGAAGCCGTTCAAACCAAAGGAATTGGTCGCGCGCGTGCGAGCGCGGCTGCGCCGGACCGAGGACGAACCCGCCGAATTGCTGTCCATCGCGGACATCGTCATCGATGTCCCTGCGCACAAGGTCAGTCGCGGTGACGAACTGGTGTCGCTGACCCCACTCGAATTCGATCTGTTGGTGGCGTTGGCGCGCAAGCCTCGTCAGGTGTTCACCCGTGAGGTGCTGCTCGAACAGGTATGGGGCTACCGACACGCTGCCGACACCCGACTGGTGAACGTGCACGTACAGCGCCTGCGTGCCAAGGTCGAGAAGGATCCGGAGAACCCCGAGGTGGTGTTGACCGTGAGGGGAGTCGGCTACAAGGCCGGACCGCCGTGATCGGTTTCTCCCATTCTCGGCGGCGAATAAACGGCAAATTCTCCCCTCTGTTGCGGTGGTTTCGCTCGCTGAGTACGTCGCTCGGCCACGCCTGGCGACGGTCCTTGCAGCTCCGCGTCGTCGTGTCGACGCTGACGCTGTCGCTGGTGGTCATCCTCATCCTCGGGGTGGTGTTGACCTCGCAGATCACCGATCGGCTACTCGAAGCCAAGTTGTCGGCGGCAACCGAGGAACTCGACAGGTCGCGCACCACCGTCGAGGGCAACCTCGCCGGTGCCGACGACGCGAGCGGACTCGCGACGCGCCTGGAACGAGCGCGAGCGGCGTTGACCAATCAGGATCTCGACGCAGCGTCGACCACCGGATCGGCGGGATCGTTCGATCCGGTGTTGATCGTGGAAGGCGACGCCACCCGGGCCGAGGCGTCGGTGGGGCCGGTCGATCAGATCCCGAACAGCCTGCGCGACTTCGTGAAGAAGGGCTTGATCAGCTCGCAGTATGCGACGGTGACCGACAGCGGCGGCGGGTATTCCGGATCGGCCCTGATCATGGGATCGCCGACGGGATCCGATATCTCGGCACTGCAGCTGTATCTCATTTTCCCGTTGGCGAGCGAGGACCGAACGCTGTCGCTCGTCCGCGGGACGTTGTTGATCGGCGCAGTGGTGCTGCTGGTGTTGCTCGCTGCGATCGCGATGCTCGTCGCGCGTCAGGTGGTCCTTCCTATCCGTTCGGCATCGAGGATCGCCGTGCGCTTCGCCGACGGCAGGCTCAAGGAGCGCATGCCGGTCCGCGGCGAGGACGACATGGCCAGGCTGGCGATGTCGTTCAACGAGATGGCCGAAAGCCTGTCGAAACAGATCACCCAGCTCGAGGAATTCGGCAACCTGCAGCGCCGGTTCACCTCCGACGTCAGCCACGAACTGCGGACCCCCCTGACCACCGTGCGCATGGCCGCCGATCTCATTCACGACGCCAGCGACGACCTGGAGCCCGCACTCAAGAGGTCGTCGGAGCTACTGGTCAACGAGCTCGATCGCTTCGAGACTCTGCTCGGCGACCTGCTCGAGATCAGTCGACACGACGCGGGTGTAGCCGAACTGGCAGCCGAACAACTGGATCTGAGGATGTGCGCCCGAGCGGCAGTGTCCACCGTTCGTCACCTGGCCCGCGAAACCGGAACCGAAGTGATCGTCGACATGCCCGAGACTGCGGTCGTGGCCGAGGTCGACCCACGTCGAGTCGAACGGATTCTGCGCAACCTGCTCGCCAACGCACTCGATCACGGTGAAGGCAAGCCTGTTCTGCTGCGGTTGCGCTCGGATGCCGACGCGGCAGCATTCGTGGTGCGCGATCAGGGAATCGGTCTGCGACCGGGAGAAGAGAAGTTGGTGTTCAACCGGTTCTGGCGCTCGGATCCCTCCCGAGTTCGTCGATCCGGTGGCACCGGCCTCGGTCTGGCGATCAGCGTCGAGGACGCTCGATTGCACGACGGTAAGCTCGAAGCGTGGGGTGCAATGGGAGAAGGCGCATGTTTCCGACTCACGTTGCCGCTCGTTCGTGGGCACAAGGTGATCGGTTCTCCGCTTCCGCTCAAACCCAGCACCAAGAAGTACGCACAGGGGCAGCCGGTTCCGGCGATCACCGCCCAGAAGTCGTCCACGCAGAAGTCGTCCACGCAGAAGTCGTCCGCGCAGAAGACGACGGCTCCGGAGTCGGTGACGTGATTCGATCGGTTCGTCGCGGTGTTCGCGTGCTGCCGATCTGCGCACTGCTCATCGCACTGGTCGTAGGCTGTGCCAGCCTCCCCGAATCCTCGAGCCCACAGGCCATCGGCACGTTGACCGATGGGGCCGTGCCCACCAGCGCCCCCGCGCCCGAGCCCGGACGCGAACCGGATCGTTTGCTGGACGACTTCTTCGACGCCAGCGCCGTCTCCGCCAACAGGCATCAGGCCGCTCGGCAGTTTCTCACCGAGGAGGCGTCGAACACCTGGGACGACGGCGCACGGACCGTCATCGCGGACCGGATCGATACCTTGTCCGGCCCACGCACCGCCGACACCGCGCAGTTCACGATTCGCTCGACGACTGCCGGGATCCTGGCCTCGGGTGGGGAGTACCTCGCGGGCTCGGACACCTTCGACATCGCAATCGAGATGAGGCGGGTGGACGGCCAGTGGCGCATCTCGCAGCTCCCGCCCGGTGTCGTCATCGACCGGACCGCGTTCCTGAACACCTATCAGCAGCGATCGCTGTACTTCGTCGATCCTCTCGGTGGCGTCCTGGTCCCCGACGTGCGGTGGACGAGCGGATCGCAGGACCAGCTGGCCAATCAACTCGTACAGCTGCTCATCGACGGGCCCAAGTCGGCTCTGGCGGCGGCCGTGAGCAACGAACTGTCCGATGATGTGAGCATTCGCGGGCCCATCACCAAGGCGGACGGGCAGACTTCTCAGGTGGGGGTGGGGCTCGGCGGCATCAAGATCGACTTCGGCGGCCTGCAGAACAAGACCGACCGCGACCGCGAACTCCTTGCCGCTCAAGTCATCTGGACCCTTGCGTCGGCCGAGGTCGCCGGCCCGTACATGTTGCTGGCCGACGGTCAACCGATCGATACGACCAAGCCGGACGGGTGGACGACGGCAGGCGTCGATTCCTTCGATCCGCTCGGTGGCACCGACGAGAGCATCGGATTGCACGCCCTCGCGTCCGGCGGATTGCTCCGAGTCGACCAGGCGCAGACGACGCCCGTGCCCGGGTACTTCGGGCAGGCACGCAACGTGCGTTCGGCGGCGTTGTCCAACGACGGCACCCTCGTCGCAGGAGTCGTGGACACCGGACGGCCCGCTCCCGCCCCGCCCAGCGCCCTAATGGTCGGCAGCTACGACGGTGGTGCGTTCCCGGTCGCCGAGGGGCAGTCGATCACTCGGCCCACCTGGGGGGCGGACGACAATGCTGCCTGGGCGGTGATCGATGGCCGCAATGTCATCCGCGCCGCTCGCGACCCCTCCACCGGTCAGGTGTCGGTGATCCCCGTCGACGCGACCGAGGTCACGACCTTGGGCACGCGCATCACCGAATTGCGACTGGCCCGCGACGGGGTACGGGCAGCACTCATCGTCGACGGCGTCGTGTACGTCGCGACGGTGGTCCGCGACCCGTCGGGCGTGTACTCGTTGACCGCCCCACGCGCGGTGGCCATCGGACTCGGCAGTGACGCCACCAGTCTGGATTGGAGTACCGGAGAGGCCATCGTGATCGCGAGGGTCGCCACCGATTCACCGGTGGTGCAGGTGACGGTCGATGGATCGAGGTTGGATCCACTGCCGTCGCGCAACCTGACCACGCCGGTGCTGGCGGTCGATGCGTCGCCGGAAACGGAATACGTCGCGGACGCACGCGCTGTGTTCGCACTCAACAATGCAGACCCGGTCGGCGACCGTTACTGGCGCGAGGTGACCGGCCTGGCAGGTGTGAAAGCAGTGCCGATTCTGCCCGGCTGACCCCGCGAGCAATCTCCGACCGGGCAATCTCCGACTGGGCTAGCGACGACTATGAGTTTCGTGTCGGTGGGTGCGGGCACACTCGGCGCTCATGCGAACTCTCCTCGATCTCGTCCTCCCACTCGAGTGCGCCGGTTGTGGAGTGCCGGGGGAGGACTGGTGTCCGGCGTGTTCCAGAGCCTTGTTCGTTCCGCCTGTCGCCGTTCGACCGCGTGTCGATCCCGGTGTGCCGTGTTGGTCCTTGGGTACGTACAGCGGCCCGAGGCGGAGCGGGGTCATTGCCCTGAAGGAGCGGGGTCGACGGTCGGTGGCTCGGCCTCTCGGCCGGGCGCTCGCCGAGGCCGTAGGACATCTGCGTGATGCAGGCGAGATCGATCCGCCGGAGCTCGGTTCGCTCGCCCTGATCTGTGCGCCGTCCCGGGCCCGAGCGGCCCGAGCTCGCGGAGGTGATCCCGTGCTGCGATGCGCGCGCATCGCAGCCGAACAGTTGTCACCGGAACGAGTTCTGGTTCCCGAGTTGCTTCGTATGCAAGGTGGGGTTCGTGATTCGGTCGGGTTGTCGGCTGGGCAACGTCAGCACAACGTGGCGGGCCGGATCATGGTTGTCGGAGTGGCCCGTCCTGGATCCGTCGGAGGTACGTCGCAGGCCGCGGCCTACACCGTTCTGCTGATCGACGACGTCGTCACCACCGGTGCCACACTGGCCGAATCGACAAGAGTGTTAAACGATTTCGGAGTACCCATTGCCGGAGCGCTCGTCGTCGCGAGTGCCTGAGCAATCCGGAACAGGACACGCCGACAACCAATTCGGGGTGAACGGTGGCAGACGAGTCGATGACCGACTAACGTCGCGGACACGCACCGACTGAACCAGATGTGAGGTGATGCCCCGGACTCGAGATGCCGGAAGGTTCCCCATTCGGCATGCACACTTGCCACGTCCAACAGTGGGCGTGGCCGATATCGGGAGGTACGCGTGACGACCCCTTCACAAGCCTCGGTTTTCTTCGACGAGAAGCCCTCGGAAGAACCCGCCAAGAGCAATGCGGACGTTGTGGTCAAGGGCCGCAACGTCGAGATACCGGATCATTTCCGGATATACGTCTCCGAGAAATTGGCTCGCCTCGAGCGTTTCGATCCCTCCATCTACCTGTTCGACGTCGAACTGCAGCATGAACGAAATCGCCGCCAGGCCAAGGCATGTCAACGCGTGGAGATCACCGCGAAGGGCAAGGGCCCGGTCGTTCGAGCCGAAGCGTGTGCCGACAGTTTCTATGCCGCGCTCGAAGCGGTGACGTCGAAACTCGAAAGCAGACTCAGGCGCACCAAGGACCGTCGCAAGGTTCACTACGGCGAGAAGAGGCCGGTGTCCGTCGCCGAGGCCACTGCCGAACTCGCCGAGGACGACACGCTGGCACTCGATCCCGAGACCAAGCTCGATTCGTTCGAGGACGACCAGAGCGGTCCCGGGCACATCGTGCGAACGAAGATCCACTCGGCGGCACCGATGAGCGTCGACGATGCTCTGTACGAGATGGAACTCGTCGGCCACGATTTCTTTCTGTTCCACGACAGCGCAAGCGATCGCCCCTCGGTCGTGTACCGACGGCACGCCTTCGATTACGGCTTGATTCGACTCACCTGACCGGAACACCCGGGACGGGTCGATACGTTCGCCGTCCGTGAAATCATCGAACCGCTGCAGGCTCGACACCGGAGACTCGATCCCCACGTCGAGCCTGCAGTGCTGTGTCGGGGTTGTCCGGATTGCTCATCGGCGATCGTCGAGGACCGATAGTCGGGCTGCCGGGTTTGCAGTGACACCGCCTACCATGGACGCGTTCGGGTTACCCGCCGCGCACAGTCGTGGTGACGAACCCGGGAGCTCGTGCAGTATGTAGTTCTGTTCGTACCAGTACCCGTGAACCGAGGATCGAGGACGAGAAAACCCGTGCCGTCGCTGTCGTTTTCCAAGCTGCTCCGTGTCGGTGAAGGTCGCATGGTCAAGCGGCTCAAGAGCATCGCCGACCACGTCTCGACCCTGTCTCCGGACGTCGAGAGCCTTTCCGACGACGAACTCCGCGGCAAAACCGCGGAGTTCAAGGAGAGGTACTCCGCCGGCGAGACCCTCGATCAGCTCCTGCCCGAGGCCTTCGCCGTAGCGCGTGAGGCGTCGTGGCGCGTGCTGTCGCAGCGACATTTCGACGTTCAGGTCATGGGTGGTGCCGCGCTGCACTTCGGCAACATCGCCGAGATGAAGACCGGTGAGGGCAAGACCCTGACGTGCGTGCTCCCGGCCTACCTCAACGCCATCTCCGGCGAGGGTGTCCACGTGGTGACGGTCAACGACTACCTCGCCAAGCGCGACTCGGAGTGGATGGGTCGCGTGCACCGATTCCTTGGCCTCTCGGTCGACGTGATCCTCTCCGGCATGACCCCGGTGCAGCGCCGCGCCGCGTACGCCGCAGACATCACCTACGGCACCAACAACGAGTTCGGCTTCGACTACCTGCGCGACAACATGACGCACTCGCTCGACGACCTCGTGCAGCGCGGCCACAACTTCGCCGTCGTCGACGAGGTCGACTCGATCCTCATCGACGAGGCGCGCACCCCGCTGATCATCTCGGGACCGGCCGACGCGTCGAGCAAGTGGTATGGAGAGTTTGCCCGTATCGCGCCGATGCTGAAGGTCGATACCCACTACGAGGTGGACATCCGCAAGCGGACCATCGGTGTGCACGAAGCCGGCGTCGAACTGGTCGAGGATCAGCTCGGCATAGACAACCTGTACGAGGCCGCGAACTCGCCTCTGGTGAACTACCTCAACAACGCGATCAAGGCCAAAGAGCTCTACACCAAGGACAAGGACTACATCGTCCGTGACGGTGAGGTCATCATCGTCGACGAGTTCACCGGCCGCATCCTGGTCGGACGCCGCTACAACGAGGGCATGCACCAGGCGATCGAGGCCAAGGAGAAGGTGGAGATCAAGGCCGAGAATCAGACTCTGGCCACGATCACACTGCAGAACTACTTCCGTCTCTACGACAAGCTCTCGGGCATGACGGGTACCGCCGAGACCGAAGCCGCCGAGCTGCATCAGATCTACGGCCTCGGCGTCATTCCGATTCCGACGAACCGTCCGATGGTTCGAGTGGACAACGGCGACCTGATCTACAAGACGGAAGAAGCCAAGTTCGACGCCGTCGTCGACGATGTCGTCGAGCGACACGGTAAAGGTCAGCCGGTTCTCATCGGCACCACGAGCGTGGAACGTTCGGAATACCTCTCGAAGCAGTTCACCAAGCGGGGCGTCGCCCACAACGTGTTGAACGCGAAGTTCCACGAGCAGGAAGCGACGATCATCGCCGAGGCCGGCCGTCAGGGCGCGGTGACCGTAGCGACCAACATGGCCGGTCGTGGCACCGACGTCGTGCTCGGCGGTAACCCGGACATCCTCGCCGACCTGAAGCTCCGGAAGCAGGGCCTGGACCCGGTCGAGACCCCCGAGGAGTACGAGGCTGCGTGGGAGCCTGCTCTCGAGGAGGTCAAGGCTCAGGTCAAGGCCGACGCAGATACCGTGCGCGAGGCCGGTGGCCTGTACGTGCTCGGTACCGAACGGCACGACTCGCGCCGCATCGACAATCAGCTCCGAGGCCGCTCCGGCCGCCAGGGCGACCCGGGTGAATCCCGTTTCTACCTCTCTCTCGGTGACGAGCTGATGCGTCGCTTCAACGGCGGAGCGCTCGAGTCGATCATGACCAGGCTCAACCTGCCCGACGACGTCCCGATCGAGGCCAAGATGGTCTCCAAGGCCATCAAGAGTGCTCAGACGCAGGTCGAGCAACAGAACTTCGAGATCCGGAAGAACGTCCTCAAGTACGACGAGGTGATGAACCAGCAGCGCACCGTCATCTACGAGGAGCGGCGGCGCATCCTCGAAGGTGCCGATATGGAGGGGCAGGTCGAGGGCATGATCACCGACGTGATCACCGCCTACGTCGACGGTGCCACCGCCGAGGGCTACGTGGAGGACTGGGATCTCGAGCAGCTGTGGACGGCGCTCCAGACTCTCTACCCCGTGGGCATCGACCACAAGGTGCTCAGCGGCGAGAACGAGGACGGCGAGAAGGGCGACCTCAGCCGCGACGAACTGCGTGAGGCGCTGCTCGAGGACGCGCGATCTGCCTATTCCACCCGCGAGGCCGAGATCGACGGTATTGCCGGCGAAAACGGAATGCGCGAACTCGAGCGGCGAGTGTTGTTGTCCGTGCTCGACCGCAAGTGGCGTGAACACCTCTACGAGATGGACTATCTCAAAGAGGGCATCGGCCTGCGCGCAATGGCGCAGCGCGATCCACTGGTCGAGTATCAGCGCGAGGGCTACGACATGTTCC
Organism: Rhodococcus sp. NPDC078407; assembly: GCF_044542515.1. Classification (NCBI taxonomy): domain Bacteria; kingdom Bacillati; phylum Actinomycetota; class Actinomycetes; order Mycobacteriales; family Nocardiaceae; genus Rhodococcus; species Rhodococcus sp. NPDC078407. The sequence continues at coordinate 162,242 of NZ_JBITUQ010000007.1, read as the reverse complement.
AGGGCATGCTCGACGGTCTGAAGGAAGAATCGGTCGGCTTCCTGTTCAACCTGAAGGTCGAGGCGACGCCGGCACCTGCGGGCCCGGCCGCGTCGGCCGGTCTGTCCGTCGCTCCCGGTCTTGCCTCCCCGGTGGCATCGGGACGCCCCGCCCCGGCACCGGCACAAAGCGCGGCCCCGGCACAGACCGCTTCGCGGCCGACGACGCCCGCAGCAGCTCCGACGCCTGCACCGTCGGCGTTGCGTGCCAAGGGCCTCGACGACGAGCAGGAGCGGCGATTGACCTTCTCCGGTCCCGCCGAGGGCGGCGGCACAGACGTCCGCAGATCGGGCGGCACCGAATCTGCCGCCGACGGAACGCGCCGAGAGCGTCGCGAAGCGGCGAGAGCGCAGAGCAAGACCCCGAAGAAGACAGCCCGTCCCAAGCGCAAGAGGTAGTGGACTCAGGTCGCGTCGCCGTGAGTTCGCTCTTCAACCGACTCGCAGCGACGTGACCGTCCACCCTGGCCGGCGTGGATCGACGGCCAGCTCGATCCGGCCCGCGAATGCGAACATGCGTGGACCGCGGGTGTAGGAGCCGAACACCTCCGCGGACACTTCGGATTGGTACACCACGTGCACCCGGTGTACGGCCGCGAATCCGAGTCGTCTCCCCGGCGGCGGATTCCGCACGATGGTCCGCACCAGGTCGATCATCGGGGTGGTGAACAACACCGAGAGTTGATCCGCACTGCGGCGACGATCGATCACCTCGATCAGCATCCGCATCGCGCGGTCGGCCGACGATCGCGCGTCGACGGGTACGACCGGGCGGCCGATCGGCTCAGCGCGGCGTCGAGAACGGTTGCTACGCACAGACGCTCGATGCGCGACCGGCCTCGGTGCCGCAGTGGCCGCCGAATCCCACGTGTGCACGGTCGTCGACGAGAGCGGCGGCTCGAACGGAGCGGCACGGGAGAGGAAGCAGTGGTGTTCGGCGTGTAGTCGGGGACTCGGCGCGGCAGTACCCGCATTGTCCGGCGATTCGTTCGTTTCCATGACGCTCACACCGACATTGACGGTGCGCAGCGTCGTTCGGTTCCCGAGGAATCGGGTCGAGTCCCACGACACGAGTCCTGGAACGACCCCGCGACCGGCGCACGCGCGCCACGTACTCTAGGTTCGAGCCACACCGCGCACCCCGACCCACTCGAACGGGTGCGCACTCCACGCAAGGACGGAGACTGGAACACGCGATGGCGACCAGGCTGACAGCGCAGGATGCGTCGTTCTACTTTCTCGAGGCCAGTAGCAGTCCTATGCACCTCGGCTCGCTCGCAATCTTCAGGACCCCGCGCAGCGGACTCAGCTACGACCGTCTGCTGTCGTTGGTCGAACAGCGGCTGGCGATGGTGCCCCGCTACCGGCAGAAAGTGCGCGAGGTCGCGTTCGGGCTGGCCAGACCGGTATGGGTCGACGACACGGACTTCGACATCACGTACCACATCAGGCGGTCCGCGCTTCCGAAGCCGGGTTCGGACGATCAGTTGCACGATCTGATCGCGCGACTGACCTCGCGCCCGCTCGACCGCACTCGGCCCTTGTGGGAGATGTACCTGGTCGAGGGACTGTCGAAGAACCGTTTTGCAATCTTCACCAAGTCCCACTCGGCGCTCGTCGACGGTGAGCACGCACTCGATATCGGTCAGGTCATTCTCGACGCGAGCAAGAATCCGCCGCCGATGGCCGAAGAGCTGTGGATGCCCGCTCGGGAGCCCAAGGACGCTGCACTGGTCATCGACGCTCTGACCGAGTTGGTGGTGAGGCCGGGGGAGAGTGTGGAGGCACTGCGCGGTGCAGTGAACGGTATGGCCGGTGTCGCAGGTGACGCGGTACGTGCTGCAGGAAAGGTTGCGGCGTTGCTACGGACCGCGACCCAGAGCGCTCCGTCGAGTCCGCTCAACGCGCCGATTTCTCGAAACCGCAGATTTGCGGTGGCCAAGACCGAGCTGTCGGACTATCGCAGAATCCACAATCGCTTCGATTGCTCGATCAACGACGTGGTACTTGCCGTCGTCACCGGCGCACTGCGGAATTGGCTGCTCTCGCGCGGCGAACCGGTGACGGCCTCCTCGACGATCCGCGCCATGGTGCCGATGTCGGTGTACGTCTCCGCTGACCGCGTCGGCTTCGGAGACGTGGGCGACAGGCCGATCGAGCCGGGGGAGGACGATCGCAGCGAGATCTCATCCTTTTTGGTGGACTTGCCCGTCGGTGAGTCGAATGCGGTGGTTCGCCTCTCCCACATCGCACATGCCACCGAGGCGCACTCCCATCAGAGTCGCGGCGTCACCGCACAGACACTGATGCGCATCACCGGCTTCGCGCCGGCGAGCCTGCACGCCATGGGCGCTCGGGCAGGCAGCCGGCTCTCTCAGCGGGTGTTCAACTTGATCGTGACCAATGCTCCAGGACCACAATTTCCTCTCTACGTCGGCGGTGCTCGCATGCTCGAGATGTATCCGGTCTCGCCGTTGTTCGAGAACCAGGCCATGAGTATCGGTCTGACGTCCTACGACGGATTCGTGTTCTTCGGGCTCAATGCCGATCGAGGTGCCATGCCCGACGTCGACGTGGTGACGGCGTTGCTGCACGAGGCGCTGGAAGAGTTGGTCGACGCGAGTAACGATTCGAGAGTGTGAGGTTTTCTGCAATGCGTGTCTACGTTCCGGCGACGCTGGAGTTCTTGAAGGTGTTGTCGGCGGACGGTGAATTCAGTCCGGTGTCGCGGACGGCGTTCGCGGTGACGCCGACTCTGCGGGAGGCGTATTCGTCGGGCGACGACGAGGAGTTGGCCGAGGTCGCGATGGGGGAGGCTGCTCGGGCTTCGCTGCGGTTGATCGCGGCGGCCGTCGACGACGAAGCCGACACCGGAACGGTCGCCGAGGGTGTCGTCTATCGCCGAGCGGTGATCGCAGCCGACGTGGACGACCCCACCCTGCGGCCCGACCTCGACGATGCTGTCGTCCGGTTGAAGGAACCCCTACGGATGGATCAGGTCGCGTCGGTGCACGTCGATCTCGAGGGGGCCGAATCGGCAGTCGCCAAGGCTGTGGCAGCCGTCGATGCCGCCGACATGGGCGACGCCGATGCGGAATTCGTGCTCGGAGACGCCGAGGACCATACGTTGGCGTGGTACGCCCCGCAGGAATTGTCGTTTCTCCTCGAACTCCTGTGATTACGCTGTGATCGTCCCCGCACCCCCGCGGCGACAGTGCCCCCAGGCCTGAACCTACGGTAGCGTAACCTCGATGGCCGGATGCGGCTCAGTGTCTCGACCGAGGGGATGGAACACCCGATGGATCTGAAGAAGTGGCTGGAATCTCCTGCGGCCGGCGTCTCGGCACCCAGGCGTCCCAGACTCAACATGGTGCGCGGGGCTTTCACCCGTATCACCACTCCCTTGTTGCCGGACGACTACCTGCATCTGGCCAACCCGCTGTGGTCTGCCCGCGAACTGCGAGGCCGCATCGTACGAGTGGAGCAGGAAACCGCCACGGCGGTGACGCTGGTCATTCAGCCCGGTTGGGGATTCAACTTCGACTACCAGCCGGGTCAGTACATCGGGATCGGCCTGCACCTCGGCGGACGGTGGCACTGGCGGTCGTACTCGTTGACCTCGCCGCCGAACTGGGAAGACAAGCTGATCTCCATCACGGTCAAGGCGATGCCCGAGGGCTTCCTGTCCTCGCACCTCGTCGGCGGTGTGCCGCAGGGAACCATCGTCCGTCTGGCCGCTCCGAAGGGGAACTTCGCGTTGCCGGTTCCGCCGCCGAACAAGATCTTGTTCGTTACGGCGGGCAGCGGCATCACTCCGGTCATCTCGATGCTGCGCGCACTGGATCGACACGGGGACATGCCCGACACGGTGCACATTCATTCGGCGCCCACCGAGGACGAGGTGATGTTCGCCGCGGAGCTCTCCGCGTTGGAGAAGTCTCACCCCAACTTCACCTCGCACGTGCAGCTGACGCGATCGGACGGCAAGTTCGCCCTCGCCTCGCTCGACGAGCTCTACCCCGATTGGCGCACGCGCGATACCTGGGCCTGCGGCCCTGCAGCTCTGCTCGAGGAGATCGAGAAGACTTGGAAGCGCGAGGGCATCGAAGACCGGCTGCACCTCGAGAGGTTCGAGATCTCCCGAGCCGATACCTCCGGTGCCGGCGGTACGGTCACGTTTTCCAAGTCCGACAAGAAGGCGGCTGTGGACGGGGCGACCACGCTGCTCGAGGCCGGCGAGAATCTGGGAGTTCAGATGCCGTTCGGCTGCCGGATGGGCATCTGCCAGACGTGTGTGGTGCCGTTGACGGCCGGGCATGTCATCGACCTTCGGTCGGGCAAGGAGCACAGCGAGGGTGATCGGGTGCAGACGTGCATTTCCGCTGCTGCAGGCGACTGCACATTGGAACTGTAGGTCTGTTTCTCCCATACCACCTTCTCAGATTGTTCGGTTACGCTCACGTAGGTTGCCCCGTTCGAACCACGATAATTCGGGCACTGCACTCAACTGTTGGAGGACCCGGTGGCCATCACCGACATCAAAGAATTTGCGCACCTCAGCGAAGCGGACATGGAAGCGTTCGGGCGTGAGCTGGACTCGATCCGCCGCGACGTCGAGGACAGCCGCGGCGAACGCGACGCCGCGTATATTCGTCGAACGATCAGGCTCCAGCGACTACTGGAACTCGGTGGGCGCGCAGTGCTGCTCGGCAGCAAGTATCGACCGGCATGGCTCGCTGGTACCGCGATGCTGAGCGTCGCGAAGATCATCGAGAACATGGAACTCGGCCACAACGTCATGCACGGCCAGTGGGACTGGATGAACGATCCGGAGATTCATTCCGTGTCGTGGGAGTGGGACCAGACCGGACCGTCCGAGCAGTGGAAACGAGCGCACAACTACTCGCACCACACGTACACCAACATCGTCGGTATGGACGACGACATCGGCTTCGGCATTCTGAGGATGACCAGAGACGAGCCGTGGAAGCCGATCAATCTCGTTCAGCCGCTCGCCAACATCGTGTTGGCGACGACCTTCGAGTGGGGTATCGCGCTGCACGATCTCGATGCGCAGAAGGAGCTGGACGGCCCGGACCAGAAGACGTTCTGGAAGTCTCCGGCCAATCGGGCGTTCGCGCGCAAGATCGCCCGACAGGTCGGCAAGGATTTCGTTCTGTTCCCGGCATTGACCGGCCCGGCATGGAAGTCCACGTTGACGGCCAACGCCACCGCAAACCTGATCCGTAATCTGTGGGCCTATGCCGTGATCTTCTGCGGTCATTTCCCCGACGGAGCAGAGAAATTCACGATCGGGCAGTTCGACACCGAGACGCGGCCCGAGTGGTACCTGCGCCAGATGTTGGGCAGCGCCAACTTCGAGGCAGGGCCGGTCATGGCTTTCATGAGCGGCAACCTGTGCTACCAGATCGAACACCACATGTTCCCGGATCTGCCGAGCAATCGGTACTCCGAGATCGCCGAGAAGGTGCATGCACTCTGCGAGAAGTACGATTTGCCGTACACGACCGGGTCGCTGGGCAAGCAGTACCTGTTGGCGTTGCGAACAATCCACAAGTTGTCGTTGCCCGACTCTTGGTTGCGCGCCACCTCGGACAATGCACCCGAGACGTCGTCCGAGCGACGCTGGCGAGTGGGCGAGTCGCCTACGGTTCACGCACTTCGCATCGACCCGATCACGGGGCAACGTCGCGGACTTCGATCGGCGATGCAGGAAGCGAGAGTGGCTTTGCGCAACGCCAAGAAGGAAGCCAAGCGTCAAGCGAAGTCGTTGAGACGATCGGATGTGGACAGCCGGTTGTGAGTAGTCACACAGATTCGCGGCCGCAACCTACGCGACCGTAAGTTACGGTACGGTAGGCGTTGAAATTGCACATGGCCCACTTACACGTGCTGTGTGTTCACGACTGCCAGGAGGTTGTTTCCCATGGCGATTACGGACGTCAAAGAATACGCGCATCTGACCGACGCCGATATCGAGGCGCTGGGCCACGAGCTCGACGCGATTCGGCGGGACATCGAGGCTTCGCGCGGTGAACGCGACGCCCGATACGTCAAGAACACCATCCGCTTGCAGCGATCGCTCGACATAGGCGGCAGAGCCGTGCTGTTCGCCAGCCGCCGCCGTCCGGCATGGCTGGCCGGCACTGCCATGCTCGGAGTCGCCAAGATCATCGAGAACATGGAACTCGGCCACAACGTCATGCACGGCCAGTGGGACTGGATGAACGACCCCGAGATTCACTCCACATCGTGGGAGTGGGACAACACGGGTCCGTCGGCTCACTGGAAGCAGACTCACAACTACATTCACCACAAGTACACCAATGTGTTGGGGATGGATGACGACGTGGGCTACGGCCTGCTCCGCGTCACCCGGGACCAGCGTTGGAAGCCGTTCAACCTCGGTAACCCCGTGTTCAACCTGCTGCTGCAGCTGTTCTTCGAGTACGGCGTGGCGCTGCAGCACCTCGAACTGGGCAAGGTGGCCAAGGGGCGCGTGCCGCGCGAAGAGTTCGTGCAGAAGCGGCGCGAGGTGCTCGAGAAGGTCGGTAAGCAGGTCGGCAAGGACTACATCTTGCATCCGCTCCTCACCGGTCCGGCATGGAAGAGCACCTTGACCGCGAACATCGCCGCCAACATGATTCGTAACGTCTGGACCAACACGGTCATCTTCTGCGGCCACTTCCCGGACGGTGCGGAGAAGTTCACCAAGTCCGATATGGAAGGTGAGACGCAGGGTCAGTGGTACCTGCGTCAGATGCTCGGCAGTGCGAACTTCAACGCAGGCCCGGTCATGGAGTTCATGAGTGGGAACCTGTGCTACCAGATCGAGCATCACCTGTTCCCCGACCTACCCAGTAATCGCTTGCGGGAGATCAAGGTTCGGGTTCTCGAGCTCGCCGAGAAGTACGACCTGCCGTACACGACCGGTTCGATCGTGCACCAGTACTTCCTGTCGTGGCGCACCATCGCGAAGCTCTCGCTGCCCAACAAGTACTTGAAGGCAACGAGCGACGACGCGCCCGAGACCGCGTCGGAGCGAAAGTGGGCCGACGCACCGGCCGGGCTGTTCACGGTCGACCCGCAGACCGGCAAACGCCGCGGTCTGCGCACTGCCATCGCAGAAACCAAGAAGCGCAAGGGAATTCGCAGGCTGGTCGGCTCGGCCGCGTAGCCACCGTCGATAGCGAGCAAGCCTGGTCGCAGTCGACTCCATCACGGAGTCGGTTGCTACCAGGCTTCGTTCGTTCGAACGGCCTCGAGAAGCAGACGCACGGCGGCGACGCGTCGAGCAGCATCGCCGGTGAGAGTGTCGAGGGCGCATTCGGGATCGGCCGGAGGGCCGAGGTGCGTGCACCCACGAGGGCAGTCTTCGATCGTGTCGGCCAGATCGGAGAACGCGGCGACGACGTTCTCGGGGGAGATGTGCGCCAATCCGAACGACCGGATACCCGGCGTGTCGACCACCCAGCCACCGCCCGGCAGCGGTAGTGCCACCGATTGCGTCGAGGTGTGACGGCCTTTTCCGACGCCTGAGACCACCCCGGTGGCGCGATAGGCGTCGGGTACCAATCTGTTGACGAGCGTGGACTTTCCGACGCCGGAATGGCCGATGAGTGCGGTCACCGAGTTCGTCAACATCGCGGTCAAATCGGTGAGGTCCTCGGACTGGCCGGCCAGCACGACCGGGACATCGAGATCGGCGAAAGCTGCGGTGAATTCCTCGGGGGCGGCCAGGTCGCTCTTCGTCAGGCACAGGACGGGTTCGAGTCCGCCGACATACGCCGCTACCAAAGCTCGTTCGACGAAGCCGGTGCGCGGTGGTGGATCTGCAAGCGCCGCGACGATGAGCAACCTGTCCGCGTTGGCCACCACGACACGCTCGAACGGGTCGGTGTCGTCGGCGGTCCGCCGCAGTACCGTGCGTCGTTCGGCCACACGCACGATACGAGCCAGAGTGTCGACCTTGCCCGACAGATCGCCGACGATGTCGACTTCGTCGCCCACGACTATCGGTGTTCGGCCCAGCTCACGGGCCCGCATCGTCACGACCGGTCTCGTCGGATCGCCGCCGAGCACACAGCCCCAGCGGCCTCGATCGACCGAGACGACCATCCCTGCTTCGGCGTCGTTGTGTTCGGGTCGAGTCTTGGTTCGTGGACGCGAACTCTTGCCCGGTCGGATACGAACGTCGGATTCGTCGTACCGGCGCGCGGTCAGGAGCCGACCTCGCTCGGTGTCGATACGGACAGCATTGCGTCCCATAGTGTTTCGAAACCGGGAAGCGTCTTGGCGGTGGTGCCGATGTCGTCCACCTCGACCCCCGGTACCCGTAGTCCGACGATCGCTCCCGCGGTGGCCATCCGATGGTCGGCATAGGAGTGCCACACGCCTGCATGCAGCGGTGCCGGATCGATCCGGATGCCGTCGTCCGTCTCGACAGCGCGTCCGCCGAGACGAACGATCTCGGTTGTCAGTGCAGCCAGGCGGTCCGTCTCGTGGCCACGGAGGTGGGCAATCCCACGCAGATTCGACGGCCCCTCGGCCAATGCGGCGAGCGCCGCCACCGTCGGTGTCAGTTCACCGACGTCATGGAGATCGAAATCTATGCCGCGCAACTCGTCCGGGCCCTGGACGGTCAGCACGCCTGCCGTCAGGTCGACTCGAGCGCCCATCCTGGTGAGGATCTCGCGGAAGACATCTCCGGGCTGAGTGGTCGATTCGGGCCAGTTCGGCACGCGCACTCTGCCTTTGGTCACCACTGCGGCGGCCAGGAAGGGGGTGGCGTTGGACAGGTCCGGCTCGATGCTCCACTCGAGCGGCGCGACCGGTCCGGGGTGCACCCGCCAGGTGTTCGCGTCACCACCGGATTCGGGAGTGTCCACGCGGACGCCCGCGCGCCGCAACATGTCCACTGTCATGTCGATGTGCGGCATGGACGGAACGGGCTTGCCGATGTGGTGGATCTCAATTCCCTCGTCGAATGCTGCCGCGGACAGCATCAGACCCGAGACGAACTGCGACGACCCCGAGGCATCGATGTCGACCGATCCGCCCCGCAGCGCACCGGTACCACGCATCGTGAACGGCAGCGCGCTGCCGTCGATGTCGGCCCCGACCGCGCGCAGAGCGTCGAGGATCGTGTCGAGTGGACGAATGCGGGCCTGCTCGTCGCCGTCGAACGACACCTCGCCGGCGGCGAGCGCAGCCAGGGGCGGCACGAAGCGCATGACGGTACCCGCCAGACCGCACTCCACGACTCCGCCGTGTAGCGGTGCCGGAGCCACGTGCAACGTCGTCCTGTCGTCCTCTGCGGCGGTGATCTCGATTCCCAAGGTCGCCAACGCGTCGATCATGAGGTCGGTGTCGCGGCTGCGCAGCGCGCCGGTGATCGTCGACGAGCCAGTGGCGAGTGAGGCGATGATCAGTGCGCGATTGGTGATCGATTTCGATCCGGGCAGAGTGACTGTCGCGTCGACGGGTGCGACGGCGGCGGGGGCTGTCCAATTGCTCACCCGTCCATCTTCTCTCATTCGGTGTCAGCGCGCGGCGATGGGCGCGGATGTAGCGCCGGTGAGCCGCACCAGATCGGCTGGTGCGAGTTCGATCTCCAGTCCTCGTCGACCTCCGCTGCACAGGATCGTTTCGAAGTCGAGAGCCGAGACGTCGATCGCGGTCGGCAGGGATCTGCGTTGCCCGAGAGGCGAGATACCGCCGAAGACGTACCCGGAGGAGCGCTCTGCGGCAGCTCTGTCGGCCATCGTGATCTTTCTGGTGGCCAGAGCGGCGGCTGCGGCCTTGAGCGAGAGCATGGACGTCACCGGAACTATCGCCACCGCCAGCGAGCGATCTGCTCGTTCGACGACGAGCGTCTTGAAGACCTGTTCCGGCCGAATGCCGAGGCGTTCGACGAGGATCTGTGCCGCCTCCTCGCCGTAGGACTGCGTACGAGCATCGTGGTCGTACGCATGCACGGTGTGCGCCACCTTTCGGGCGGTGAGCACGGCGAGAGCGGGTGTGGACGCTGCCATTGACGGGACTCTAGCGATCGATCGGGAACACGGCGGCAGGGAGCTGTGTTGGACATGGACAGTTACGGATGCAGGCGGAAGGAATGACGAATGGCAGTGCTGACCGCGGGACGTCCCCTCGCGTTGAAAGGGGTGATCTCTTCGCAGAAGTCGACCTCGGGCGCGGTAGCCTGGGCGGTGGAAGCTATCGAAGGGATCAGCGTGACAGAAGCCAGCAATCCCGTCGCTGGAGTGGACGACGAGAAGGCCATCGCGGAGCGCAGAGCTGCCGAGACCGAGGCGCAGCTGACCGAGCGCTTCGAGCGCGACGCGTTGCCGATGCTCGATCAGCTCTACGGCGCAGCTCTGCGTATGACGCGAAATCCTGCTGACGCCGAGGACTTGGTGCAGGAGACGTTCGTCAAGGCCTACTCCGCTTTTCGGTCGTTTCGTGAAGGAACGAACCTCAAAGCGTGGCTGTACCGGATTCTCACCAACACCTACATCAACTCGTACCGCAAGAAGCAGCGTCAGCCCGCTCAGTATCCAACCGACGAGATCAGCGACTGGCAGCTTGCTGCGACCGCCGAGCACACGTCGACGGGCCTGCGCTCCGCCGAGGTGGAGGCGCTGGACGCGTTGCCGGACGACGACATCAAGGCCGCGTTGCAGTCACTACCCGAAGAGTTCCGAATGGCTGTCTACTACGCCGATGTCGAGGGCTTTCCGTACAAGGAGATCGCCGAGATCATGGGAACTCCTATCGGAACGGTGATGTCGCGTCTGCACCGAGGACGCAAACAGCTCCGGGGATTGCTTGCCGAGGTAGCGCGTGAGCGCGGATTCAACCGAGACGGCGCAGTCGACCGGCACGAGCAGGAGGTAGTCCGATGACGGGCACCGGCAAGAGCGACGGCGACGAGCAGTTCGAGCGACTCGACTGCTCGGCTGTGATCGCAGACGTCTGGATCATGCTGGACAACGAATGCGACGAGGCCAGCCGCACGCGGCTGCAGAAGCACATCGACGAGTGTGGGTCGTGCTTCGAGGCCTACGGGATCGAGGAGAAGGTGAAGAGCCTGATCTCGCGCAAATGCGGCGGAGATCAGGCACCGTCCGGTCTTCGCGAACGGCTGAGCGTCGAGATCCGCCGCACGGTGTTGACCCGGCAGATCGACACCGACTAGCCGACAGTCGAACCAACGACGAGGGGCCGAGAAGCATGTGCTTCTCGGCCCCTCGCGGCTTGTGGCAAACCGTCAGCTGTTCGGACGTTTGCCGTGGTTGGCCTTGTTGCCCTTACGAGCACGCTTCTTACGTCCACGCTTTCCCATGATGGGCTCCTCTCGTTTGTTCACTACAGTCTCCCACGTGTGATTGGCTTATCGTGACGGGCCTGGTCTCCGAGGGGGTTCCAGGGCAGTTTCCGGTGACGTGAGAGAGAGGTTCGCCGATGTCCGAGGACGTTCGCGCGGAGATGGTGTCGACGGTCTTCCAGGTGGTCGTGTCCCGGGGGGACGCGGTCGAGGTCGGGGACACCCTGGTGATCCTGGAGTCGATGAAGATGGAGATCCCGGTGCTGGCCGAGACGGCCGGTACGGTCACGTCGGTGGACGTGGCAGTGGGCGATGTCATCCAACAGGGCGACCTCATCGCCGTCGTATCCTGAGCTGCGGCCGGACGAGGTTTCGTGTCCACCCTCAGTGACCTACTGGCCGAGCACACCGATCTTCCCGGCGTTGCGGTCGACCATCTGCAACGGGTCGTGGGGGAGTGGCAACTGTTGGCCGATCTGTCCTTCGCCGACGTGTTGTTGTGGGTCGGTACCGACGATGTCTCCAGCGGGACCGCAGACGTGCTGTGTGTCGCCCAGTGCCGGCCGACCACTGCGCCGACCGTGTTCACCCACGACATCGTGGGCACCGTCATCTCCGAGTCCGAACACCCCGATGTGATGGTTGCGTTGCAGCAGCGGAAGATCGTGCAGGGAGGCGTCCTCACCCGAAGTGAGAGCATTCCGGTGCGCTGCGGCGAGCACGTGATCGCGGTCCTCACGCGCGACACCAATCCGGCTCAGCTGCGGCCGCCCAGTGCGCTCGAAGTCGCCTATCGGGAGTGCGCCGACGACCTGTGTCTGATGATCAGCGAGGGAACGTTTCCCACACCGGAAGAGCGCACCGACGTGAACTCGTCGCCCCGAGCAGGAGACGGCTTCATCCGCGTGGATACCGAAGGTCGGGTGGACTACGCGAGCCCCAACGCCCTCTCGGCTTATCACCGGATGGGCCTGACGACGGAGTTGTCCGGCCGGGATCTCGCGTCGGTCACTCGATCACTGGTTACCGACCCGTTCGACTCGCAAGAAGTTGCCGACCACATCCGGTCGTCGCTCGGCGGCAATGTGGGCCATCGCATGGAGGTCGACGCTCGCGGTGCCACGGTCCTGGTGCGCACGCTGGCGCTTCAACCCCGCGGGCGTTCCACAGGCGCTGCCGTGCTCGTGCGCGACGTCACCGAGGTGAAGCGTCGCGACCGCGCCCTGCTCAGCAAGGACGCAACCATTCGCGAAATTCACCATCGGGTGAAGAACAATCTGCAGACCGTCGCGGCGCTGCTACGGCTGCAGTCTCGTCGACTGGAGAACGAAGAGGCGCGCACAGCGCTGGCCGAATCGGTTCGCCGGGTGACATCCATTGCGGTGGTACACGAGATGCTGTCGATGTCGGTGGACGAGGAGGTCGATCTCGACGAGATAGTCGACCGCCTGGTGCCGATCATGCTCGATATCGCAACGGTCAATCCGCGGGTGCGAGTGGTGCGCGACGGCAAGCTCGGTGTGTTCTCGGCAGAAAGAGCCACGCCGCTGGTGATGGTCCTGACCGAATTGGTTCAGAACGCGATGGAGCACGGTTTCGACGCCGGTTCTGCCGGGGTGGTCCGGATCGGCGCCGATCGCTCTGCGAAATGGCTGGACGTGGTCATCCACGACGACGGGCGCGGGTTACCGAGCGGGTTCTCTCTGGAACGTTCGGACGGGCTCGGCCTACAGATCGTCCGCACCCTGGTATCGGTGGAGTTGAACGGATCGCTCGGCCTGCACCCTGCCGCGGGCGGTGGGACCGACGCGATGCTCAGGGTCCCGCTGGGACGACGCGCTCAAAGATCGTGACGACGGTCTGGTGAACGGCGTGTTACACCCTCGAATCGACTCAGGACGCACAGAAGCCCGGTACCCGCTCGGAGGCGGCGTACCGGGCTTCTCTGTTGTCTGTAGTGCGTCCTAGACGGAGCTGCGTGCACGCGTACGCGCGTTACGACGCTTGAGCGCACGACGCTCGTCTTCACTCATTGCGCCCCACACTCCGGCGTCCTGGCCGGATTCGAGTGCCCAGGACAGGCATTCGGCGGTGACGGGGCACCGAGTGCAGACGACTTTGGCATCGGCGATCTGCGCGAGCGCCGGACCACTGTTTCCCACCGGGAAAAATAGTTCCGGATCTTCATCGCGACAAATTGCCTTGTGGCGCCAGTCCATCCTCTGCTCCTTACCGGGCGCCGAAGCGCCGTTTCGTTTCTCTTCTGTTCACGAGTGGGTAACCAATGTTTCCGCACTGTTGCTTGTGAATGCTTTCACGAACTCAGGTGAAGTCAAGGGATACGCGCGTGACCGTGGTCAAGCTCACTCTGTTAGGCTCGCTTTAGCCTTCTGCGCTCCTTTGTACCCCGAGCGGCAGGATTTCGCTCGTCTTTACGCAGTAAACTGCGCCACTGGCATCGCCGTGCGTGAGTAAAGGCGGCACGTCACCTGGTCGGAGCGACAACTTCCAACGCGTCGGGGGTGGCGAAGAACTCGGCTTCCGTGCGCTCACCGAGGTAGTCCCCGTCCATCTGCAAGCCGACCGGCTCCGTCGAAGAAATGCGGATACTCGGAACGTCGTCGATCCGAATCAGCTTGCGCGACTTGGGTTCCGATCCCTTCGACAACAATTGCCGCGACACCCTCAATGTGGGGAACAGGGCCGTCGAACGCATTGCGAACACACCGAGACCCGAGTCGAAACTCGTACCGGGATTGGTGTGCACCGGCCGCTCGTTCAAGTAAGTCCACGGACTCGAGTTCGACACGAACGCGTAATGAATCCCATCGAAGGGATCTGTCCCCGGGATCTCCACCGTCAACCGGGCCGGCCGACGCTTGTGCTTGAAGAACTCCTGCACCGCCGACCGCAGGTACCGCGTCGCGGACACCGGCATGCCGTCCTTACGGCCGGCATCGATCGCCCGGCACACATCGGCATCCAAACCCATACCCGCATTGAACGTGAACCAGCGGTTGTCGCAGTGACCCAGACCGACCGTGCGACGAGCTCGCGCGTCGAGCAGACCGATCAACTGATTCGTCGCCGCCACCGGATCCGCTTCGATGCCGAGAGAGCGCGCAAACACATTCGCGCTCCCCCCGGGAACGACTGCGAGCGGAGGAATCGCACCGATCGTCACGGCCTGCATGGACGTCGGCAACGGCACCCCGAGCAGACCGTTGATCACCTCGTTGACCGTGCCGTCACCACCGTGAACGATGACCAGGCCCACACCGTCTTCACGCGCACTCCGCGCGAGTTCCGACGCATGGTCACGATGAGTCGTCTGTGCGACGGTCACCCGAACCCGACTCGACAACGCATGGGCCAACAGATCCCGAGCCGCAGCCGTCGTAGAAGTCGCATTCGGGTTCACGATCAACAGCGCACGCACGAGAGCCCACACTATCGGCGCCGGTCCGGAAGCTTCACACGCAGTTGTGAGTAAGCCCTGCCGCAGACTCCACTGCTGTTGTCGATGGGTCGTTCCGCAGGCTCCACTCCTCTCGTTGCGGGTCGTTCCGCAGGCTCCACTCTCGGGTTGCCTAGGCTGGTCGCGTGCCCACCTCCTCACCCGACAATCTCAGTCCGCCGGCCACCTTTCGATCCGCCGGGGTCCTCGTCGCAGCACAGGGCGCGGCATCGCTGATCGCCGCATTCGTCCTGATCGTCCGAGCGGTCTCCGGTGACGGCGACAATGCCGTCGCGAACGGCTACGGCACCGCCGGGTGGTTCGGCGTGTTGGGTGTCGGAGTAGGGGCCGCGGGCATCGCACTCGCGATCGGTAAACGCTGGGCCAGAGCGCTCGCCACCGTCGTACAACTTCTGCTGCTGCCCGTCGTCTGGTCGCTGCTCACCGGATCTGGCCAAATCGTGTACGGCGTCGTTCTCGGTGCCGTGGTGATCGGGGTATTGGTTTTGCTGTTCAGTCCGCCGTCGACGCGATGGATGGCAGCGGAGTACAGCGATATCGACGACGAGTTCCGCTGAACCGAACTGGTCAGCCCGCCTTCGCGGCCAACTCGGCCAGCGCGCCCTCGGTCAATCGGAACGTGGTCCACTCGTCCTGCGACTGAGCGCCCAACGACCGGTAGAAGCCGATCGACGGAGTGTTCCAATCCAGAACCGACCAGGTCAACCGCGTGTAATCCTGGGCGACGCACTCGGCAGCCAACGCTGCCAGCAAGCCGGTTCCGAAGCCCCCTCCGCGCGCGGCGGGCTGTACGTACAGATCCTCGAGGTAGATCCCGTTGACGCCGTCCCACGTGGAAAAGTTCAAGAACCACAAGGCGCACCCGACCACCGTTCCCTCGCTCTCGGCGACGTGCGCGAACACCGACGGCTGGGTGCCGAACAGTGCAGAACGCAGGTGCTGCTCGCGAACGGTGCACAGTGACGACGACTTCTCGTAGGCAGCGAGCTCGTGAACCAGAGCAGTGATCGCGGGTACATCGGCCTCGGTGGCGCGGCGGATCATCGCCTTCCTTCCGTTGTTGCGGACGCTGCGGTCAGAATCGAGGGGTGCACATTGTGCGCAACGAGCTGGCGGTACGAATGCTCGAACCCCAGCAGCGAATACGCGGCCGGCGAAAGCGCGAAGCGCTTGCCTTCGGTGATCGAAGCCTCGGTCCAGCCGGCGATGAGCGCGCGCGAGAAGTGGCCGTGGCCGACCAGCACGACGTCTCGGTCGACGAGTACCGGCAGGACGACCGAGAGCACGAGCTCCACCCGAGCGGTGATGTCGCCGATCGACTCACCGCCCGGGCACGGATGCGTCCACACCGTCCAATGCGGAACCGTCTCGTGGATCTCCGTGGACGTGATCCCCTCGTAATCTCCGTAGTCCCACTCCGACAACGCATCCCACGTCCGTTCGATTCGCAGGCCGGCCAGGTCGGCGGTTCTGCGGGCGCGCTCCCTCGGACTGGAGATCACCAGTGGATCGCGCAACGTCAACAACTGCAGCAACGATCCGGCGTCCACCGCCTGTTGTTCGCCGGTGCTCGTGAGGGGGACGTCGGTGTTGCCGGTGTGTTTGCCGGCGAGGGCCCATTCGGTTTCCCCGTGCCGAAGTAGAACGACTCTGCCGGCCTCGCCGCCGCCGTGTGTGGTCATGGAACGATCATGCCTGCCTCGCCGTGTGGCTCTTGTCATAGGTGGGCCGCAGATGTGTCCGATTTGTCGATTGAGTACGGACCTACCGGCCGGTTACTCTCGTTGCACATCTCGACTCCTCGGGCGACACGTACCGGCCCGTAATGCCTCACAGCTCCTCTCATCGACCTGGAGAACCATGACCGACCTGCAGAAGCCCGCGTCGCCCGATGCGCCGGAGAAGCTCGACGGTGCGTTGCTCAAGATCGCCGGGGTCGTCGTTCTCGGGGCCATCATGTCGATTCTCGACGTCACCGTCGTCAGCGTCGCGCTCCGGACGTTCACCGACGTCTTCGACACGACCTACGCCAACGCGGCGTGGACGATGACCGGCTACACACTCGCGTTGGCCACCGTCATACCCCTGACGGGGTGGGCTGCCGACCGGTTCGGGACCAAGCGGCTCTACATCACCGCTCTGGTGCTCTTCGTCCTCGGTTCGGTGCTGTGCAGCTTCGCCTGGGACATCACCTCGCTCATCGTTTTCCGGGTACTGCAAGGACTCGGCGGCGGCATGTTGATGCCCCTGGGCATGACGATCATGACGCGCGCCGCCGGCCCCGAGCGGATCGGGCGGGTGATGGCCGTACTGGG
Source organism: Rhodococcus sp. NPDC078407 (assembly GCF_044542515.1). Lineage (NCBI taxonomy): Bacteria > Bacillati > Actinomycetota > Actinomycetes > Mycobacteriales > Nocardiaceae > Rhodococcus > Rhodococcus sp. NPDC078407. Next base: position 145,061 of record NZ_JBITUQ010000007.1, on the reverse strand, counting down.
TGTTCCGATGCTCATCGGGCCCATCGCAGGACCCATTCTCGGCGGCTGGTTGATCGAGGCGGCGAGCTGGCACTGGATCTTCCTCATCAACCTCCCGATCGGCATCCTCGCGCTGATCGCTGCCGTTGTCATCTTTCCCAAGGACAACCCCACGCCGTCCGAGTCCTTCGATTTCCGCGGCATGCTGATGCTGTCGCCCGGTCTTGCCCTGTTCCTCTACGGCGCGTCCTCGGTCGTCGAAACCGAAACCGTCTTCGCGGTGAAGGTGCTGGCACCGGTCCTCGTGGGCCTGGTGTTGATCGTCCTGTTCGTGCTGCACGCACTCCGGGTGGAGCATCCACTGATCGACCTGCGGTTGTTCCAGAACCGATCGCTGTCCGTGGCCGTGATCACCACGACGCTGTTCATGGTGGCCTTCATGGGCGCGGGTCTACTGTTCCCCAGTTACTTCCTGCTTCGCGGCGAGACGACGTTGACTGCCGGTCTGCTGCTCGCACCCCAGGGCATCGGTGCGATGATCGCGATGCCGATCGCGGGCGTGATCGCAGACAAGTTCGGTCCCGGCAGGATCGTGCTGGTGGGCATGGTGTTCATCACCGCGGGGATGGCGGTGTTCACTCAGGTGGGAACGAGTACGTCCTACACCTTGCTGATCGGTGCGCTGTTCGTGATGGGACTCGGCCTGGGTTCGACGATGATGCCGATCATGACGGCTGCCCTGCAGACATTGACCGACGAGACCGTTGCCCGAGGCTCGACGTTGATGAACATCGTGCAGCAAGCAGCCGGCTCGATAGGTACCGCGTTGATGTCGGTGGTGCTGACCGCTCAGCAGAAGCCCGCGTCGGCCGCGACCAGCCAGGTCGAGGCATTCGATATCTCGGCCAGGGCGTTCGGCACCACCTTCACGGTCGCCCTGGTTCTGATCGTCGCCACGTTCGTTCCCGCGTTCTTCCTGCCCCGAACCAAGCACGTCAGCGAGAGGGCAGCGGCGCCCACAGTTCTGCACTGACGCGCCCGAGAGATGCCGAACCCTCGCTCATGGGCTCGATGTAGGCAAGGATCGAACCTGTGACGACAATTCTCGCGGTAGCGAATCAGAAGGGCGGCGTGGCCAAGACCACCACGGTGGCTTCGCTTGCGGCTGCGCTGCATGCTCTCGATCGACGGGTTCTGGTGGTCGACCTCGACCCGCAGGGCTGCTTGACGTTCTCTCTGGGCCACAATCCGGACAAGCTGGATTCCTCGGTCCACGAAGTGCTGACCGGGGATGCGAAGGTCGAGGACGTTCTGATCGAGACTGCGGAAGGAATCGTCCTGTTGCCGGCTACGATCGACCTCGCCGGCGCGGAGGCCTTACTGCTGATGCGCGCGGGTCGTGAATTCGCACTCAAACGGGCGCTCGCTCCCATACTCGACGACTTCGATGTCGTGGTCATCGATTGCCCACCGTCGCTCGGGGTACTGACCCTCAACGGGCTCACCGCCGCGCAGTCGGTGTTGGTCCCCCTCCAGTGCGAGACCCTCGCCCACCGAGGCGTGGGTCAGTTGTTGCGCACGGTGTCCGAAGTACAGCAGATCACCAACCCCGATCTGGCGCTTCTGGGTGCACTTCCCACACTGTTCGACGCTCGCACCACCCACAGCAGGGACGTACTCGGAGATGTCTCCGATCGATACTCGCTGCCGGTCCTCGCGCCGCCGATCCCGCGGACCGTTCGCTTCGCCGAGGCCAGCGCCTCGGGCGCGACGGTGCTGTCGGGTCGAAAGAACAAGGGCGCGCAGGCTTATCGGGACCTCGCCGAGAATCTTTTGGCGTACTGGGACGACGGAGCCGAGCTGAAGACGTACGATCCCGCCGAATAGGACCGAGGCCGGACGAGCCGGTCAGCCCAGCGCAACCACGTCGCCACCTCGTTGCTCGACGACCACGTCGCCGATCACGGACATCTGTATGGGGCCGTCGTAATCGCCTCGGTCGACCGGAATGTCGGCCGTCCTGAGCCCGGTGGATGTATCGACCACCGAGATGCCGTCGGGCACGGGTACGAGGAGTCGGCCGGCCATCACCGCTCCGCTCCCGAGCGCTCCGGGGACGTTCCACAGCGGGCCGAGGTTGTTGGAGTCGAACGCCTGGAGGTCCGCGCCGGTGAACCAGGTGAGAACCGAACCTGCCTTTGTCGCAGGGAAATTCGGCGAATCCAGGGCAAGGGAGGAGCCGGTCGGCAGAGTGAATTCGGACACTCTCGCGGCCGTGTCGTCGAACAGGCCCACTCGGCCGGGCGCGCCGTCCTCGGCTGGAAAGTACAGCGCGACATCGCTACCCGTCATCGCAATGATGCGTCCGGCCGTGGGGGAGTCCGGTCCGGGAACGAGTTCGGGCACCACCGTGGACCCGTATTCCTCGGGTTCGCTCGCATCATCGGGTGCAGGGTCGATCAGAGACAAGCGGGCAGCGGCTTCGCCCGGGCACTGCTCGAGCACGGCGGTCCGTGAGTTCGTCGACGCCGAGGACAGCAGGGTGCACCCGGTTCTCGGCTGGCTACCCGGATTGACCGGCGCATCCACCCGTCCGTATTCGAGGGTGCGCACCAGGTCCGACCGCCACAGTTCCATGCGGGTGTCGCCTCTCGACGTCACGTAGGTGCCGTCGGACGACAGGCGAACCGCATCGTCGGCGTCGGACGTGCGTTGTGCGGTGCGTTGTCCGGTGGACCCGTCGAGCGCGGTCACCTGCGAGCAACCGCGATCGTCGCGGTAGACCGCGACTGCGGTGTTCCACGCTGCGACCACCGAACACAGCGGAAGATCGCGGTTGTAGGACCAGGATTGTGCACCCGAACGCGGATCGCGGCCCACAACGGAGCCGGCATCGGCAGTCACCACCGTGGATCCGGTGACGACGGGAAGCGGGGTACGCGTCGAATCGGTTGCTGCACTCGGTGCGCGCCACAGTTCCATCAGGGCTGTGGGAACCGACGCTGCCGGCTCGGGTAGAGGAACGGGCTCCTCGGCCGAGATCGACGTCGTACCGCGGGCATCGCCGGTCACCCAGGCGATACTCGCGGCCACCACGATCACCGCTGCGATGAGGGCGGCGACGACGAGGTCGGTTCTCGTCCGACGTTCAGGAGCCAACACGACGGAAAACTACTCCGACGCGCTCGCAGTCGACGGTCCGGCATCGGCCGAGGAACCGCTGGACCGACGACGCCTGCGGCGGCGCGGAGCAGTCTTGGTGGCCGCGTCCGAGGATGCCGCTTCGTCCGTATCGGCCTGTCCGGCAATCGATTTGTCGGCAGACGACGAATCGTTCGACGCCGCGGTAGTGCCTGCGACAGTGTCGCCGTCCTGCCCCGCACGAGTGCGACGACGACTGCGTGAGCGGCGCGGCTTGGTCGACGACGGCGCGGACGCAGGCGCTGCCGTATCGGTCGCGCCGTCCTCGTCCGTCTTTTCCGGGGCACGCGAGGGTGTCTTGCGCACGGTGCCGGTGGCGTCGGTGGCGATACCGAGGTCGGTGAACAGATGGGGCGAGCTCGAGTAGGTCTCGACCGGATCCGGCATACCGAGGTCGAGCGCCTTGTCGATCAGCTGCCAACGAGGGATGTCGTCCCAGTCGACCAACGTGACAGCGATGCCGGTGCGTCCTGCACGGCCGGTGCGGCCGATGCGGTGCACGTAGGTCTTCTCGTCCTCGGGGCACTGGTAGTTGATGACGTGGGTGACGTCGTCGATGTCGATACCGCGTGCTGCTACGTCGGTCGCCACCAGAACGTCGATCTTGCCGGTACGGAACGACTTGAGGGCTTTCTCACGCTGTACCTGGCCGAGGTCGCCGTGCACGGCACCGACCGAGTATCCGCGCTCGGCCAACTCGTCCGCGACCTTCTGGGCGGTGCGCTTGGTGCGGGTGAACACCATCGTCGCGCCGCGGCCCTCGGCCTTGAGGACCTTGGCGACCATCTCGACCTTGTCGAGTGCGTGGGCCCGGTAGACGTGCTGGGCGGTGCGGTCGTGAACGGCCGAGGATTCTGCCTCTTCGGCGCGAATGTGCGTCGGCTGCGTGAGGAACGTGCGGGCCAGGGTGATGATCGGGCCGGGCATCGTCGCCGAGAAGAGCATCGTCTGCCTCTTGTCCGGCACCATCCCGAGGATTCGTTCGATGTCGGGGAGGAACCCGAGGTCGAGCATCTCGTCTGCCTCGTCGAGAACCAGGACGCCGACCTTGCCGAGGATCAAGTGGTTCTGCTTGGCGAGGTCGAGCAGTCGGCCGGGGGTGCCGACGACGACGTCGACGCCGTTCTGGAGCGCGCTGATCTGTGCCTCGTAGGGGCGGCCACCGTAGATGGAGAGCACCTTGACGGGGCCGTTGGCACCGCTGAGATATTTCGAGGCGTTCTCGAGATCGGAGCTGACCTGGACGCACAATTCGCGCGTCGGGACGATGATCAGGGCGCGTGGAGTGCCGTCGAGCGGTGTGGTGCCGGAGTTGTCGGTCGCGAGCCGGTGCAGAAGCGGTACCCCGAAACCGAAGGTCTTGCCCATGCCTGTGCGTGCCTGGCCTATGAGGTCGTCTCCCGCGATGGCGAGCGGCAGCGTCAACTCCTGGATGGCGAAGGTGCGCTCGATTCCCATGTCGGAGAGAGCGCGAACGATGGCCGCGTCGACGTTCAGTTCCGCAAACGTAGGAGGTACGTGGGTGTCGTCCAGTTGTGCCGACAGCGTCGTGTCGCCGGTCTCGGATTCTTGGTCGATGACTATCTTGCTCAGCGGACTGGCCTTCCTCGTGTTCGAACGTGCGCACAAGGAAGGGCACAGGCCTATTGCCGGCCGAAGTCGATGCCCTCAATCCGATGTGATGTCGCCGTCAGCCTCTGCGCGGCCACGGAGTGCAATGTCCGCTGCGGCGAAGCTGTCGAGGCGACCCGGATCAGGTGCGCACACAATATCTGCGATCGTCGCGTGTCATTCGGTCCGGTGGTCCGGTCCGCGAGCGGCGATCGAGCACCATGGTAGCTTGCCCGGCCGAAATCTCCATCGTCGGCCGTTCCCGGGAGGTACATCGCGCACCGCGACGGGGTGCTGCATGCGGGACTACGATTGCCAGCCATGGGAGCCCACTCGCCTGAGCCGTCGTCGTCCGTAGCCGCATCCACCACGCTCGCCGAGTCGGCCGAGCCGGCCATCGCGCACGATCACCCCGGGGTACCGGACCTGTTCGCGGTCCTCGCCTACGGTGAGATTTCGGCATTCTATCGGCTGGCGGAGGACGCCCGGATGGCCCCGTCGATGGAAGGTCGCGTTGCGTTGGCCAGCATGGCGGCAGCGGAGATGAGCCATTTCGAGACGCTGGAGCGCGCGCTGTCGGACCGCGGCCTCGACGTCTACACCTCGATGTCCCCGTTCGTGCGGGCCCTCGACGAATACCACGCGTCGACAACGCCGTCGACGTGGCTGGAGTCTCTGGTCAAGGCCTACGTCGGAGACGGCATCGCGGCCGACTTCTACCGGCAGATCGCGCACAGCCTCGACCCTGTGGTCGCGGACATCGTGCGGGACGTGCTCGCCGAGACCGGACACTCGGAATTCGTCGTTCAGGAGGTCTCGGACCGCGTCCGGGCCAGCTCGCAGGACAAGGCGCGACTGATGCTGTGGGGCCGTCGACTGCTCGGTGAAGCCATCACCCAGGCGCAATTCGTGCTTGCGCAACGCGAATCGCTGACCGATCTCGTCATCACCGCCTCGGGCGACCTCAACGGAGTCGTCGCGCTGTTCGATCGCATGCAGGAACAACACTCCGAACGCATGTCGTCCCTCGGCCTGGATTGACCGTTCGCGACCGGTGCTCGCCGACAGCACAGGGCAGTGTTCGCTGACAGCACAGGGCTGTGTTCGCTGACAGCACAGGGCGTCGGGCCGCTCGGTCGACCCCGCTGCACTAGCCTGGCGTGAGCAGAGTTGTCGAGAGTTCGGAGGTTGACCGTGGAGGTCAAGATCGGTGTTTCGGAGAGTTCCCGTGAGCTCGTCGTGAACAGCACGCAGTCCCCGGCCGAGGTCGAAGCGCTCGTATCGACCGCCTTCGCCGGTAAGGACGGAGTGCTGTCGTTGGAGGACGAGAAGGGTCGCAAATTCTTGATCCAGGCCGCCAAGGTGTCCTACGTCGAGATCGGCCCGTCCGATTCTCGGAAGGTCGGTTTCGCGACCACCTGAGCCGGCCTGCGAACGCACCACACGCCCTTCACTCGATCCGAGTGGAGGGCGTGTGGCGTTCGAGGAGAGGTTCGTTACGGGGCTTGCAGTGGCACGTGAGACAGACCGCCCCAGGCCAATGACACGGTGGTGTCCACTGCATCTTCCTTCGATATCGGCCGGTCCGCTTCCAGCCAGTAGCGGGCGGTGAACTGGCTTGCGCCCACCAGGCCGACGGCGAGCACACGCGCTCGGTAGGGATCGAGTCCCGAATCGTGAGCGACCAGGTCGAAGACCGCGTCGACACAAGCTTCGGTTGCTTGCTCGACGCGGGAGTTGACCTGGGGATCACCCATCAGGTCCGACTCGAAAACCAGACGAAAGCCCTGGGTGTCCGTGTCGACGAAATCGTAGAACGCCAGTACGGCCGCGCGTACGCGTTGCCGGTTGTCGGTGGTCGAGCGGAGTGCTTGCCGGACGCCTGCGATCAACGTGTCGACGTAGCTCTGCAACACCGCGAGGTACAGCTCGAGTTTCCCGGGAAAATGCTGGTAGAGGACCGGCTTGCTGACACCGGCGCACTCGGCGATCTCGTCCATCCCTGACGCGTGATATCCGCGAGTGACGAATATTTCGCTCGCAGCGGCGAGCAGCTGCGCTCGGCGGGCATCGCGCGGCAGTCGTGCGCTGCGCCGATTGCCGGTGGTGGCCGGTCGGTCCGAGGACCTCCGGTCGTCGAGATCTGTCATCAATTCCGTTCCCATCCGCGTCGACATCTGCGCTCGTCTTGGTTCGACAGCGAGTGATCCGCCGTGAACGTCCGGCGGGTGGCCATCGGTTCGGATCACTCGTAGCGCAGATCACGCGCAACGATACGCGTGGGCTCTCCCGCATTCTGGATCCTGGGGGACAGTGACCATGATCTCGGGGGAAAGGGGTGAATTGCGTCGAATCAGGATCACGTCGAGCGGTTTGTTTGTACGATGTTTCCGTACCGAGAACCCGATAGTCCCGATTTCGTTGTCGGCGTGCCGAGCAGCGAGCGGACAGGATTGTGAGATCGTGATCGAGTGACTGACCGAGGCGGGCCGCGAATTCGCGGTGGTGTGCAATCGGGCGGCGTCGACGACGAGTACGACGATCGGTCCGACGAATTTCCACGCACCGTGGGTAGCCGCGGTTCTCATCAACCATTACGTGCGCAGTGGGATCCGACGCAGCGCGAAGTCAAGCAGCGCAGTCGCCGACCGGACCGCGACGTTCGCAAACAGAGCAAGATCGGGAAGTTCGCCTCGACGTATGGCTGGCGGGCGTATGCGGTGCCGATCCTGATCGTCGTCACTGCCCTCGTCGTGTTCGACGCCGTACGCACCGGCGATCCGGTCGCCGGTAATGCTGCGCAGTCGACCGACGCAGATCCGGGGTTCGGCACCCTGAGTTCTAATACCACGTCGGGCACCGGAATCATCGGCGTGCCGCCGCAGGCAGACGGCAATTTCGCGTCGTCGATCGCCTCTGGCGAGCTACCGGACGGTGGCCCGTTCGCAGTCCAGGGTGCCGGAACGTGGCACACGGTGGCCGGTTCCACCGAACAGGTCGGCCAAGGGACCGAGCGGGTGTTCACGTACACCGTCGAGGTGGAGGACGGCGTCGATACCGTCGGATTCGGCGGCGACGAGTCGTTCGGCCGACTGGTGGATCAGACGCTCGCCAATCCCAAGAGTTGGACCAACGACCCGCGATTCGCGTTTCGGCGGATCGACCAGGGCGATCCCGACTTCAGAGTTTCTCTGACGTCGCAGATGTCCATCCGGGAGGCGTGCGGGTACGACATCCAACTCGAGGTCTCGTGCTACAACCCGGGCATCGAGCGAGTTGTTCTCAACGAACCCAGGTGGGTGCGGGGGGCGATCTCGTTCCAAGGAGACATCGGCTCGTACCGCCAGTATCAGATCAACCACGAAGTGGGCCACGCCATCGGCTACCAGCAGCACCAGCCGTGCGAGGCCGACGGTGGCCTCGCGCCGGTGATGATGCAACAGACGTTCGGCACGTCGAACGACGACATCGCACGACTCGATCCGGCGGGCGTCGTCCCCATGGACGGCAAGACATGTCGGTTCAATCCGTGGCCGTACCCGCGAGGATGACCGGCTGGGATGTCGGACGGGCTGGGGATTAGATTCGAACGTGGCGATCGGGTCATCGGTTGCCGTATCGAGTCGAGGAGCGTCGCTGCGTCGTGGTCCACCTACCTCCGCTGGTCGAGCCTGCCGGTGAACTGACGGCCGAGGACGTCGCGCGTTACAGCCGGCACCTGATCATCCCGGGCGTGGGAATGGACGGTCAGAAGCGCCTGCGTAACGCCCGTGTGCTCGTCGTCGGTGCCGGGGGATTGGGTTCACCGGCTCTGCTCTACCTGGCTGCCGCCGGTATCGGGACCCTGGGGATCGTCGAATTCGATGATGTCGAACTGTCCAATCTGCAGCGGCAGGTCATCCACGGTCGGTCCGACGTGGGTCGCCCGAAAGCCGACAGCGCCAGAGACTCGATCCTCGAACTCAATGACGGCGTCGAGGTGGTGTTGCACAGGGTTCGGCTCGATTCCTCGAACGCGCTGGAGCTGTTTCGGAACTACGACCTGGTTCTCGACGGGACCGACAACTTCGCCACCCGATACCTGGTCAACGACGCGGCCGCGCTGGTGGGAATCCCGTACGTGTGGGGCTCGATCTATCGATTCGAGGGGCAGGTGTCGGTGTTCTGGGATCAAGCCCCCGGTGACGCAGGCATCAACTATCGCGACCTGTATCCCGAGGCTCCGCCGCCGGGCATGGTGCCCTCGTGCGCCGAAGGTGGGGTGCTCGGAGTGCTGTGCGCGTCGATCGGGTCGGTCATGGTGACCGAGGCCATCAAGCTGATCACCGGAATCGGCGAGACGTTGCTGGGTCGATTGATGATCTACGACGCGCTGGCGATGAGTTACCGAACCGTGCGATTGACCCGCGATCCGCATCGGACCCCGATCACCGAGCTGATCGATTACGACGCGTTCTGCGGCACCGTTCCGGCCGCCGAATCGTCCGGAGACGAAGTCACCCCCGTGCAGTTGCGGGCACTGATGGACTCCGGACGAGAAGTGGCTCTGATCGACGTACGTGAACCGGTCGAGTGGGACATCGTTCGCATCGACGGCGCACGGCTGATTCCCAAGGATCGAATTCTCAGCGGGGCCGCGATGGCCGAGCTGCCGCAGCACGTGCCGATCGTGCTCTACTGCAAAACCGGCATCAGGTCTGCCGAAGCACTCGACGCTCTGCTCGGTGCCGGTTTTGCGGACGCGTCCCACCTGCAAGGCGGAATAGTGGAGTGGGCCAAGCAGATCGACCCCGGTTTGCCGATCTACTGACGCGATGCGTGTGTGCGCGTCGTCCGCAGCGGTGCGCCGATCGACGGTACCGTGACGAACGTGAGCTCTGTCGAACCCCCTCAGCACGTGATCTCTACGTTCGGGCTGCGCGATGTCGAGCCGGCACCCCTCGGTGCCGACTGGGATGGAGGCTGGCGACTGGGTGACGTGGTGCTGTCGCCGGTGGCGGATCATGCCCGCGCCGCGTGGTCGGCGAAGGTGCGCGAGACGTTGTCGGTGGACGGGGTTCGACTTGCTCGTCCCGTGCGCTCCACCGACGGGCGCTACGTCGTGTCGGGCTGGCGCGCAGACACGTTCGTCGCCGGCGAACCCGAACCCCGGCACGACGAGGTGGTCTCGTTGTCCTTGCGTTTGCACTCGGCGACGGCACAACTCGAGCGACCCCGCTTCCTGGTTCAACCACCCGTGGCACCGTGGGCCGACGTGGACGTCTTCGTCGCGGCCGACCGAGCGGCGTGGGAAGCCGTCCCACTCCGATCGGCGCGCGGTGCCGGTGCTCCCGAGCCGTCGTCCTCCGATGGCAGGAGCAGTCTCGAGTTGGTCAAACAGCTTGCGACACTACGGAAGCCGGTGGAGTCACCGGATCAATTGGTGCACGGGGACCTGTTCGGGACGGTGTTGTTCTCGGGCAGCGATGCGCCCGGGATCAGCGATATCACGCCGTACTGGCGTCCCGCGCCCTGGGCTGCCGGCGTGGCGGTGGTGGATGCGCTGTCCTGGGGTGACGCCGACGACGGCCTCGTGGGCCGCTGGGGCGATCTCCCGGAGTGGCCGCAGATGTTGTTGCGCGCGTTGATGTTTCGTCTCGCTGTCCACGCCCTTCATCCGCGGTCGACATCGGAGGCCTTTCCGGGTCTGGCGCGAACAGCAGACCTGGTGCGCCTCATTCTGTGAATGCTGCTGCGCGAGCTGTCGGTTCGGACAATTCGTGAAACAGTGATCGGGCGGCCTCCGTCGCGCGAGCGGAGTCACCGTCGATGACTGCGTGGACCAGCGCGGTGTGCTCGGCGATGTAATCGTCGTCGTGATCGAGGACGTGATCTCGTATCGCCTCGTGGATGACCGGCAGCAACGAGTCGTAGAACTCCAGATAGATCGCGTTGTGACTGGCCGCAACGATGGCGCGGTGCAGGCCTGCGTCGATTCGGACGGCGTCTGCCAACGGTGTGTCGTTCGACCAAGCCACGTTGCGGGCTTCCAGCGCCCCGAGCATGACCTCGATGTCCGCTTCGTCGCGTCGGTCGGCGGCCAGCGCAGCCGCGGTGACCTCCAGGGTCTCCCGAAGTTCGGTGACGTCGCGGTGCCGCGCGTCCGAGAAGTACTTGCCCAGAGTTCCGCTCAGGTCGGAGCAGGTCATGACGAACGTGCCCGAACCCTGCCTGCGTTCGACCATGCCTGCATGGACGAGCGCCTGCACGGCCTCGCGCACGGTATTGCGTCCGGTGCCGGTGATCTCGCACAACTCCGGCTCGGTGGGAATTCGGGTGCCCACCGGCCATCTCTGCGACGTGATCTCGTCGCGGAGCGCAGCTGTGACCTGGGATATCAGGCTCGATCGCTGGACCTGCCGCACGTGGACTCCTCGGGGTGTGGACGTTGCGTCGTCGATACTAATGCTTTGCACCCGGTGATCCGGTCATCCTATGATTACGCGGTGAGTGCCCCTACCGTCTCCGAGACCACCCCGACCGGTACTTCGCTCGTCCGCGGCCGACTTCTGGTGTTCGCGGCCATCGTCCTGTCCGCGCTGACCCTGCGTGCCGCAGTGACCTCGATCAGTCCGCTGTTCGGCAGGATCGGCACCGATCTGCAGTTCGGCACCACGGTGATCGGCGTCGTCGGAATGTTGCCTCCGGCGATGTTCGCCGTGTTCGGTTTGGCGACACCGTTCCTCGCCAAGCGCACCGGTCTCGAGCGGGCTGCGCTGCTCGCCATGTCGCTCACCGCCATCGGTATGGCAACTCGTGCGTTCGCGCCCGACACCGTCTCGTTGCTGGCGCTGTCCGCCATAGCCCTCGCGGGTATGGGCATCGGGAACGTCGTCATCCCGCCCCTGGTCAAGCGGTACTTCTCCGATCGCCTCGCAGTGGTGAGCACCATCTACATCTGCGCCATGCAGATCAGCACCATGATCCCGCCTCTGTTGGCCGTGCCCGTGGCCGATGCACACGGTTGGCGCGTGTCCATCGGCGTCTGGGCTGTCGTGGGACTGGCTGCAGCACTTCCGTGGCTCGGGATCGTGGTGGCCCGACGCGGCCGCGACCAGGACGATGTGTCGGCCGAGGCCGGATCGGCGGCGGTCCAGGTCGAGCCGAGCGGCCGGATCTACCGGTCCTCGCTGGCATGGGGGATGGTGATGATGTTCGCGATGACGTCGCTGATCACCTATTCGATGCTCACCTGGCTGCCGACGCTGTTGATCGATTCGGGTATCGGCGAAGGGCTGGCCGGTGCCTCGGTCGCTGCGTTCGGCGCGATGGGCTTGGTGACGTCGCTGGCCACGCCGACCCTGTGTGCGAAGCTGCGTAACCCGTTCGGTCTCGTGCTGGTGGCGGCGGTGTGTTACCTCGGCGGCTTCTCGGGTCTGCACTGGTCGCCTTCGGCGGGAACCGTCGTGTGGGTGTGCCTGGTCGGTCTCGGCACGATGACCTTCCCGATGTCGCTGACGCTGATCAATCTCAGAACTCGCACTGCGGTGGGTTCGTCTTCGTTGTCGGGGTTCACTCAGGGGTTGGGGTATGTCGTGTCGTCGTCGGGGCCGATCCTGTTCGGCGTGGTACACACCGCGTCCGGTGGATGGGGTCTGCCCTTGGCTCTCTTGACCGGATGTGTCGGCGTTCTACTGGTCGGAGGGTTCCTGTGCTGTCGACCGCGGATGCTCGAAGACACATGGTGACGCTTCCGGGCCGCTGACGGTCGAACTCACGTCGGTGTGCGATCACGCGTGAGACCAAGTTAATCAGCGAGTGACCGCACGCAGCGCGGCGGCAACATGGCTTTTCTATGTTCGGTTCACACACCGATCAGGAGGCCACACGTGACCAGCCTTTCTCGTAGCGCTTCGGCAGATGCCGGCTCAGCCACCACGGCGACCGTTCCGCCCGGAACCGTCCCCGTCTCCGTCAACCATCACATCGCGCACTGGAACTCCGAGGACGTCGAGGCCTGGGAGGCCGGCGGCAAGCAGATCGCCAAGCGCAATCTGATCTGGTCGGTCATCGCCGAGCACGTCGGGTTCTCGATCTGGTCGATCTGGTCGGTGATGGTGCTGTTCATGCCGGTGTCGGTCTACGGCATCGACGCGGCGGGCAAGTTCTTCCTCGTAGCCGTTCCCACACTCGTCGGCGCAATCCTGCGCATTCCGTACACCTTCGCCACGGCCAAGTTCGGCGGGCGGAACTGGACCATCTTCAGTGCTCTGGTGCTCCTGATCCCCACCGTGCTCACCATGTACTTCATGCTCAACCCGGCCTCGTACACCACGTACATCATCGTGGCGGCGTTCGCCGGACTGGGCGGAGGTAACTTCGCGTCCTCGATGACGAACATCAACGCGTTCTATCCGCAACGCGAGAAGGGCTGGGCTCTCGGTCTGAACGCGGGCGGCGGCAACATCGGTGTGCCCGTCATCCAGCTCATCGGCCTGTTGGTCATCGCCACCATCGGTAACACCGCCCCCGAGATCGTGTGCGCCGTCTATCTCGTCTTCATCGCGCTCGCCGCCGTCGGTGCCGCGTTGTACATGGACAACCTCGACAACCAGAAGACCAACGGTCGCTCCATGATCGACGTGTTGAAGTTCTCGGACTCGTGGTGGATCGCCTTCCTGTACATCGGCACGTTCGGATCGTTCATCGGCTTCAGCTTCGCGTTCGGCCAGGTACTGCAGATCAACTTCCTCGCCGGCCTCACCGACGGCGGACCCTCGACTCCCGCTCTGCAGGCGCAGGCATCCCTGCAGGCCGCTCAGATCGCCTTCATCGGACCGTTGCTGGGATCGCTGTCGCGTCCTTACGGCGGCAAGCTCGCCGACAAGATCGGTGGCGGGAAGATCACCCTCTACACGTTCGTGGCCATGACGTTCGCCACGGGGATCCTGGTCGCGGCCAGTACCTGGGACGATTCGACTCCCGGGGCGGCCAGCGGCACGGTGATGGTGCTCTTCGTCGTCGGATTCATTGCACTCTTCCTGCTCTCCGGTATCGGAAACGGATCGGTCTACAAGATGATTCCCGCCATCTTCGCCGCGAAATCGGTTGCATTGCAGGGAATGACGGTCGACGAGCAGCAGCGCTGGTCGCGCAAGATGTCCGGCGCGCTCATCGGCATCGCCGGCGCAATCGGCGCGCTCGGCGGAGTCGGAATCAACCTGGTGCTGCGCGCCTCGTACTCGGGCACCGCGAAGTCCGCCACGACGGCGTTCTGGGTGTTCCTGGCCTTCTACGTCGTGTGCGCCCTCATCACGTGGGCGGTCTATCTACGCAAGACGAACTCCGCCGATGCGGACGCGCCGGTAGCCGTCTGAGGTTCCACCTCCGTAAATACGAAGACACTGCACAGCAACGTAGATCGGAAGGACCCGCAATGAAGAACGCGGTAGTGGTAGGTCATGGGATGGTCGGACACCGATTCGTCGAAGCATTGCGTGCGCGCGACGAGGCGGCCGAGTGGAAGGTCACTATCCTGTGCGAGGAGGCGCTGGCGGCGTACGACAGGGTGGGGCTGTCGTCCTACGTCGGTGCCTGGGACCACAAGGAACTCGCTCTGGCGGGCAACGACTATCCAGGTGACGCACTGGTCGAGATGCGCACCGGGGTACGGGCCGATCGCATCGACCGTGACCACCGCACCGTCGTGACCTCGGCGGGAGACACGGTCGAGTACGACGCCCTCGTCCTCGCTACCGGTTCCTACCCGTTCGTGCCGCCGATCACCGGACACGACCTGCCCGCGTGCTTCGTCTACCGCACCCTCGACGACCTGGACAAAATTCGAGCGCGGGCCGACGCGGCGGGACCGGGTGCCGTGGGTGTCGTCGTCGGCGGCGGATTGCTCGGTCTCGAAGCGGCGAACGCGCTGAAGAAGATGGGCATGACCCCGCACGTCATCGAGTTCGCTCCACGCCTGATGCCGCTGCAGGTGGACGAGGGCGGCGGCGCGCTGTTGGCTCGCCTCGTCACCGAACTCGGCTTGAATGTCCATGTGGGAGTGGGCACGTCGTCGATCTCCGAGAACGACAGCACCGGCCTGACGGTCGAGCTGAGCGACGGCAGCACCATCGACGCCGCCCTGCTGGTGTTCTCCGCCGGTGTGCGACCGCAGGATCGGCTGGCGCGCGAGAGTGGGCTCGAGGTCGGTGAGCGCGGCGGCATCATGGTCGACGTCGGCTGCAGTACTTCCGACCCTGCCGTCTACGCGATCGGCGAGTGCGCCGCGGTCGAGGGTCGGTGCTACGGCCTGGTCGCCCCCGGGTATTCGACGGCAGAGGTCGTGGCCGACCGATTGCTCGGTGGCGCAGCGCAATTCCCGGGTGCCGACATGTCCACCAAGCTCAAGCTCATGGGCGTCGACGTCGCGAGCTTCGGCGACGCGATGGCGGCCACTCCCGGTGCGCTCGAGGTCGTCTTCAGCGACGCGCCGAAGGGAACGTACGCCAAGCTCGTCGTCACCGACGATGCCAAGACTCTGCTCGGCGGCATCCTCGTCGGCGATGCCTCTGCCTACTCGCTGCTGCGACCACTCGTCGGACGTGAGTTGCCCGGCGATCCTGGCGCGTTGATCTCGCCGGCAGCCGAGCAGGTCGGCATCGGTGCGCTGCCCGACGACGCCGAGATCTGCTCGTGCAACGGCGTCAGCAAGGGTGCCATCTGCTCGGCGATCGCCGACGGGGCCTGCGATCTGGCGGCCGTGAAGAGTTGCACCACTGCAGGGACCACCTGCGGCGGATGCCTCCCGTCGATCAAATCTCTGCTGGCTGCATCGGGGGTGGTGCTCTCGAAGTCGTTGTGCGAGCACTTCGCTCAGTCCCGGGCCGAGTTGTTCGAGATCGTCCGGGCCACGAACACCCGCACCTTCTCCTCGCTGATCTCCAAGTACGGCACGGGAACCGGCTGCGACATCTGCAAGCCCGTCGTTGCCTCGATCCTCGCGTCGACGTCCTCCGATCACATTCTCGACGGCGAGCAGGCGTCGTTGCAGGACACCAACGATCACTTCCTGGCCAACATCCAGAAGAACGGCACGTACTCGGTGGTGCCTCGGATGCCGGGTGGCGAGTGCACGCCCGAGCAGCTCATCGTCATCGGTGAGGTGGCCCGCGACTTCGGGCTGTACACCAAGGTGACCGGAGGCCAGCGCATCGACATGTTCGGTGCCCGCGTCGAGCAACTGCCCGCAATCTGGAAGCGTTTGGTCGACGCGGGGATGGAATCGGGCCAGGCATACGGAAAGTCGCTTCGGACGGTCAAGAGCTGCGTCGGGTCCAGCTGGTGCCGCTACGGCGTCCAGGATTCGGTGGGTATGGCGGTCGACCTCGAGAACCGGTACCGCGGTCTCCGGTCGCCCCACAAGATCAAGTTCGGCGTCTCGGGTTGCGCGCGAGAATGCGCCGAGGCCCGTGGCAAGGACGTCGGCATCATCGCTACCGAAGGCGGCTGGAACCTGTACGTCGGCGGTAACGGTGGCCAGTCACCCAAGCATGCTCAGTTGTTGGCATCCAACCTCGACGACGCCACCTTGGTCAGTTACATCGACCGCTATCTGATGTTCTACGTGCGCACCGCGGATCGGCTGCAGCGCACCGCGCCGTGGCTCGAGTCGCTCGACGGGGGACTGGACCATCTCAAAGCCGTCGTGTGCGACGACAGTCTGGGTATCGGCGCGGAGCTCGAAGCCGACATGGAGCGCCACGTCGCCGGCTACAAGGACGAATGGGCCGGCGTCCTCGAAGACGACGAGAAGCTCGGTCGATTTGTATCGTTCGTCAACGCCCCGAGCGAGGCCGATCCCACCATTGCGTTCGACGACTCCGGGATACGCAAGATTCCCGTGTTGATGGGAATGCCGGGCATCGGTCTCGTGGGTTCCTGACATCTGGACGGTCACAAGACTGAGTGCATGTGCACAGGTGGGTAATCGCCGGTTAACGACCCAGAAACACGAGCAGCGTCAAATAGCTGACCAGGAGGTACACCATGACTGTCATCGATTCCCATACTTCGGTACCGAACGATCTTTCGCGAGAGTGGACCCCGGCCTGCACACTCGACACGCTGATTCCGGGACGCGGAGTAGCGGTTCTCCTGCGCGGCGGCACTCAAGCGGCGCTGTTTCGGCTCGATGACGGTCGGCTGTTCGCGGTGGGCAACATCGACCCGTACGGACGCGCAGCAGTGATGTCCCGCGGACTGGTGGGAGACCGAAGTGGCGAACCCACCGTCGCGTCGCCTTTGCTCAAGCAGGTGTTCTCCCTGGTGGACGGGCGGTGCCTCGACGACCAGGCAGTCGGTCTCGGATCGTTCGAGGTCTCCTGTGTCGACGGCGTCGTGCTCGTCCGCGGTGGTTCTACGTGAGCGAAATCCCGGGGGCGGGAACGCCTCTGGCCGGATTCACCGTCGGAATCACGGCGTCGCGTCGGGCCGAGGAATTCGCAACTCTGCTCGAGCGCCGGGGAGCAGCGGTGATGCACGCACCCGCTATCCGAATCATCCCACTCGCCGACGATGCCGAGCTGGAACGCGTCACAGCCGCCATCATCGCGCAGCCGCCCGAAATAACCGTCGCCACAACAGGTATCGGTTTCCGCGGCTGGATCGAGGCAGCGGACGGGTGGGGGCAGGCAGAAGATCTGGGCCGGGCACTCGGCACGTCTCGATTGCTGGCCCGCGGCCCCAAGGCGAAAGGAGCCATTCGGGCCGCCGATCTGCGTGAGGAGTGGTCGCCCGCCTCCGAATCCTCCGCGGAGGTGCTCGAACACCTGCTCGCCGAGGGAGTCGAAGGCACGCGCATTGCCGTGCAGCTGCATGGCGCGACCACCGAATGGGAGCCTGTGCCGGATTTCTGTGAGGTGTTGCGCTGCGCCGGAGCCGAAGTGGTTCCCGTACCGGTGTATCGCTGGACGGCCCCCGACGACCAGAGCCCGATGGACCGCATGATCGAAGCTGTCGTCGTCGGCGATCTCGATGCTCTCAGCTTCACCTCCGCCCCCGCGGTCGCGTCGATGCTGATGCGGGCCGACGAGAACGGGGTACTCGAACCCCTCCTGCACTCGATGCGCACCCGAGTACTTCCGATCTGCGTCGGGCCGGTGACGGCGGCGCCGCTCGAACAACTGAACGTGGCCACCACGCAGCCGGCGCGGGCGCGGCTGGGCGCACTGGCGCGGCATATAGCCGAGGAATTGCCCAGGCGTACCCGCCGTCTTCATGCCGGTGGCCACGTGGTGAGTGTGCGCGGTCGGTGTGTCGTGGTCGACGGTGAAGTACGTCCGGTGTCGCCGGCCGGAATGGCGCTGATGAAGACGTTGGCCCGCAATCCTGGACGGGTCGTCTCCCGGGAAACTTTGCTTGCGTCGTTGCCCGGTGGCGGCGGTGACACCCATGCGGTGGAAACGGCGATGACCAGACTTCGGTCTTCCCTGGGCGCTCCGAAGGCAATCCAGACAGTGGTCAAGCGCGGCTACCGCATCGCACTCGATCACGTCGAGACCGAATCGGACTGCGATTCCGCTGAGTCCGCCGTGTCCGCTCGTGTGGCCGTCGTCGAAGGAGGTAAGTACTGATGACACCGACCCTGGTGTTGGTCGCCCACGGCACGCGGAATCCTCGCGGTGTCGAGATGGTTGCCGCACTCGCCGACGCCGTATCGGCGCAGATCGGCACCACACGAGTGGCGTTCGTCGACGTACTCGGGCCGTCTCCCGCCGAGGTCCTGCGCGACACCGCCGAGTCGGCGGTCGTGGTTCCCGCGTTTCTCGCATCGGGCTACCACGTGCACACCGACGTGCCGCGAGAGGTCGCCGAGAGCGCGCACACTTCGGTCGCCGTCACCCGCGCGCTCGGACCAGACCCCGTGCTGGCCGAGGTCATGGTCGACCGACTGCGCAACGCAGGATGGCAGGAGGGTGAGTGCATCGTGCTCGCTGCCGCAGGCTCTTCCGACGCTCGTGCGCTGGCGGAACACCGCCGCGCGGCAGAAATGCTCGCCGACGTCGCCCGGGTATCGGTACGTATCGGCTACGTTGCCACCAGTACTCCCACCGTGTCCGACGCGGTGTCGACTCTGCGAAAAGCCGGGCACCCGCGTGTGTTCGTGGCCTCCTATCTCTTGGCGCGCGGGCTCTTTCACACGCGCCTGGCCGACGCCGGGGCCGACGGCGTCGGCGAACCGCTCGGTGTTCATCCTGCAATAGTCGATCTCGTTGTCGCACGCTACCGCGAAGGTGCTCGCGCTCTCGGTGAATCTAGCGGTGCGGCAACGGAAGAATTGTCACCGGCTCGTCGGCGCTGATCTCGGCCGGAATCACGGCCAGTGCGTCGCGGCCGACGAGGTGAGCCAAGTGTGCGGTGCGCACCTGGGTATCGGCTCGCCACCGCGTGCCGTCCGCGACGACCGGAACGATACGAGGAGTCGGGGAAGAGACCTCGGCTGCATTGGACAACAGGCCCATCCGCGGCGGACGCACCGTTCTACCGGTCAACGCGTCGACGATTGCGGGGGCCGTCAGCAGCGCAGTACTGACGGCTGCCAGCGGATTGCCCGGTAAGCCGAGCACTGTCGTGCCGTCGGGGAGCGCCGCAGTGATCTGGGAACCGCCGGGCCGCACCCGCATCCGACCCACGATCGACTCGGCGTCCAGTGCCGCCAGCGTGGAGCGCAACTGATCGGCCGCGCCGCCCCCGGTGGCTCCGACGACGACCACCAGATCCACATCCTGGGTGCGAGTGAGTGCGTCTCGAAAACCCATTGCGGTGTCGTCGAGAAGAGTCACGTCGATCGTGTCGATACCGCACTGCGCCAGGTACTCCGGCAGCACCGATCCGAGCACGTCTCGGGTCTCGCCGGGAGCAAGCGGACCAGCCGCTCGAATCTCGTTGCCGCTGATCACTATTCGACCACGGACCGGACCCCGCACGGCCACATGGAAGACTTCTGCACTGGCGGCGAGGGACCGTACCGCCGCGTCGATCGCAGTGCCGGCGGCGACGAGTTCGGTGCCGGGCAACCAGTCCTCTCCGCGTCGACGGGTGTCGTCGGACGGCCGTGCGGTCGGCATGCGACGCGCTGAGCCGTCCGCGTCGAACGTCATGTGTTCGTCGCGGACGACCGACGTGGCACCCGGCGGAAGTGCCGCACCGGTTGCGATGCGCACTGCCGTCCCTTCGTCGAGGACGGCGATGTCCGAGCTGCCGGCGTAGGCGACGTCGTTTCGGAGCGTCCACGGCTCGGTGCCGCAGACGGCGTAACCGTCCATCGCGGAGATGTCGACGGCGGGTAGCGCGGTGCCGGCGAGGAGGGGTTCCGCGAGAACGGTGTTGGCACTGTCTCGCAACGCAATTCGATGGACCGGTAGCGGAACGATCCGACTCCGGATGCGGTGCAGTGCATCGGTGACCTCCAGCGTCTCCGCACTCTGCGCAGCGAGGCGAGCGGCCAGTAGATCGGCCGGGGTGTCGCAGTCCTCGATATCGGGTACCGCGATGACGGTGTGATCGGCCGGAACGATCCGGCGCATGGGTACGCCGTCCGCCGTATCCAGTTGCGCCAAGGCGGATCTCAACGTTCGTTGCTGCCAGACTCCCAACAGAAACTGCGTACGGCCCGCGCTGTCGCGAGCGAACACGGCCGACACTGCGGAGTGCGCCATGGATTCGATCAGGGCCTGCACTGCGGACCAGTCCAGAAGTGGGATGTCCGCGGCGACGACCACCACCAGATCCGCCGTGTCGTCGAGTGATCGCAGTCCTGCGGCGAGGGCGGCGACGGGGCCACCGCCTGCGGGGGACTCGCGAGTCTGCACCACGTGCTCGGGAATGCCGGTGCGGGTGGGCCCCACCAGAACCGTTCTGCGACAGCTCGATACTGCATCCACCGCGATGTCGACCATGCGGCGACCGCCGACGGTCAGCGCAGGTTTGTCGATTGCCTGCGCCGATGCCACTTGCTCGAGATCGGCCATCCTCGATCCGCGACCGCCGGCGAGAACGATCGCGTCGCAGAGCGGCGTCACAGTACCAGTGCTGTCATGTCGGCAGCGGCACGTTCTGCAGCCGAACCTGACCGCGCGCTATGGTTTTGCCGCTGTCGGAGGCAGTGATCGTGACCAGCCACAATTGCTGAACCCGGCCTTGCTGCAACGGTTCTGCGACAACGTCGACGCGTCCGCCTTTGCTTGCGCGCAGGAAGTCGGTGCCGTTGTGGACGCCGACTGCGAACTCACCACGATCCTTGACCGCCTCGCTCGCACCGATGCTCGCGGCGCTCTCGACCGCAGTGGTGTAGACCCCACCGTGGACGACACCCCACGGCGTGAAGTGCTCGTCCGTCAAGTCGATGTGCCCCGCCACCCGGGTGCCCGACACCTCGTCGACGACCAGTCCCGCCGAGGCGACGAAGGTGCTCGACTTCGCCAGGGCGTACTTCGCCGTGGGGCGTGGGTCGAACTGCTCGAGGGCGTCCCTGAAGTTCATTCTCCGAGATTAGTGGTCGCCTCGGACGACGCGGGGAGCGCCCCGAAGTCGAATCGAATCGCCTTGAGCGGCACTCGGCCGTCGTGGACTGCCACTCCTTCGCTGCGTAGCGTCTCGAGCTGACGGGTGGCCAGGTGCGGGGCCGGTCTGCCACTGGCTCCGAGCACGCGATGCCAGGGTAGGTCGGCAGAATCGGTGCGCATGATCCAGCCGACGATGCGAGGGCTCGACAGCTCTGCGGCGGCCGCGATGTCTCCGTAGGTGGCGACGAATCCCGGGGGGATCGACGCGACCAACGCGCGAACTCTCTCGACCTGGGCTTCGGTGATCGGGGCCATCTACAGCAGGGATCGCACCAGTTCGGCCACCTCGGCAGGCTTGACCTGACCGACCATGTGATTGCAATCCAGCTCGACGGTACGCAGGTTCTCAGCCAACCGGTCTCGCAGCGCCGAGAGGAATTCCTCGCTGACATAGGGAGGTTGGACGCGCATTGCCCGCACCACGATGGTCGGGATGCTCTCGGCCGGTACGACCAGCGGGCGGGCGAGCTCGCCCCACGTCGCGACGACGGCCGGAATGGATATGCGCCAGGCGACCTTCCCGTTGTCGGCCGGAACCAGATGTTCGGCGACCTCGCGGTCGAGCAGTTCGGTCGGCACGTCGGCCCACGCTCCGTGGATCTTCTCCGATCGCGCTTCGTCGGCGTCAGTGTAATCGGGGAACTTGGCGGTCGCCTCGGCTACTTCGAGCAATTCCTCCGGCGGCAAGGCGATCGCGGGATCGAGCAGAACGAGGGCTCGTACCGCTTCGGGGAATCGCTGTGCGAGATGCACTGCCAATGCGCCGCCGTACGAGTGGCCGAGGACCACCACCGGTCCACGCGCGTGGGCGTCGAGCACGGATTTCAGAGCGGTGACCTGAGCGTCGATGTCCCAGGGCGGTGTGGACGGGGAATGCCCGTGACCGATGAGGTCGGGTGCCAGAATCCTGGCCTCGGGCAGGTGGTTCTCGGCGAGATCCCACCAGCGGGCACCGTGGCCGGTCACGCCGTGAACGGCGAGGATTTCGGGACCGTCTGCGGGTCCGAACGTATGCAGATTCAACTCGGTCACCTAGACCACTATGCCGTATGTGCGTCTGCGAATCAGGTCCGACGTGCATCGAGCACGGCCACGGCGGGTTCTGTCGGTGGCTCGTGATTGCATCTGTGTCATGAGCTCGGACGGCAGACACAGCGCGACGGTGACACTCGTCCGTGCACCCAAGGTGGCTCGGCCGGCCCGCACGTGGTCGGGCGCGGCTGCTCGGCTGCTGTCCTCACGGCCGGACTCTGCGGCCGACGCAGCGCAGGGCGCACCTCGGTGGAATCCGTGGCAGATACTCGGTGGCCCAGGCACCGGCAAGACATCGCTCGTCGCAGACTATGCGGTCTCGCGCATCGTCAGCGGCGACCCGGAGTCGGTTCTGGTGCTCACACAATCCAAGAGAGCGGCAACCGCGGTCCGTGAGGTGATCACCTCGGGCCTGTTCAGTGGCGATCACGCGCTGCGTGCAACTCGCGAACCGCTGGTACGCACAGTGCACTCCTACGCCTTCGCGGTGCTGCGATTACAGGCATCGCTGTACGGTAACCCGCCCCCACGATTACTGACCGGTGCCGAACAGGACGCCGTGGTCCGCGAAATGCTGCGGGGCGATCTCGAGGACGGAGCACCCGACTGGCCCGAGCGGCTGCGGCCGGCGCTGGGTACCGCGGGATTCGTCACGGCGGTACGAGACATGATGCTCAGGTCCGCCGAACGCGGCATCGGACCCGAAGATCTCGTCAAACTCGGTCGCAAGCACACAAAGCCCGAATGGGTTGCTGTCGGACGGTTCGCATCACGCTACGAGCAAGCCATGTTGCTGCGCGGGGCCGTGGGCGTCGAAGCTGCTGGTGCCACGGCACCCGGTCTGGATGCCGCCGAGCTCATCGGTGCAGCCCTCATGGCGTTCGCCACCGATCCGGACCTGTTGCGCAGTGAACGTGCCCGCATTCGGCACCTCGTGGTCGACGATGCCCAGCACCTCGATCCTCAAGCGGCGCAACTTGTTCGATTGATCGGTACCGATACCGAATCTACTGTCGTCGCCGGGGATCCCGACCAATCCGTCTTCGCTTTTCGGGGTGCCGATCCCACGTTCGTGGCCGATCTGGTCGAGGTCGATTCACCGCGACGGGTACTGCTGACACACAATCATCGCTCGGTTCCGGAAGTGGCCGAGCTGACCGACATCGTGGCGAGGCGGTTGCCCGGGCTCGGCCGGCACCGGTGTCCCGAGCCGGTTGCTGTCGCCCGTTTCGGAGATCCTGCGGCGCGCGTGCACGTTGCGTCGTCGCCGGCCAGGGAAGCCGCGATCATCGCCGACGCCATGCGGCGATCTCACCTGATCGACGGTATACCGTGGTCCGAGATGGCCATCGTGGTGCGATCGGTGCCGAGAACGGTTGCACCCTTGCGGCGGGCGCTGCACGCGGCAGGCGTTCCTATGGTCACACCCACCTCGGAGCTCCCACTACATCGTCAGCACGGTGCAGTGGGGCTACTGCTGGTGTTGCGGGCAATTTCGGATCCGAGCTTCGACGGCGAGGATGCGCTGGCGCTGCTCTCCGGACCGATCGGCGGTGCCGATCCGGTGGGGCTGCGGCGATTGCGGAGAGGTGTGCGCAGGCTCGAGCTCGCATCGGGCGGTGAACGCGACTCGGCCGAATTGCTCAGGGGCGCTCTCACCGACGATTCTCGTGGAAAGTCCGAGTGGATCGGTGGCCTGTCGGATGTCGAGTCCGCGCCGTTGCGCAAGGCGCTCGGCGTCATCCGGAAGGCCCGCGCAGTAGCCCGGACGGGCCGCGGCGTCGAGGACGTGTTGTGGGCGGCCTGGCAGGCTTCGGGACTCGAGCGGCGTTGGGCCGCCGCGTCTGCCTGGGGCGGTTCGGCCGGTGCCCAGGCAGATCGCGACCTCGACGCAGTGGTCGCGTTGTTCGATGCGGCGGCAGCGTACGTCGACAGACTGCCGCGGGCTCATCTCGGTGGATTTCTCGATTACATTGCGCAGCAAGAGATTCCTACCCTCAACACGCATCGCGCCACGGTTCGAGCCGATGCCGTCACCTTGCTCAGCGCGCACTCTGCGGCGGGTCGGGAATGGGAGCTCGTTGCAGTGGCCGGGGTGCAGGAAGGTCTGTGGCCGGGCCTGCGAGCGCGCGGGAGTCTCCTCGGGACCGACACCTTGGTCGACCTTTTATCCGGGAAAGTAGACGCCTCGGCTGCACTCGACGGGCGACTGTCGAAGTCCGCACCGCTGCTCGCCGAGGAGCGCACGCTGTTTCTGGTGGCGTGCAGTCGAGCACGATCTGTTCTTCTCGTCACAGCCGTCGACTCCAGCACCGGAGATGCCGATCTCGTCCGCTCCCGATTCGTGGACGAACTACGCGGCGTCGACGACGAAGGCGGGTCGGATGCTGTACCCGAGCTACCCGGTCCGGAAACTGCACACCGAGTGTTGGCGCTGCCCATGCTGGTGGCCGAACTGCGGAGTGTGGTGTGCGATCCTGTTGTCGCCGAACATGATCCGGCCAAGCGGGCCCGAGCGGTCCGGCACCTGGCAACTCTGGCCGGTGCCGGTGTTCGCGGAGCGCATCCCGACGAGTGGTTCGGAGTGGCAGGGCCCAGCACCGGCGCGCCGCTGTGGCAGCTGGGCGACGGTCCGGTACCCCTGTCGCCGTCGACCGTGGAACAACTCACCACCTGTCCGCTGCGGTGGATGCTCGAACGTCACGGCGGCAACGACGGCACCAACACCCATGCGGTCACCGGCACACTCGTCCACACTCTCGTCCAGGCGGTGGCCGGACGGATACCGCCGGAGCAACTTCGACGTGCCCTCGAAATGGCATGGGATGCAGTGGATCTCGGTTCGCAGTGGTATTCGCGGCACGAGCTCGACCGAACCGGGGCAATGCTCGAGACCTTCGAGACCTGGCTGCACGGCAGTCGAGGCGAGCTCACCGAGGCCGGAGTCGAGGTGCGCGTCGACGGCATACTCGACGCTCGGTCGGAGGACGAGCCGGCGGTCGCATTGCGTGGCCGCATCGACCGACTCGAGCACGACCCGGACGGTCGGCCGGTCATCATCGACGTCAAGACAGCCAAGACCGTGATGTCGAAAGAGGATGCCCAGGGCCACCATCAGCTGGCCACTTACCAGGTCGCTGCGGCAGCCGGTGCCATCGAGGGCGAGCCTGCAGGCGCGCCGGGCGGAGCGCGGCTCGTCTTCGTCGCCAGGCCCCATAACAAGGATGGCGCGACGCAGCGTGTCCAGCAAGTGCCGACACCGGAGAAACTCGAGGAGTGGCGAGACACGGTGCACCAGGCCGCGTCGGCAACGCAGGGACCTACATTCGAGGCGCGGGTCAACGACGGCTGCAGGCACTGCCCGGTGAAGTCCAGTTGCCCGGCACACGAGACGGGGAGGCAGGTGACCGAGCAATGACGACATCGACGAAAACTCGGACCGGTTCGGTGCGGGTGTCGCCGGTCGAGCTCGCGCGGGCGCTCGGGCAGAAGCATCCACCGACCGACGAACAAGCCGCCGTGATCGCCGCTCCTCCCGGCCCGACGCTCGTCGTCGCGGGGGCAGGAGCGGGCAAGACCGAGACCATGGCTGCCCGCGTGGTGTGGATGGTGGCCAACGGTTTCGTCGATCCGGACCAGGTTCTGGGTCTGACCTTCACCCGAAAAGCCGCACAGCAGTTGACATCTCGAATCAGAGCTCGGCTGGCTCGGCTGGCCGGATCCGATCTGGTGCGTGCACTCGATCCCAGTCTGGCACTGCGCGAGCGAATCCTCGGTGCCGAACCGGAAGTGAGTACGTACCACTCGTATGCGGGGCGACTGCTCACCGAGCACGGCCTGCTGCTGCCGATCGAACCGTCCGCGACACTGCTCTCGGAAACCGAACTGTGGCAGCTCGCCCACCGTGTCGTCAGTACCTGGGACGGCGACCTGGACACCGAGCGCAACCCCACATCGGTGACCGAGGCGGTACTCGCGCTCTCCGGTCAGCTGGCCGAGCACCTGGTCGATCCCGAGGATCTGCGCCACGCGCACGTGGAGCTGGAGAAGCTGGTGCACACGCTCGGGCCGGGGCCTCGACAACGCGGTGGCCCCACCAAGGAGCTGCTGAACATCCTCGACGCTCAGCATCAACGAATCGGGTTGTTGCCGTTGGTGGAACGGCTGGCGCAGACGCTGCGGCGTGAGGGCGCGCTGGATTTCGGCTCGCAGATGTCGATGGCGGCGCGGGTCGCGGCCGAGCACGCCGAGGTGGGAATCGCCGAACGGCAACGCTTTCGGCTCGTGTTGCTCGACGAGTACCAGGACACCGGGCACGCTCAGCGCGTCCTGCTGTCGTCTCTGTTCGGTGCCGGCAGCGACCCGCAGTTGGCATTGACCGCCGTCGGTGACCCGATGCAGTCGATCTACGGTTGGCGCGGCGCGTCGGCAGCGAATCTACCTCGGTTCGCCACCGACTTCCCGAAGGCCGATGGACGCCCTGCACCGCGGCTCGAGCTGCTCACCAGCTGGCGAAATCCGCCCGAGGCATTGAACCTCGCGAACTCGATCACCGACCCGCTGCGCCGGGTCGGTGTGCCGGTGCCGACTCTCCGAGCCCGACCGGGTGCTGTTCCGGGCGATGTTCGACTGGCCGTTACCGACACCGTTCTGAGCGAACGAGAGTGGATCGCCGACCGGATCGCGGAGGAGTATCGATCCGCCCTCGAACAGGATCGGCCGCCGCCCACCGCCGCAGTTCTGGTGCGCCGAAACGCCGATGCGGAGCCGATCGCCGAGGTGTTGCGTAGCCGCGGGCTGCCGGTGGAGGTCGTCGGACTCGGCGGTTTGCTACACGTTCCCGAGGTGGCCGACATCATTGCGATGTTGAGACTGGTCGCCGACCCCACGGCGGGCAGCTCGGCAATGCGCATTCTCACCGGCTCACGGTGGCAGATCGGGCCGACGGATCTGCGTGCGCTCTCGCAGCGCGCCAGAGAACTCGAAATCCGCGGCGGATACGGCACCGCGGGTCGCGTCGACGACCCCGAGGCGTTGCAGGCGGCACTCGGCAGCGCCCTGCCGGGCGAGCAAGCCGAGCAAGCGGGCCTGGCCGACGCCATAGCCGATCCAGGACCGGCCGAGCGTTACTCGGAGGTCGGTCACCGCCGGATCCTCGCCCTGGCCGGTGAGTTGCACCTCCTGCGCGACCGAATCGGTCAACCGCTGACGGAATTGGTCGGCGATATCGAGCGAATGATGAACATAGGCGTCGAAGCGCAAGCTCGAACACCGATCGGAACCGATGGGGGAGTCGGTCGCGAACACCTCGATGCATTCGCGCATGTGGTAGCCGACTATGCGGACAATCCCACCGCCACGGTCACCGGATTCCTGTCGTTCCTCGCTGCCGCAGAAACCGTCGAGGACGGTCTTGCTCCGGGCGAGGTCGACGTCGCACCACATCGAGTGCAGGTGCTCACCGTCCACTCCGCGAAAGGCCTCGAATGGGAGGTCGTTGCCGTGCCGCACGTGGCGAAGGGAGTGTTCCCCTCGTCCAACGCGTCGTCGACCTGGCTCGGAGCGATGGCAGAGCTGCCACCGTCGTTGCGTGGGGATCGTGCACTGGACGGCGAGGGCTCCGAGGGTGTCCCGGTACTCGAACTCGACCAGGTGTACAACCGCAAAGACCTCGAGGATGCGGTCAAGGGCCACAAGGATGCCCTGGCGCGGCGTCGGCTCGCGGAGGACCGGCGACTGTTCTACGTGGCTCTGACTCGAACCGAAAGGGTGCTGTTGGTGTCCGCGCACCAGTGGGACCAGACGTCGACGAAACCGCGTGGGCCGTCGGAGTTCCTGGACGAGCTGTACCGGGAGGTCAGCGGTTCTCCGGCCGTAGCGGTGATCGAGCAGTGGACCCCGGCCC
The DNA here is from genome assembly GCF_044542515.1 of Rhodococcus sp. NPDC078407. Taxonomy (NCBI): domain Bacteria; kingdom Bacillati; phylum Actinomycetota; class Actinomycetes; order Mycobacteriales; family Nocardiaceae; genus Rhodococcus; species Rhodococcus sp. NPDC078407. The sequence goes on along the minus strand of NZ_JBITUQ010000007.1, from coordinate 116,732 downwards.
CGGAGGACGGGGCGCAGAATCCCCTCGCGGCGGTGCCGCGTACGGCGTCCTGGCCGCGAGATCCACTCGGGACCAGACGTGCGGCTATCGAGGACGGCGCGCAGGACGTGCTGCGTGCTCTGGCCGATGTCGCTGCGGTGCAAGATGATTCGCAGGACGACGACGAGGAATCGACTCCGGTCGACCCGGAGAACTGGGCCGCGGACGTCGAGACACTGCTCGCGGAGCGTGCAGCGAGGTCGGTCGCTGGAGTCGACGTGGCGTTGCCGGGCAATCTGTCGGTGACGCAACTGGTGGACCTCGCGGCAGACCCCGATGCGTTGGCGTCACGCCTGCGCAGACCACTTCCGTTTCCGCCGAACCCGTTGGCGCGCAGAGGAACCGCGTTTCACGCCTGGATCGAGCGGAGATTCGGTGCGACGCGCCTACTCGACCTCGACGAGTTGCCGGGATCGGCGGACACCGGTGCCTCTGCCGACGTGGACCTGGAAACCCTTCAGCAGGCATTTCTGAAATCGGAGTGGTCGCTCCGCAGCCCCGTCGAAGTGGAGGTGCCATTCGAGACCTCCGTGGCGGGAACAGTGCTGCGTGGCCGCATCGACGCTGTGTTCGCGGACCCGGACGGCGGCTGGACCGTGGTCGACTGGAAGACGGGAGCAGAGCCGTCGGCATCCGAACAGCAAGCGGTGGCGATGCAGCTCGCGGCCTACCGGCTGGCATGGGCCGAGCTGATGTCCGTCGGGCGCACCGAACCTGTGCCCCTCGACCGCGTGCGCGCAGCGTTCCACTACGTGCGCAGCGGTCACACCGTGTCACCGGAGAACCTGCCGGACGCAGCAGCATTGGCGCAACTCTTGGAGGGCCCGATCGGACCCGAACAGTCCAGTGTGTCCGAACAGCCCAGTGCTACTGCGCGTTCCGACGAGCCTTCAGAGCCTCGGTGACCAGCGGAATCTGCAACGGCAGTCGGGCGATCATTGCTGCCTTGAGAGCGGGTGAGGTCTTCGGGCTCTGCACGAACTTCCATGCCAGGTTGATGTTGGCCGGGAAGACTGCAACGAACAGGCCGGCCGCGAGCGCACCGCCCAGTCTGCGGGTCCGCGGTACGGCCAGCGTCGCAGCCACGGCGAGTTCGGCGACCCCCGACACCTGCGTGTAGGTCCGCGGCGAGCCAGGCAGTGCAGTCGGTACCTGGGCATCGAAGAACTTCGGAGTGACGAAGTGCAGAACCCCGGCTCCGGCCAGCAGTCCCGCGAGACGCAGCGCGGCTGCCTGACTCGATCTCTGTGTCATGCCCATACCGTGCCACACCCTGCGTCGTCGGCACAGAAGCCTGGCATGGGGTTACGCTGCGTGCCGTGAATGATCTCGACTTCGGTGAGTCCCTCGGCGGGCGACGTGGCAGGTAGGTTGCGAGCGCGCCTGAGCGACAGTGGCGCGCTGACCGACAAGCCGGACTTTGCTCTGGTGGGAGTGCTCCGGGTACCCGAACTCGAATCGAGTCCATGGCGGGCCATCTACAAGCGGGTTCTGATGGCGCTGGGAATTCTGTTCCTGGCCGCGTTCGTGGTGTACCTCGATCGAGATGGGTACAGCGACAACCAGAACGGTGAATTGTCCTTCCTCGACTCGTTCTACTACGCGACAGTGTCGTTGTCGACGACGGGATACGGTGACATCGCACCGATGAGCCCATCGGCGCGACTGGTCAACATCCTGGTCATCACACCCCTTCGGGTCCTTTTCCTCATTCTGTTGGTCGGTACCACGCTGTCGGTTCTCACCGAGCGGTCCCGACAAGCATTCAAAATTCAGCGATGGAGACGCAGCGTGCGCAATCACACCGTGGTCATCGGTTTCGGCACCAAGGGCCGTACCGCAGTCGACGCCATGCTCGGAGACGGCGTATCGGCGTCCGACATCGTGGTGGTCGACACCGATCAGATGGTGCTGGACACCGCGTCGGCCATGGGTCTGGTGACCGTGCACGGTTCGGCGACCAAGTCCGACGTGCTCAGACTCACCGGTGCTCAGCACGCGTCGGCCATCATCGTGGCGACCAATCGAGACGACACCGCAGTGCTGGTGACTCTGACCGCTCGCGAGATCGCTCCGAGAGCGAAGATCGTCGCCGCCATCAGGGAAGCGGAGAACACTCATCTGCTGCGTCAGTCCGGTGCCGATTCGGTGGTCGTCTCGTCGGAGACCGCGGGGCGGCTGCTCGGAATCGCCACATCGACTCCGTCGGTGGTGGAGATGATCGAGGACCTGCTGACTCCGGAGGCGGGCTTCGCGATCGCCGAGCGCGAGGTGGAGCGTGACGAGGTGGGTGGATCTCCGCGGCACCTGACCGACATCGTTCTCGGGGTGGTGCGCGGCGGAAAACTGTTCCGAGTCGGTACTCCGGAAGTCGATGCGATCGAGGCAATGGATCGTCTGCTGTACATCCGTCGCGTGGGTGACTAGCCGAGGACCAGTAGGGTCGTGAGCGTGCCGAAATTTCAGCTCGCTCAACCGCCTCGACTGTCCCGATCACCCCTGAACAGGGCAGAGGAGTTGCGGCGAGACACCGCCGCTCTGACGGCAGGTTGGTCGACGGGTCGCATCCTGAGCGTGGACGGCAGCGGCAGATTCCCGGTGGACGAGAGCGGCCTGGTTCTCGGCGCGGCCGTGGACGTCGCCGCCGAACCCACCGACGATGCGGTGTTTCTCGGAATTCACGGTGGTCGACACCTGTGGGCGCGCCGAGTGCAGGTCGTCGAGGGAACGCTCGGCGACCTTCGTACCGACGGCGATCGGCTGGACGGCACCGCGCTGTCTATGGTGACCGGTGCGTTGGCGATCCTCAATTGGCATGCGAGCGCGCAGTTCAGCTCGCTCGACGGCTCTCCGTCGGTTCCGTCGAGCGCGGGGTGGTCTCGCACCAGTACCTCCACCGGCCACGAAGAATTTCCCCGCAGCGATCCCGCGGTCATCTGCCTGGTCCACGACGGCGGCGAGAGAGTGCTCCTGGCCCGCGCACCGGCGTGGCCCGAGCGACGATTCTCGGTGCTCGCCGGTTTCGTCGAGGCCGGCGAATCCCTGGAAACATGTGTGACCAGGGAGATCAAGGAAGAAGTCGGCCTCGACGTCTCCGATATCGACTATCTGGGCAGTCAGCCGTGGCCGTTCCCGCGTTCGGTGATGATCGGCTTCTCGGCCGTCGCCGACCCCGAGCAGCCGTTGCACTTTCAGGACGGTGAAATCGCCGAAGCCCACTGGTTCGATCGAGCAGAAGTCCGCGCCGCTCTCGAGCTGGGCGACTGGGGTTCGCAGTCGCCCTCCCGGCTGCTTCTTCCCGGCTCGATCTCCATTGCCCGAGGGATGCTCGAAGCGTGGGCGGCGACAACCTGACGCTCGATCAGAGCGACAGTGCGCGCTTGACCTCGGCGAGACCGGGATTGGTGGCGGTCGAGCCGTCGGCGAACAAGACGGTCGGCACCACGTGGTTGCCGTTGTTGACGCTGCCGACGAACTCGGCGGCCTCCGGATTCTGCTCGATGTCGATTTCGGCGTAGGTGATCCCCGCTTCGTCGAGCTGGGTCTTGAGTCGGCGGCAGTAACCGCACCACGTGGTGGAGTAGACGGTGAGAGCGGCCGGGGTCTGCGAATTGTTCTCGGTAGTGGTCACGACAACAGTCAACAGGAGCGTCGCCGCGATTGTTCCGACAGGCTCAGGCCCGGGAGGACCTGTCGGTGCGCACTGACACAATGGTCCGCATGGCTGACGACGCGATGACCACCGGACTCGATCCGGAGCAATCCGCGGCGGTACTGGCTCCTCGCGGCCCGGTGTGCGTTCTCGCCGGTGCGGGGACGGGCAAAACCCGCACCATCACCCGACGCATCGCGCACCTGGTCTCGGCCGGCCACGTGTCCTCGGGTCAGGTGCTGGCGGTGACGTTCACCGCGCGGGCAGCCGGCGAGATGCGTGGCCGCCTCCGCGAGCTCGGCGTCGGGGGAGACGGCCCGCCGGTGCAGGCTCGCACGTTCCACGCCGCCGCCATGCGTCAGCTCAAGTACTTCTGGCCGCAGGTGGTCGGGGACACCGGATGGCAGCTTCTCGATCGCAAGTTCACCGTCGTCTCGCAGGCGGCGAACCGCGCCGGGGTGTCGACCTCGACGGACGCCATTCGAGATCTCGCGGGCGAGATCGAATGGGCAAAGGGTTCGCTGATCGCACCCGAGGACTACCCGCGCATCGCGGCGAGCAATCGCCGTGACGTTCCGATGGACGCGGCCAAGGTCGCCGCCGTCTACGCCGGCTACGAGGAGCTCAAGTCCCGCGGCGGCGACGGGATGTTGCTCGATTTCGACGACCTGCTGTTGCACACCGCCGCTGCGCTGGAAGAACATTCGTCGGTGGCCGACGAGTTCCGCGAGCGCTACCGCTGCTTCGTCGTCGACGAGTATCAGGACGTGACGCCGTTGCAGCAGCGAGTGCTCGACGCCTGGGTGGGCGAGCGTGACGATCTCACCGTCGTCGGAGACGCGAACCAGACGATCTACTCGTTCACCGGTGCTTCTCCGCGGTATCTGCTCGACTTTTCACGAAAGTACCCGGAAGCCACCGTGGTTCGGCTCGAACGCGACTATCGGTCGACGCCGGAGGTGGTGTCGCTGGCGAACCGTGTCATCGGTGCTGCGCGCGGTCGCATCGCCGGCACGCGGTTGAAATTGATCGGTCAACGCGAGCCCGGACCAGAGCCGGAGTTCTCCGAGTACGACGACGAGCCGGCAGAGGCCGATGGCGTGGCGCGTGCGATCAAGAGATTGATCGCCAAGGGGGTCGAGCCGGCCGAGATCGCGATTCTGTACCGCATCAACGCCCAGTCCGAGGCGCATGAGCAAGCGTTGACCGAGATGAACATTCCGTATCAGGTGCGCGGCGGCGAAGGTTTCTTCACCCGGCCCGAGGTTCGGCAGGGAGTCAACGCGCTGCGACAGGCAGCCGGCCGTGACGATCTACCCGACGGTGCGCAGGCGGGCGAGGGGTTGCCGGCTCTGGTGCGAGCGGTACTGGCTCCACTCGGCCTCACGGCTACCGAGCCGACGGGTGCACAGGCCCGTGAGAAGTGGGCATCGCTCGGCGGTCTGGTGCAGCTGACCGAAGAACTTCTGGTGCACGAGCCGGACCTCACCCTCGCGAAACTGTTGGGGGAGCTCGCCGCACGCGCCGAGGCGCGGCATCCACCGACGGTGCAGGGCGTCACGCTTGCGTCACTGCACGCGGCCAAGGGGCTGGAGTGGGATGCAGTGTTCATCGTCGGTCTCGCAGATGGAACCCTTCCCATCTCGCACGCCATCGGAAACGACCCCAGCGCCAACAACGAGGCCGCGATCGAGGAGGAGCGCCGGCTGCTGTACGTCGGTGTCACCCGCGCCCGAGTTCACCTCCATCTGTCCTGGGCGCTGGCCCGCAACGAGGGTGGGCGCAAGTCGCGCCGACGGTCGAGGTTCTTGATCGGCCTCGTGCCCGACGATTCGCCTGCCTCGCGTATCGCAGCACCCGCGGCCAAGAAGTCCGGACCCAAGTGCCGGTTGTGCGGAAAGCCGCTGATCGGTACATCGGCGACGATGCTCGGTCGATGCGAAAGCTGTCCGTCGAACGTCGACATCGCGCTGCTCGACGCCTTGAAGTCGTGGCGGCTGGACAAATCCCGCGAGTTGAAGGTGCCGGCATACGTGGTCTTCAGCGACAACACATTGACTGCAATCGCGGAGCAGCAGCCGCAGGACGAGCGCGGGCTCGTTGCCATCCCTGGAATCGGTGCCAAGAAATTGGAGCGATTCGGTGACGATGTACTGGCGGTCGTACGCGAATCGGACAGCTGACCGGGCGGAACGAAATCTCTGCAAAACTGCTGGTCAAAAATAACTTGTGCGGATATCCACAGGGGGCTTAGTCTGTTTCACGTGTCGCAGGAGACCGCACACGTGCCCAGACCGCCTTCGAGACCAGAACAGGAGCTGACAGAGAAATGATCGACATTTTCGACGCCGCCGTTGCCGATGCAACCGTCGCGCTCAGCCCTGTCCTCGTCGCTGCGCCCCTCGGCACTTCTGCCGCAGCAGCAGGCTCGGTTGCGCAGACGTGGGTTCGCTCCTCCGCTTTCGGCCCGACGCACCAGACCGCTTCGGCGGCCTTCGGGACGATTTCCGCCCACGACGCCGTGGCACCAGGAGCGAATGCTGTTCCGGCAGCCCGACGTCACCGCGCACCAGGCGCGTCCGTGGTCGACAGCAGACACCGACTCAACAGTCGGTAGACGCTTCGACAAGCCCCACCAGGCCACGGACCCGCTCTCGCGGACCGTGGCCTTTCTCGTTCAGGTAGTTCCTCTACCCGAGCGTGAGGCCGACAGGTTCGCTTCACCCCTCGAACCGATAACGACGCCGCACGAAAAGTAGAGGAGACCGACGTGTCAACCGCCACGATCCGGACGACATGCCGACCGGAGTCCGAAAGTGCCTATGCTGCACGGTATTCGACAGAACGTTATTCGACAGAACTGGGCCCGGCTGGACTGGGCTCGACAGGGTCTGCCGAACTCCAGCTGTCGGTGCCCTGCCGAGCGGCGAACCCCGACATGTGGTTTGCCGACAGCCCGGCCGAGCTCGAGCAGGCGAAGGCCCTGTGCGCCCAGTGCCCCATCCGGCGAACCTGCTTGGATGCTGCATTGGACCGCGCCGAGCCCTGGGGCGTGTGGGGCGGGGAGATCCTCGATCAGGGAGTGGTGATCGCCCAGAAGCGTCCCCGCGGACGGCCGCGCAAGAACGCGGCGTGATCTCAAGTGCCGCACGAACTCCAGAAACCGATGCCCGGTTTCACCGTACGATTCAATCGGTGAAGCCGGGCATCCACTCGGTGAGGATGGCCATGTACGGCGCGTACGCGTCGAGCTGGGCGCAGATTCCGACCAGTCCACCGAGAACTCGGAAGATCATCACGTACTCGGCCGGCATGTTCAACGCTCGTACCGTACGAAACTGCGCGCTGTTGAAATCTGCTGCAGTACCCGCGGCTTTCTGTAGCCACGCGCGGGTGAAGTGGAACGACTCGGTGTGGATCGGATCGGTGAACGGACGCAGGTAGTCCGCAATTTCCTTCTCCGTCACCGTTCTGCCCGGCACCACGAAACCGCTCTCGGTGAACAACACCACCAGTTCGTCGAACTTCTCGTCCCGCGCGAGCGCCACCATCTTGCCGAGTACGGGTGGGAGACCGTCGGGCATCGGAGCGCACGCACCGAAGTCGATGACGCCCATCCGTCCGTCGTCGAGCATCATGAAGTTGCCCGGATGCGGATCCGCGTGCAGCAACTTCGCGCGAGCGGGGGATACGAACGCGAACAGGGCCAGTAGCTCCCCTGCTCGGTTGCGCTCCTCGGCCGTACCGCTGGTAATGACGTCGGCCAGCGGCCTACCCGTCATCCATTCGCTGACAACAACTTTGGGCGCACTAGCAACAATTTTGGGAATGGCGAACTGTGGATCGCCCGCGAACTCCTTGCTGAAGGCCCGCTGATTCGCTGCCTCGATGCGGTAGTCGAGCTCATCCTCGGTGCGGGCAGTCAGTTCCTCGAGCACCGGCTTGACGTCCGTGCCCGCAAGTACGGTGCTGAACAGGTTCGCGAAACGCGACAGTGTCTTGAGGTCGGACCGCAATGCGTCGTCGGCACCCGGGTACTGGATCTTGACGGCCACGTCACGCCCGTCCGACCAGGTGGCCCGGTGCACCTGGCCGATGCTCGCCGAGGCGATCGCGGTGTCGTCGAAATCGAGGAAGCGTGATCGCCATGCTGTACCGAGTTGTTGATCCAACACACGGTGCACCGTCTTGGCAGGCATGGGTGGACCCTGTGCCTGGAGCTTGGTCAGGGCTTCTCGGTACGGTTCGGAATACTCCTCGGGAACGGCGGCTTCCATCACCGAGAGCATCTGCCCCAGCTTCATGGCACCGCCCTTGAGTTCGCCCAGAACGGAGAACAGTTGCTCCGCGGCTTTCGCGGCCATGTCCGCGTCGATCTCGTCGCGATTTCCTCCCGCGAGCTTCTTACCGAAGCCCATGGCAGCACGCCCCGCCATTCCCAAGGGAATGCTGGCCAGTTTTGCGGTTCGGGTCGATCCACGGCGCGGTATGTCAGACACAGCTCCATCATGGCTGAACCTTCCGACAATTGCTTGGACCGTCCCACTTCGACTCGTATCGGTCGAGGTGAGCTCGCTCCCAGCCGCCTCGTAGATGCCAGAATCACAATCGACGTCAGCAGTCACAGTCAGTGCCGGCAATCGCCCGCAGTGCCGGCAATCGCCCTCAGTGCCAGCAATCACAGTGGGGGTGCTTGGACCACAGTCTCTTGTGCACGGTCGTCTCGCGTGCTGCGAGATCGATTTCCATCGTGCAATCGGCGGTCTCCGGCAACGACGCGTCGGAGCGGCCGATGAGTGGTTCGAGCTGTGCGAATGCGAACGCCGCCGTGGCCATGACCGTCGCGCTGCTGGCGTGTCCGACGGTGCCGAGTAGCTGGGCTGACAGATGCGGCCATTCAGGATCGAGGTCGCAGCGCGTCAGATCCGCGCATCGTAGGCAACTCGTTCTGCCGGGCAGTACGAACGGCCCGACCACACCCTTGCCGTCGCGCAGCCGCACCTGCAGGTGTGGGGTGTGCAGGCGCACCAGATCGGTCACCAGCCGAGGTTCGGCGACCAGATCGTCGGCGAGTACGACGATGTCGTAATTCCACGAGTTGACCGCCGACTGTGGGTAACGCGTGGGCGTCAGGCTCGACCGGCTCACCGCGGCGCTCGTCCGGCCCAGACCCGAGGCCAACGCGTCCGAGATCGGACCCCGCCCGACGACGTGGACGGTGCGCACGATTCCGGGTCCGTCCGGCGGATCGTGTTGCGATGTATCGGCCGCGGCGGGACCGCTCGTGCCGTGCATCAGCAACCCGGACTCCTCCAACTCCCCGAGCATCGCCGATGTTCGATTGGCCGAAAGCCCCAATGTCATTGCATGACAGACGATGTGCGGCCTCGAACGGCCGGCGGCGAGAAGCCGGAGAAGCTCGAGTATCGAACCCGGCTCGGTACCGGGAGGCGGAGTGACGACGACGCTGGTCTCGGGGCTCCAGCCCAATTGCACGGTGCCGTCCCGACGCGGCAGTATCGCTACCGCAGGATCGAGTCGAACGGTCGGTGTGATCATGGAACACACTCTGACAGCGGGCGCTCCGGCGGACGCCCGCCCACACCACGTTATCCACAGGGTGGCGGACCCTCTGACCAGCCGTTCTACGGAGAAAGCAGAACTCGTTCGAAATCTCCCGAATCAGCTGGTGGATGACCCCTTGTCGGAATCACCGTCGCCCTTCTCCGCGTCGTCGCCTTTGGATTCACTGCCCTTGGAGTCGCCTGTGTCTGCGGCCTGTTCGGCTTCTGCGCGTTCCTTGGCCTCCATCGCTTCGAGCTGTGCGATCGGGTCGTCGAAGTTCGACGTTCCGCCGCCGACGACCCGGTCGATGAACGCTGCAGGGTTGTCCAGATCCGACGCGTCGGGCAGCAGGTCGGGGTGTGCCCACACCCCGTCACGTCCCTCGATGTCGGCTGCGGCGAGAAGCTGCCGCCAGAGCTCTGCAGCCTCGCGGACCTTGCGGGGACGCAATTCGAGGCCGACCAACGTGGCGAAGGTCTGCTCCGCCGGCCCGCCGGATGCCCTGCGTCGGCGGATTGTTTCGCCGAGTGCGATGGCACCGGGCAGACGATCGCCCAACGCGGCCGCAACCACGGTCTCGACCCACCCTTCGACCAGTGCCAGCAACGTCTCCAGACGCTCTAGTGCGTGCTTCTGTTCCGGCGTCGTCTGTGGTTCGAATGCACCTTGCTGCAGGATCGCTTCGATCTTGGACGGATCGGTCAACGCGGATGGATCGAGACCGGCCGCTGCCTCCTCGATCGCCGAGAAATCCATCCGGATTCCGCGCGCGTACTCCTCGACCGTGGCAAGCACACGTTGGCGCAACCACGGAATGTGGCTGTACAGCCTCTGGTGGGCCGCTTCGCGAGCGGCGAGGAACACCAACACTTCACGGTCCGGTTGCTCGAGCCCCTCACTGAACGACGCGACAGCCGATGGCAGTAGCGCCGCCGTACCCGAAGGTCCCAGTGGCAGACCGATGTCGGTGGAGGTGAGCACCTCCTTGGAGAGTTGTCCGAGTGCTTGGCCGAGTTGAGAACCGAAGGCCATCCCGCCCATCTGAGTCAGCATGCCCATCATCGGCCCGGCCATCTGCTGAGCCTCGGCGGGGAGACCGGATGTCCACATGCCCGAGATCTGCTCGGCGACCGGGTCACACAGTCTTTTCCACGTCTCGATCGTGTTGTCGAGCCAGTCGACGGGCGTCCATGCTGCTGTCTTGGTAGCACCTGCGGGCAGCGTGGTCGCCCCGTCCAACCAGAGCTCGGCCAGGTGTGCGGCGTCTGTGATGGCCTCGCGCTCGCCCGCGGACACCGGGCTGAAATCACCCATCTGCTGACGAGCGAGCTGCTTGGCAAGGTCGTAGTTCACCGGTCCGGAACCGGCTCCACCGGCAGCGCCCATGCCGCTGAGCATCTGACCGAACTGAGTGAGCATCTGGCCCAGCTGTGCGGGGTCGAAGCCCTCGGCACCGAAGCCGAAACCGGCGGGGTTGCCCGAACCGTCCGGATCCTTCTTCTTGTCCGGGTCGTCGTCGGAGGCACCGAAACCAAAATTGCTCATGTCTCAACGGTACAAGCCCGGCGAAGTCGGAGCGTGGCAGATCGTCACGCTGACGGCGAACAACATTGTCCGCCGGTGTCGACGAGTACGCGTCGAGGCAGGGGCGGACTGAACGGTCGACGGTATCCGGATCTAGTGTCTACCGAGTGAACCGAAGGATCGCGACTCTCGTCGCTGCGCTGGTACCGGTGCTGGTGCTGGGCGTCACCGGATCGGTCGTCACCGTTCCGTTCGCCGCCCTCGGCCCCGGCCCCACGTACAACACTCTGGGAGAGGTCGACGGAGTGCCGGTGGTGCAGATCGACGGAACCGACGTCGATCCGACGGCGGGCAACCTGAACATGACGACGGTGGCCGTGCGGGATCAGCTCAATCTGTTCGAGGCACTCGGTTTCTGGGCGAGCGGTCGTCAGGGTCTGGTTCCGCGCGAAGAGGTCTATCCGCCGGACAGGTCGAGAGAAGAAGTGCAGGAAGGCAATCAGGCGGATTTCGAGGAGTCCGAGTCGAGTGCCGAACTTGCCGCCCTGAACCACCTCGATCTGCCGGTGTCGCTGGCGGTGGCCAGCGTGGCCGAGGATGGGCCTGCTGCTGGAGTTCTGAACGTGGGGGACACGTTCGTGTCGGTGGGCGGTAACCCGGTCGACACTGCGTCGGCGGTACGTGAGGCCGTCAGCGCCCGCGCGCCCGGTGACTCACTCGACATCGAGTACGTGCGCAACGGCACTACGCAGACGAGCGCCGTCGTCCTGGGGGCACGGCCCGACGATGCCACCAAGGGTTACCTCGGCGTCACTCCGGAAGAACAGCCCGACGTCCCGTTCAAGGTGAAGTTCAACCTCGCCGACGTCGGTGGCCCGTCGGCCGGATTGATGTTCAGCCTCGCGGTGGTCGACAAGCTCAGTCCCGGTGAGCTGAGCAACGGAGAGTTCGTTGCGGGGACGGGAACCATCGACGCCGAAGGCACCGTCGGTCCCATCGGCGGGATCCCGTACAAACTGATCGCCGCCCGAGAAGCCGGAGCCACCACATTTCTCGTGCCGGACGCGAATTGCGGTGAGGCGACACAGAACGTCCCCGACGGCCTCGACTTGGTACGCGTCGAATCGTTGGACGGTGCAGTCCAAGCGCTGCAGGCACTCGGTTCCGGCGGCGACGCGCCGTCCTGCAGCTGAGCCGGCCCTGTCGCTAGTCGTCGTCGTCGACGACGTCGAATGTCGCGTAGAGCCCGTGCACGACGTTGGGGGCCAGGTCCTCCGCTATGCGAAGGTCGATGGGAGCGAAGGGGTCTGCGTCCTCATCGGGGTGCAATTGCAGCAGCGTCAACGACGGACCGTCCTTGAGGACCGCGACGATCAATCGAGCATCCCGCTTCTCGGGATGGTTCTCGGCGGCAGAGCGCGCGGCCTCGTCGGCTGCATCGGGATCGGCGAGCAGGGGCATCAAGGCATCGTCGAGGGTCGATTCGGCGGCCGGGGGGAGCACCACGATCTCTTGCACCAGCGCGCACCCCACGACACCCTCGGGCCACGTCGAGGTGGCGAGGAACTCGTCGAGGGCCGGTGAGCCGCCAGTGATGTCCTCGGGCAGCGAGTGCTGTTGGATCGGAGTCAGAGCAGCGCCGTCGGCCAGATCGTCGAGCAAACCGGGTTCGGCTGCGGCGAGCGCTGCGGTGGGAACCAACGCGAACATCTGGGGGGATTGCTGCCAACCTCCGGCATCGACGAAATCCGCCACTTCGCGGGCACATCGCGCCAGCGCCTCGGCCGCGTCGTGCCCACCGGACTCTGGGTCGAACTCGCTAGCGAAATCGTCTTCGCCGGGCAGTCCGTTGCTGTCGTTGCTCACCGCACTATCCTCGCATTCGGATGGTTCGGCGGATGTCGACGCTCCTGACCTGCGATCAACAGCGGCCGCAGCACGGGCGTCGCAGCCGTAGGATCACCTACGTACAGTAGGGCGAAACGGACATGCGGTGCACGAACAGTGCATCGTGCAAGTCATCTGCGGCGCCGTCGGCGTCGCCCGAAGTTGGAGTGTGGCTCGTGGGCATGAGGCCCCCCACCGGTATGCCGTCCTTGTCGCGGCGCAGCCGGATCTTACTTGTTCTGGCCTTGGTAGCGGCAGGTCTGCTGCTCATCGGTCCCCGTCTGATCGACGTCTACACGAACTGGCTGTGGTTCGGCGAAGTCGACTTTCGCGGCGTGTACACGACCACTCTGCTGACACGGTTGATCATCTTCTTCGTCGTCGCTCTGGTCGTCGGACTGATCATGTTCGCGGCTCTGGCTGTGGCGTATCGCAATCGTCCGGTGTTCGTTCCGGTCGCCGGCCCCAACGATCCGATCGCGCGGTACCGCACCACGGTGATGAGCCGGTTGCGCCTGTTCGGCATCGGCATTCCGGTGGTGTTCGGCTTCCTCTCCGGCATGATCGCCCAGTCCAGCTGGGTGACGGTGCAACTGTTCCTGAAGGGCGGCGACTTCGGGGTCACCGATCCGCAGTTCGGCCTCGACGTCGGGTTCTACTCTTTCGACCTGCCGTTCTTCCGGTTCATCCTCAACTGGCTGTTCGTTGCCGTCGTACTGGCCTTCCTCGCGAACCTGGTGACTCAGTACGTGTTCGGCGGAATTCGTCTGGCCGGACGCGAAGGCGCTCTCACCCGTGCGGCACGTATTCAACTGGCCGTCATCGCCGGCAGCTTCGTTCTGCTCAAAGCGGTGGCGTACTGGTTGGATCGGTACACACTGCTCTCGAGCAGTCGGAAAGAACCCACGTTCAGCGGTGCCAGCTTCACCGATATCAACGCGGTGCTGCCCGCCAAACTGATCCTGCTCGCGATCGCCGTGATCTGTGCGATCGCCTTCTTCGCGGCAATCTTCCTGCGTGATCTCCGGATTCCGGCCTTGGCCACGGCATTGCTGGTGCTGTCGTCCATCTTGATCGGTGCCGTCTGGCCGCTGGTGATGGAACAGTTCTCGGTGCGCCCCAACGCGGCCGAGAAGGAAAGCACCTACATTCAGCGGAACATCACTGCGACGCGGGATGCGTACGGAATCGGCGACGACGTCGTGGAGTATCAGGACTACTCGGGCGAAAGTTCCCAGAATCCGCGCGAGAGCGAGGCCGACCGCACGACCATCGCCAACACTCGTCTACTGGACCCGAACGTCTTGTCCCGCACGTTCACTCAGCAGCAGCAGCTGAAGAACTTCTTCGGATTCCCCGACACGCTCGACATCGACCGGTACGAAATCGACGGGCAACTGCAGGACTACATCGTTGCCGCTCGCGAGCTTTCGCCCCAGTCTCTGACCGGCAACCAGACGGACTGGATCAACCGGCACACCGTCTACACGCACGGAAACGGATTCGTTGCGGCTCCCGCCAACAGGGTCAACGCAGCCGTCCAGGATCCGACGGCCGAGGGCGCGAACAGCAACAGCGGCTACCCGATCTACACGGTCAGCGACATTGCGTCCCAGGATTCCGAGCAGGTGATTCCGGTCGATCAGCCGCGCATCTACTACGGCGAGGTCATCGCAGCAGCCGATCCGGACTACGCGATCGTGGGAGCCACAGGCACCGGGGATCGCGAGTACGACACCGACGAATCGAACTACACCTACACCGGTTCCGGCGGCGTCTCGGTGGGTAACTGGTTCAACCGCTTGGCGTTCGCTGCCAAGTACGCCGAGCGCAATATTCTCTTCTCCGGAGCCATCGGCGACGATTCCAAGATTCTGTTCGATCGCGATCCTCGCGACCGTGTGCAGAAGGTTGCGCCGTGGCTGACCACCGACACCGATTCGTACCCGGCGGTCGTCGACGGCAAGATCGTTTGGATCGTCGACGGCTACACGACGCTGAAGGACTATCCCTACGCGCAGCGGGCTTCGCTGGACGGTCTCACAGTGGACAGCGTGGAGTCGACGACAGGTCGTCCGCTTCCCCGCGACGAGGTGTCGTACATCCGAAACTCCGTCAAAGCGACGGTCGACGCATACGACGGTTCGGTGACTCTGTATCAGGTCGACGACACGGATCCCGTGCTGAGGGCCTGGATGGGTGTGTTCCCGGATTCGGTTCAGCCCGAGTCCGCGATCACGGACGAGCTCCGCTCGCACTTCCGATATCCGGAGGATCTGTTCAAGGTCCAGCGAGAAATGCTGGCGAAGTACCACGTGGACAACCCCAACGAGTTCTTCACCAACAACGCGTTCTGGTCCGTGCCGAGCGATCCGACCAGCAACAGCGGCGCTGGAAGTGATCTGAATCAGCCCCCGTATTACGTCCTCATCGGCGATCCCGAGACCGGAGAGCCGTCGTTCCGGTTGACCAGCGCCATGGTTGGGTTCAACCGAGAATTGCTGGCCTCGTACATCTCGGTACGTTCCGATCCCGAGAACTACGGCAAGTTCACGGTGCTGCAGTTGCCGACGCAGACTCAGACCCAGGGTCCGCAGCAGGCACAGAACTCGATGACCTCCGACGCGCGGGTGGCATCGGACAGAACGCTGCTCGAGCAGTCCAACGAGCTGCAGTACGGCAACTTGCTGACGCTCCCGATTGCCGATGGCGGGATTTTGTACGTGGAACCGCTGTACACCTCTCGTAAGAACGCATCGACCTCGACCTTCCCGCAGCTGACCAAAGTTCTGGTGAGTTATCGGGAGCCGGGGCCGGAGGGCGGTGTCCGTGTCGGGTACGCCCCTAGGTTGTCGGAGGCGCTCGACCAGGTGTTCGGAGCAGGAACTGGCCAGGCAGCCACTGCTCCGGGCGGGGCTCCGGAGGATCCGCAATCGGCCGAACCGAGTGACACTTCGGAGGCCGAGACAACGACCCCGACCAGCCCGAGTCCGGCTCCGGCCACGGGCGGGTCGGCTACGCGGGACGCAGCGGTCACCGGGTTGAATGCGGCACTCACCGCCGTGCGCACCGCCCAGCAGAGTGGCAATCTGGCAGACCTCGGCACCGCACTCGAGAACCTGCAGACTGCCGTCGACACGTACAACCAGGCAGGTAACTGATCGATAGGGCCACGGCCCGTTGACACGACCGAAAGAGCCGCCTCACCATATCGGTGAGGCGGCTCTTCCGTTGTGTCACTGCAGTTCGAGTGAACTGCCCGTGATCAGCGTCCGATGGGCGCGAGCACCGGTGCGTTGGCTGCAACCAAGTGCTGGAACTGCGTGCTCAGGCCGTACTGGTCGGCCAGCTTGGACGCTGCGTCGAACGCGCCCTGAGCAGCCTGCGTGGCCGCTGCGACCTCGGGAGCCACGGCCGGCGCGGGCACCGGTGCCGGCGCGGGAGCTGGCTGCGGTGCCGGTGCGGGAGCCGCCTCGGGCTCGGGAGTGGAGGCGGCGGTGCTCAGCTGCTTTCCGCACGTGGGCCATGCGCCCGGTCCCTGACTCTGCAGGGTGTTCTCCGCGACGCGGATCTGCTCGGCCTTGGATGCGTTGGCCGGTGATCCGGTGCCACCGTTGGCCGTCCAGGTGCTCTGCGAGAACTGCAGGCCACCGTAGTAGCCGTTTCCGGTGTTGATGCTCCAGTTGCCACCGCTTTCGCACTGTGCGACCGCGTCCCAGTTGTTCGGGGCTGCATTGGCGGTTCCGGCAGAGACGCCGAGGGGGATCGCTACGGCGGCACCTGCGATGGTGGCCAATCCGAGTGCGCGCCGGACTCGAGTCTGCTTGCCGGCATTGTTCTGAGTGGTCATGCGGGGTGAATCCTTTCCGCGCTCGACTGGCGCGACTGGCCTGTAGTCACCTCGCCGTGATGTGTGGCGTTGGTGACCAGGCGCTTCGTATCGTCGCGGCTCTGCCCCCGTACGTATTGGGGACCACACCCGCGGGGCAGAGCGAAGGAAGCGGCGGGGTGGTGCAGGCCCAGCGGTTTAGGGCCGTCCGTGAAGGTAGTCGACGATTCACCTACCGTCACGGAGCAGGAATGGGATGACGGGCGTCCATATGGTGAGATAAACGGTGGTATTTGCCCAGTTCAAACCGCATCGTCGCACTATCGTTTCACCTTCGTAACCCGAACGTTATGTGACTCGAAACACGCATGAAAAGAGACGCGGAGCACTATTTCGAAGTGGCTCCACCGTGATACGCGCGCATGACGACGCGTGGCTGTGCACTCGCGAGCGCACAGAAGTCACGTGATTTGCATTGGCCGTACCCCTGGGAGTAACTTTGTTGTCGCAACGCGGGGTGGAGCAGCTCGGTAGCTCGCTGGGCTCATAACCCAGAGGTCGCAGGTTCAAATCCTGTCCCCGCTACCACTCGAATAGCCCGAGGCCTTACGGTCTCGGGCTTTTTCGTGTTCTCATGGCTGCTGTGAGTGTCTGTCCGACCGTCCGGTATCCGAGCGCGGACGGCGGCCGCAGATGATCCTGCCCGCCGTCAGGGACCCCCGCCTCGTCACTGTCCGGCGCGGTGGACTGCTGTCCGACGACGACCATCGGAGCCTTGCGCTCTGGGCTGCCGCCTGCGCAGAACATGTGCTCTACCTCTTCGAGGGTGTCGAACCCGACGATCGTCGACCGTGGGAGGCGATCGAGGCCACGCGCGCGTGGGCACTCGGTGAGCTGTCGATGATGGAGACCCGTGCCCTGGGCGGACATGCGATGGGCGCGGCGCGTCCGCTTCGCGGAGCTGCTCGGTTCGCTGCCTTCGCTGCAGGCCAGGCCGCGTGCGTGGCGCACGTGGCCGAGCACGATCTGGGAGCTGCGGCGTACGCCATCAAAGCAGCTCGAGCTGCGGCACCGTCGGGCAGCGAAGCCGCTGCGGCGCACGCCGAAAATCTGTGGCAGAGGAAGCAACTCCCGGACAGCGTCCGGGAGTTGGTGTTGGAGGACCAGTACAGGAGAAACAGCATCTGCTGGCATGTGTTCGAGCCGACGACAGAATCTCGGCAGTAGACATCGTCGATGTGTGAGGAGTGATCTCGGTGGAGGTCCACCGACCGGCCGCGCGTCGTCGTGGACCGGTTGCGTCGATGTGACGCGCAGGGTCCTGTCCCGAGGTCAGTCCGAGACCTGCTCCCGCGCATCGTCACTGGTGACGATGTCGTCGTCGGTGGCCGCAGCATCCTCGGGTTCGTCTGCGGTGAGGTCGACCGTATCTGCGCCCTCGAGAGCCGTCAGTTCCTGTTCTGCCTCCGCAATCAGGCCTTTGGCGTTCTCTTCTACCTTCTTGATCCACTCGGCCATGACAGTCACCCTTCGCTCGGTCGTGTACCACCGGTCTACCAGATTCGAGCCCGCTGACGGCAGATCAGGTGGATTCGGTGCTCTCGGCCTGTGCGCGTGCGTCGGTGACTTCGGCCAGACATCGTGTGAGCAAACGCTTCTCGGGTGTCGTTCGCGCGAAGTCCAGCGCTTGCCGATAGTGCACGGCGGACTCGTCCACTCGGCCGAGTCGGTGCAGCAGATCGGCCCTCGCCGTCGCGAACGGGTGGTAACGGCGCAGGGCCGGTTCGGCGGCGACGGTGTCCAACAACTCGAGGCCGGCCTCGGGCCCCTCGACCATCGCGACGGCAACGGCCCGATTGAGGGCCACGATCGGTGACGGTGTGAGTGTCGTCAGCACGTCGTACAGGGCCACGATCTGAAGCCAGTCCGTGCTGTCGGCGTCCGGTGATTCGTCGTGCAGTGCCGCGATGGCGGCCTGGACGGCGTACGGACCACCCCGGCCGCTGCCAAGGGCCTCGACTACCAGTTGTGAACCCTCCGCGATGAACTCGGCATTCCAGAGTCGACGGTCTTGATCGGCCAACAGCACTATTTCACCGTCCGGGGTGATCCGAGCGTCGCGTCTGGCGTCGACGAGCAGCATCAGCGCCAGCAGACCGGTCACCTCGGGCTCGGATGGCAACGCGGCGCGGAGGAGTCGGCCCATACCGAGCGCCTCGTCGGTGAGATCGACGCGGCCTACGTGGTCACCCGATGTCGCCGAATAGCCCTCGGTGAAGATCGAATAGACCACCTCGAGCACCATCGGTACCCGGCCTGCCAGCTCGTCCGGACCCGGAAGTCGAAACGGTATCCGTGCAGCTCGAATCTTGTTCTTGGCTCGGACAATTCGCTGTGCCGCCGTCGCCGGCGGGATGAGCAGCGCCCTGGCCACCTCGCCGGTGCCGAGACCGGCCAGGCACCGAAGAGTCAGCGCCAACCGGTCAGCGGGGGCGAGGGCCGGATGCGCGCAAGTGAAGAACAATTGCAGCCGGTCGTCGGGCAGACTTTCGTCGAGCGGATTCAGGCTGCTCGGTTCGTTGCGATCCATATCCGCCTGTAGCACTCCGACTTTCGCGGCCAGATTGTGGTCGCGTCGCAGTCGATCGACCGCCTTCCGCCGGGCAGTGGTGACCAACCAGGCGCCGGGCTTGGCCGGGATGCCGTCGATCGGCCAGTGTTTCAGGGCCGATTCGATGGCGTCCGCGGTGACTTCCTCCGCGAGGTCGAGGTCGTGATAACGCTGCACCAGCGAGGCGAGCAGGATCGAGCGCTCGGCTCGGAAGACCGAGTCGAGCGCTCGACGAACCTCGGCATCGGTCACCGAAGAACCCGGCACGTCGGCACTGTGCCGGTCAGAACTCGGCAATGGGGCGCACGATCACCGTGCCACCGTCCTTGGAACCCGGGCACCGGGCCGCCCATTCGAGTGCGGCGTCCAGGTCGGGAACGTCGATGACGTCGTATCCACCGAGAACCTCATGAGATTCGGCGTACGGTCCGTCGGTGACGGTGCGTTCTCCGGTGGAGGCGTCGACGCGCACGGCCGTGGCCGTCGTCAGGTCCGCCATCGCGTGACCGGAGACGTGAACGCCCGCCTCCTTCATCTCCTTCTCGTAGGTCATCCAGTCCTCGACACTGCTGCAGCCCGGAGCTGCGCCCGGTGCGGTGTCGGCGTTGATCAAGAGGATGTACTTCATGGTGCGCTCCTGAGTTCGATATCTCGGTGTGGCGGCGTGATCGGCCGTACACGAAGACGACGTTCGGGAACTCACGATATCGACACCGGCCCAGGATTTTTCTTTCCGGCGCACGAAAAACGGCATCGGACTCGACGTCCGATGCCGTTTCGCGGCACTTCTCGGCTCGATCACGAGCCGAGTGTCACTTCAGTTCTGCCGACGACTTTCCGAGTACGCGGCGGGCAACGATCAGCTGCTGAATCTGCTGTGTGCCCTCGAAGATGTCGAGAATCTTGGAGTCGCGGCTCCACTTCTCGAGCAACGGGCGCTCGGAGTAACCGTAGGAACCGGCCAGTTCCACTGCCTTCAGGGTGATGTCGACCGCCGAGCGACCGGCCTTGGCCTTGGACATCGACGCCTGAAGGGAGTTCGGCTCCTTGTTGTCGGCCATCCACGCTGCGCGCAGTGCGAGCAGGTGCGCCGCTTCCCAGTCCGCTTCCAGGCGCAGGAATTCTGCGGCGGCCGCGTGCTGATTGTAGGCGGGGGTCTCGTAGGAGATGTCGACTCCGGCATCGACCAGGATGGACCGCAACTCCTCGAGCGCCGCTCGTGCCACACCGATCGCCATTCCGGCCACCAGTGGACGCGTGTTGTCGAAGGTCTGCATGACGCCGGCGAAGCCCTTTTCGACGTTCACCTCGGCGGTGCCGAGCAGGTTGTCCTTCGGGATACGGCAATCCTCGAGCAGCAGGGCAGCGGTGTCGGAGGCCTTGATGCCCAGCTTGTGCTCGAGGCGGGCGACCGACAGGCCCGGTGCATCACGCGGGACGACGAACGACTTGATGGCCGCGCGGCCGAGTGACTTGTCCACCGTCGCCCACACCACGATGTGGGTGGAGCGCTCACCGGCGGTGACGTAGATCTTCTCGCCGTTGAGTACCCACTCGTCGCCGTCGAGCACTGCGGTGGTGGTGACTGCGGCGGAGTCGGAGCCGAATCCGGGCTCGGTGATGGCCATCGAAGCCCACACCTTGCCGAAGCGCTCGAGCTGCTCGTCGGTGGAGACCGCCGCGATAGCCGAGTTGCCGAGTCCCTGGTACGGAATCGACAGCGTGAGGCCGACGTCGCCCCAGCAGGTCTCGATCACATTCACCAGAGCGGACATGTTGCCGCCGTTGGAGTTGGCGGTCTTGCTGGGCTTGGCCGACTCGCTGTCCTTCTCACGGCCACCGGCTGCTCCGCCGATTTCGCCGCCGGCATCGGACATGCCTTCGACCATCGACGCCATGGTGTCGAGTTCCACCGGATACTCGTGCTCGGCGAGATCGTACTTGCGGGAGATCGGGCGGAAGATCTCGGCAGCGACCTGGTGAGCCTGATTCGCCTGCGCCCGAAGCTTCTTGGGAAGTTCAAGATTGATCATGGTGTGTGTCCTTGGGTGAGTGCCATGGAATTCGGGGCGGCGAGCTAGATGAGAACGATGCCTTCGGCGACGCCGACGGACCGCAGATCGCGGTACCACCGCTCGACCGGGTGCTCCTTGGTGAAGCCGTGACCGCCGAGCAGCTGCACGCCGTCGGAACCGATCTGCATGCCCTTCTCGGACGCGAGGCGCCGTGCCAGTGCCGACTCGCGAGCGAACGACAGTCCCTGTTCGGCGCGGGAGGCACCACGCAACGTGACCAGGCGCATGCCGTCGAGCTCGATGGCGATGTTGGCAACCATGAAAGCCACGGCCTGACGGTTGCTGATCGGCTCACCGAATGCGACGCGATCGTTGACGTAGGGAATGACGTAGTCCAGAACGGCCTGGCTCGTACCTACGGCCAGTGATGCCCAGCCGAGTCGCGCGAGACCGATGGCCGCGCTGTATTCGGCGGCCCGCTGGTCTGCGTCACCGTCGCCGAGCAGTGCCGACTCGGGAACTGCGACGTCGGTCAGGATCAGGCGACCGAGGCCGGCTGCGCGCAGGCCCATGCTTGGATCAGCTTCGACGACAAGGCCTTTGGAATCGGACTCGACGATGAAGAACGCCGGACGGCCTTCGAGTTCCGCAGCGATGACGAACAGCTCGGAGCTTCCCGCAGCGGGCACGAGGCTCTTGACGCCGTTGAGCTTGTAGCCGCTGGGGGAGCGCACTGCTTTGGTCTGCAGGGCGTACGGATCGAACAGTGCGCGTGGCTCGTTGACGACCACTGCGGCATTGGGCACCTTCTCACCGACGAAAGCCGGGAGGTAGGTCTTCTGCTGTGCGTCGGTGCCCCACTGGGTGAGGGCGACAGCGACGCCGCTGGGCGCGAGGATCGGCAGTGCCAAGCCCATGTCGCCGTGGGCGAGCGCCTCGGCAACAAGAGAGTTGGTGACTGCGCCACGCTCGGAGGCGGCACCGTCCAGTTCCTCGGGAACGTTGATGAGCGTGATGCCGAGCTCGGCAGAACGACGAACCAGATCCTCGGGCGACGAGGCACTGTGGTCCGCGTCGAACGCAGCCGGACGCAGAATCTCCTCGGCGAACTCCTTGACCGTCTCGACGATCATGCGCTGTTCGTCGTCGGGCGTCAGATCGAAGTAGCTCAGATTCTTGGCCGCACCGTCGTCGAGACGCTTGGGCTTGCCGCCGCCGGTGACGCTGGCGAACGTGCGATTGGCGGCACCGAGGGTTTTGAAGCCCGTCTTGGTGCTCTCGTACGTCACGCGGTCGATGGTCTGGCGGAGGTTGTATTTCTCCGCCAGATCCGAACCGGTGATGGCGGTCAGAACGCGCATCGCGGTTCCGATCGCATCTCTCTTGAACGGGTTGAGGCCAACCGCAGAAGTATCGCGGGGCACCTTCGGGCGCTTCGCGTCGACCACACTGTCTTGCTTGCTCATGATCACCAGTTCCTCGGCGTCGGTCACGGACAACACAGACCTTACTCCCGAGTAAGTTAGCTGTCTACTGTCGAGTAAGGACCGGTGTCGTACGACACCCGAGCGCAGTTTCGTACCGTGCGTCGTACTGGTGTGGCACGCTGATTCCGTGCATCCGACAGTTCAGATCTTCGCCGCGCTCGCCGCTGCCCTTCACGTCGCCATCTTCGTCATGGAAAGCGTGCTCTGGTCCAAACCCGCCGTCTGGGCGAAGTTCGGTGTCGCGAGCCAGAACGATGCCGACGTCACCAAACCGATGGCGTTCAACCAGGGCTTCTACAACCTGTTTCTCGGCATCGGCATCGTGGTCGGCCTCGTCATGGGCGGCTCGGCGGGCGACGCCATCGTCTATTTCGCCTGCGCCAGCATCGTCGGCGCGGCCGTGGTGCTCGCCATCGGCGGAGCGAAGTACTTCCGGCCCGCCTTCGTTCAGGGCATCACGCCGCTGATCGCGCTCGTTCTCGCTGCAATTCTGTAGGCCGACTCTAGTTCTCCAGGCCGGCTTCAGTCCTCCAGGTCGGCTTCAGTTCTCTATGCCGGCGTCATGCCATCCGGGAGCAGGTGCCGGAGAACGTCAGGGTGCAGCAGGCCGTTGGTGGCCACGGCGCTGCCGCCGTGCGGGCCCGGGGTGCCGTCGAGTGCGCTGAAGCTGCCCCCGGCCTCGCGTACGAGTACATCGAGCGCAGCCAGGTCCCACAGAGAAACCTCGGGTTCGGCGGCGATGTCGACTGCGCCTTCCGCCACGAGACAGTACGAGAAGAAGTCGCCGTAGCCGCGTACTCGCCAGACTGCGTCGGTCAGATCGAGGAACCGATCTCTGATACCGAGATCCGCCCACCCGCTGAGACTGGAGAAGCTCAGAGACGACGATTCCAACGAAGCGACCTGCGAGACCTCGATCCGGCGCGGGGCGCCATCATTCGATGCCGTCCAGGCCCCCATATCGAGTGCGGCCCACCAACGTCGGTTCAGCGCGGGTGCGCTGACGACTCCTACTCGCGGTACGCCGTCGTCGAGCAGGGCGATCAACGTGGCCCACACCGGAACGCCGCGGACGAAGTTCTTGGTGCCGTCGATGGGATCGACCACCCACTGTCGGCCGCTGAAAGTCGCGGTGCCGCCGAACTCCTCGCCCAGCAGAGCGTCGGCGGGTCGTTGCGCACCGAGTGCGCTGCGGATCGTCGTCTCGACAGCCAGGTCCGCGTCGGACACCGGTGTGAGATCCGGCTTGGAGTCCACCGAGAGGTCCAGGGCCAAAAATCGTCGCCGGGTGATGGCGTCGGCCTCGTCGGCGAGTCGGAGGGCGAGCGAAAGATCGGCGGAGTAGTCGGTCACCGCGTAAGACTAACGACGGTCCGTCGCGGCCACGCCTGCCGATACTCGGGGGCGGTCGGGCGCAGCTTCGCCAGCCGGTAACCTTGACTCTCGTGCATCCCGACGTTTCTGCAGACCTCGCCGAGCTCGATACCACTCTGTCCACCGTCGAGTCGGTTCTCGACGTCGAGGAACTGCGGCGACGCATCGACGAGCTCGAGCACCAGGCCGCATCTCCCGACTTGTGGAACGACCAGGAACACGCGCAGCAGGTGACCAGCCAGCTGTCCCACGCTCAGGCCGAACTGCGCCGAGTCGAGGAGCTCCGTCAGCGCCTCGAGGACATGCCGGTCCTGTACGAATTGGCCGAGGGTGAGGAGGGCGACGACGCTGCGTCCGCCACCGCCGATGCCGATGCCGAGCGGGCGTCACTGCGGGAGGACATTGCTGCCATGGAAGTCCGCACCCTGTTGTCCGGCGAATACGACGCCCGTGATGCCCTCGTGAACATTCGTTCCGGTGCAGGCGGCATCGACGCCGCAGACTGGGCGGAAATGCTGATGCGCATGTACATCCGCTGGGCCGAGAAGCATGGTTACGGCGTCGAGGTCTACGACACGTCCTACGCCGAAGAAGCGGGCATCAAGAGCGCCACGTTCGCTGTCAAGGCTCCGTACACGTACGGCACGTTGTCGGTGGAGCAGGGCACGCACCGGCTCGTGCGGATCAGTCCGTTCGACAACCAGGGTCGTCGCCAGACCTCCTTCGCCGAGGTGGAGGTGCTTCCGGTCGTCGAGACCACCGACCACATCGAGATCCCCGAGAACGACATTCGCGTGGACGTCTACCGCTCGTCCGGGCCCGGCGGCCAGTCGGTCAACACCACCGACTCGGCAGTTCGATTGACGCACATCCCGACCGGCATCGTGGTGACCTGCCAGAACGAGAAGTCGCAGCTGCAGAACAAGGTGTCGGCCATGCGGGTCCTGCAGGCCAAGCTGCTCGAGGTCAAGCGCAAGGAAGAGCGCGCCGAGATGGACGCACTCAAAGGCGACGGGGGCAGCTCCTGGGGTAACCAGATGCGTTCGTACGTGCTGCACCCATATCAGATGGTCAAGGACCTGCGTACCGAGTACGAGGTGAACAATCCGTCTACTGTTCTCGACGGGGACATCGACGGATTTCTGGAATCGGGAATCCGCTGGCGAATGCGGGGGGAGCAGTAGATGATCGGTCACAGTGCAGGTTCTGCTTCGTCGATCCGATGACGGCCTGGCTCAACGTGACGCCCGAGGTGAAGCTCAACGGCCTCGGCATCCTGTTGTACATCCTCGGCGGCTTACTCGCTGCGCGCTTCGTCACGTGGACCGGGTCTCGGATCACTGCCCGAATCGACCAGAACTACCAGCACAGCGACGCGCTGGTGCGTTCCGAGGCCGCGAAGCATCGGCACGCCCTCGCGCAGGTGATCACCTGGGTCGTCGTCACCCTCATCTACATTCTCGTCACCATCGAGGTGTTGCGTCGCTTCGGTTTCGGCGTCGGCGGTCTCGTCGCACCGGCAACGGTTCTCGGTGCAGCGCTCGGCTTCGGCGCGCAGCGTGTGGTGCAGGACATCCTCGCCGGTTTCTTCATCATCACCGAACGTCAGTACGGGTTCGGCGACGTGGTGCAGATCGCGGTTCTCGGTTCCGCCGAGGACGCCGAGGGGACCGTCGAGGACGTCACGCTCCGGGTGACTCGAGTGCGCAGTGTCGACGGCGAGGTCATCACGGTCCCCAACGGACAGATCGTCAAAGCGATCAACCTGTCGAAGGACTGGGCTCGCGCCGTCGTCGACGTACCCGTGCCCAGCACTGCAGATCTGACGCAGGTCAACGCGCTGTTGCGAGCGGTCGGACGCGATGCTTTCGCCGATCCGCACCTTCGTCCGTTGCTACTCGACGAGCCCACGGTGATGGGCGTGGAGAGCATCGAAGTGGGGCAGGTCAATGTGCGCCTGGTAGCACGGACGCTACCGGGAAAGCAGTTCCAGGTGGGCCGCGACATCCGCGTCCGAGTGGCCGCAGCGCTGCAACCCGAGGGCATCAGTGTCGCCCCCGACGTCAGTACTGCCGGTGTTGCCGAGGAAGCGTCGAGACCCGTCAAGACGGAGGGCACATGAACGCACCGGGCACCGGAACCGAACGCCGGCAACGGAACTGGCGGCAGTGGCGAATCCCGGCCAAGATCCACGGTCGGGTGCGGACGTCCACCGTCGCGTTCGGAATCTTCTTCGTGCTCACCGGTTTGTGGTACGGACAGGTCAGCAACGAGATCGCCGAGAGGGACAGCGAACAGATCCAAGGGCCGACAGCCGTCGATCCGGGCGAGCTCACCCCATACACACAGCCGCAGCCCGAGCCGTCCTTGTCGGGCACCTCGACCACGACGCCGACGCCTGTCCCGACAACCGTCGAGGAGCAACCGTCGGACGCCGTCGAGGGCACCGGAGCGCAGTCGACGACAACCGCGCCGCCCACCACGACTTTCGGCCTGCCGCTTCCGCCGGGTATTCAGTCGCTGATACCCACCCAGACGACCCCGACGCCATCTCGCTGACGCCTTCTGCACCGTCTCGCGGGACTCGCCGCGGTGCCCGAGCACTTCCGGCTGTTACCGGCAAGTAGGGACTACACTGGCGACCCGTGATCAGCACCTCGAATGTGTCGAAGTCCTACAAGACGTCCACCAGGCCCGCGCTGGACAAAGTGACTGTCTCCATCGACAAGGGCGAGTTCGTGTTCCTGATCGGTGCCTCGGGTTCGGGCAAGTCGACGTTCATGCGGCTGCTCCTCAAAGAAGAGACGCCGACCTCCGGTGACATCCACGTCGCAGATTTTCACGTCAATCGGTTGGCCGCCCGTCGTGTGCCTCGGCTGCGGCAGAGCATGGGATGCGTCTTCCAGGACTTCCGTCTTCTGCAGCAAAAGACCGTCGTCGAGAACGTGGCCTTCGCGCTCGAGGTGATCGGTAAGCCGCGCTCGATGATCAAGCGCACCGTGCCCGAAGTGCTGGACCTGGTGGGACTCGGTGGGAAGTCCGATCGCCTGCCGAACGAGTTGTCCGGTGGCGAGCAGCAGCGTGTCGCGATCGCACGGGCATTCGTCAACCGCCCGCTGGTCCTGCTCGCGGACGAGCCGACCGGAAACCTGGATCCGGATACTAGCCAGGACATCATGCTGCTGCTCGAGCGCATCAACCGCACCGGAACCACAGTGCTGATGGCTACCCACGACAACCACATCGTCGATTCGATGCGCCGCCGGGTCGTCGAACTGGACAACGGACGAGTCGTTCGTGACGAGGCCCGCGGGGTCTACGGCGTCGGGCGCTGACGCCGCCCCTCGGACAAGACCGCTCAGACTTCTCGACCGAACGAATCGAAGGGCTCGGATTCCGCGATGCGCGCAAGTTTCATCTTCAGCGAGGTCCTCACCGGGCTTCGCCGCAACATCACCATGACGATCGCCATGATCTTGACGACCGCCATTTCGCTCGGCCTGTTCGGGGGCGGACTCCTCGTGGTGCAGATGGCCGGAAAGACCCAGCAGATCTTCCTCGATCGCGTAGAAGTGCAGATCTTCCTCACCGACGACATCTCCGCAACGGATCCCGATTGCGCACAGGACACCTGTTCCACCCTGCGCTCGGACCTCGAGAGCACGCCTTCGGTGGTTTCGGTGCAGTACCTGAACCGCGAGGACGCAGTGAAGGACGCCACCGAGCGGGTGTTCAAAGACCAGCCCGAACTGGCCGAGCTGGTCAGTGCCGACAGCTTCCCGGCCTCGTTCAAGGTGCGTTTGAGCGATCCCGAACGCTTCGGGGTGATCAACGACAACTTCCAGAACCGACCGGGCGTGCAGAGCGTGCTCAATCAGCGCGACCTGGTCGAGCGTCTGTTCAGTGTGCTCAACGGTGTGCGCAACGCTGCCTTCGCGATCGCCACGGTGCAGGCCGTCGCCGCAATCCTGTTGATCGCCAACATGGTTCAGATTGCCGCGTTCACCAGGCGGACCGAGGTGGGCATCATGCGGTTGGTCGGTGCCACGCGCTGGTACACCCAGCTGCCGTTCCTGCTCGAGGCGGTGGTTGCCGCGTTGATCGGCTCTGCGCTGGCGATCGCGGGCTTGTTCACAGCGAAGAACATGTTCATCGACGACGTGCTCTCCGATGTGTACCAAGCCAATATTCTGGCGCGGATATCGAACAGTGACGTCCTGCTCGTCTCGCCGTTCCTCGCGCTGGTGGGCGTCGGAATGGCCGCGGTGACGGCGTACATCACGCTGCGCCTGTACGTGCGCGAATAAATTCGCTTGCCGTTCGGTTCTATGCTGGAGCGGTTGCCCGTGGAACCGCTCCACCCGGCCGAACGCTCGAGAAAGGGCCCTGAAGTGAGAGAGAAGGGCCGCAAGGCCATCGCGACCAATCGCAAGGCGCGGCACAACTACTCCATCCTCGATGTCGTCGAGGCCGGAGTCGCCCTCGTCGGAACCGAGGTCAAGAGCCTGCGTGACGGCAAGGCCTCGTTGGTCGACGCCTTCGCGACCGTCGACGACGGTGAGATCTGGCTACGCGGATTGCATATCGCCGAATACACGCTCGGGAGCTGGACCAACCACGCACCGAGGCGAAACCGCAAACTGCTTCTTCACCGTCGTGAGATCGACCGTCTGGCCGGCAAGGTGAAAGAGGGAAACCTGACGTTGGTGCCGTTGTCGATGTACTTCTCCGACGGCAAGGTCAAGGTCGAACTCGCGCTGGCCAAGGGCAAGCAGGACTACGACAAGAGGCAGTCGCTGGCCAAGCGCACCGCCGAACGCGAGGTCACTCGTGAGCTGGGGCGTCGTGTGAAGGGAATGCGCTGACCGCTGTTCTGCTCGCTCTGGTGGCTGCCGTGGGCTACGGGGTGAGCGATTTCGTCGGCGGTGTCGCGTCCCGCCGGGTCGCGGCCCTACGTGTGGTCATCGTGTCCTACCCGCTGTCGCTGGTGATCGTGCTGCTCGTCGCGCCGTTCGTCGGCGGAACCATCGAGCTTCCGGCGATGCTCTGGGGGCTGGCCTCGGGTGTCGCCGGCGGCGTTGCGGTGTGGTGGTTCTATCTCGCGCTCGCGGCCGGACCGATGGCGGTGGTCTCGCCCGTCACTGCTGTTCTGGTAGCCGGAATTCCAGTGCTGGTCGGTTTGTCGATGGGGGAGCGTCCCGGCCTCGTCGCGTTCGTCGGTATCGCCGTCGCGCTGGTGGCGGTGGTGCTGGTCAGCAAGGAATCTCCGGACGAGGTGACCGGCGAGGTGGCCGGTGGACGAAAGATGAGGTTCACCCGGACGGTCGCCTGGTTGACCGTCGGTTCGGGGGTGACGTTCGCCTTCGCGTTCATATTCCTGCACCAGATCGGGGACGGCAGCGGGCTGTGGCCGTTGGCGGCTTCACGGGCCTCGGCGACCGCGGTGGTCTGGATGGTGGCCTTGTCCTCCGGGCACTTCTCACCTCCGCACGGCAGCGTGCTGAAGCTTGCGGCCTTCGTCAGCGTGCTGGACGTCGTGGCCAATGCAGCGATGATCTACGCCTACCAGGGTGGTCTGCTGTCCTTGGTCAGTGTCATCGCGTCGCTGTATCCGGCGGCGACGGTACTGCTGGCGATGGTGATGCTCGGCGAACGAGTAGGCACGTCGCAAAAGATCGGTATGGCGTTGGCACTCGGTGCGATCGGGATGATCGCGCTCGCGGGTTGAACTGCGCTGGCAGATTGAACTGCGCGGCGGGGGGGTAATGAACTCGTTTATGACTGCCTCCCACTCTGCCTCCGACACCCCCGTGCCCGAGAAGTCGCCGCGCGTCCTGGTCACCGGTGCCACGGGATATCTGGGCGGGCGCTTGGCTCCGCGACTGTTGGACGAGGGGTACAAGGTTCGGGTGCTGGCGCGCACGCCCGCCAAGCTGGACAGCGTCCCGTGGGCGGACGACGTGGAGATCGTTCGAGGCGATCTGAGCGACCGCGAATCGTTGAAGGAAGCGCTCAGCGGCGTAGACGTCATGTACTACTTGGTGCACTCGATGGGAACCGCAGGTCACTCGGATTTCGCCGACACCGAGCGAGACAGCGCCGAGAACGTTGCCGCCGTCGCGGCGGAATGCGGTGTGGGACGCATCGTCTACCTCGGCGGTCTGCATCCGCCGACCGGTGAGCTCTCGCCACACCTGAAGTCACGAGCCGAGGTAGGTCGCATCCTGATCGAGTCGGGAGTACCGACCGTCGTGCTGCAGGCCGGCGTGGTCATCGGATCCGGCTCGGCCTCGTTCGAGATGATTCGGCACCTGACCAATCGGTTGCCGGTGATGACGACACCTCGGTGGGTGCACAACCGCATTCAGCCCATTGCTGTACGAGACGTACTGCACTACCTGATCGGGGCAGCGAGTGCCCCGATCGCCGAATCCAGGACCTTCGACATCGGCGGGCCGGACGTGATGCAGTACGGCGAGATGATGAACATCTACGCCGACGTTGCGGGTCTGCGGCAGCGCCGGATCGTCGTTCTCCCGGTGTTGACGCCCCGGCTGGCCGGTCACTGGATCGGGCTGGTGACCCCGATTCCGCGCGGGTTGGCGATGCCACTAATCGAGTCGTTGCAGTACGACGCCGTCGGTCACGAGATGGATATAGACGCTGTCGTGCCGCGTCCGGACGGTGGTTTGACCGGGTACCGCGATTCCGTGAGATTGGCCCTGCGCAAGATCGACGACGGCGAAGTCGAGACGCGCTGGACCGACGCAACCGGAACCGCGGCGCCGTCGGACCCGCTGCCCTCCGATCCGGATTGGGCCGGAGAGGTCGTCTACACCGACACTCGGGTCGCCCGCAGCAGCGCGCCCTCGAGCGCCATTCGGCCCGCACTCGAACGATTGGCCGACGCCGAGGTGCTCACCGGATGGCACCGTGACGCCACAGGACCCGACGCGTCCGCGTCGGGCACCGAGCACACCACTCGGCTCAAGTCCTCGACTCGTCTACCCGGAGAGGCGTGGCTGGACCTGACGGTCGGCGGAACGGCGAAGCAGCCCACCATCGAGCAGCGGTTGGTGTTCTTCCCACGCGGTCTGGCCGGTCGCGCGGTCTGGTACGCCTCGCTACCGGCACGCCTGG
The DNA here is from genome assembly GCF_044542515.1 of Rhodococcus sp. NPDC078407. Taxonomy (NCBI): domain Bacteria; kingdom Bacillati; phylum Actinomycetota; class Actinomycetes; order Mycobacteriales; family Nocardiaceae; genus Rhodococcus; species Rhodococcus sp. NPDC078407. The sequence continues at coordinate 85,609 of NZ_JBITUQ010000007.1, read as the reverse complement.
TCATGGCACGTCGACTGTTGCGCATGGTGGTGCAACGAGTCGACGCCGATGCTGCCTCGAATTCCGCGGATCGCGGAGTAGGCCGTTAATGGAATGAATCCTTGCGGGCGAGGCGTTACACTGAACAGCCCGGGCACGGTGTTCGGGAACATACGGGGCTGAACGGTTTCGACTTTGTATGTTGAGTCAGGGGAAGCGTGTCGGTGCAGGCGAGAGACCACCGTAAGCGTCATCGCAACCTTATAAGCGCCGATTCCAATCAGCGCGACTACGCACTCGCTGCCTAAGTAGCGACTGCGTGTCTGTCAGTCCGGGCTTGCCCTCGGCCCGGGTACTGGCATCAGCTAGAGGGCTCACCGATTCATCCGGCCGCGGGATGATGAGGAACATCAAACAGTGGCTGGGATCGTCATCCTGACTTGTTCGCGAGATCGGGAGATCCAAGTAGAGGCATAGCGGACTGCACACGGAGAAGCCCTGGCAATGCAGCAGAGGACCCGGGTTCGATTCCCGGCAGCTCCACCGCAGAAGACCGGGCCGAGAGACACGCTCTCGGCTCGGTCTTTTTCTCTGTGTCGGACAGGTCACAATCGCCCGATCCGTACCGATCCCACCCGAAGAGGCCTCGGTGCCGAATAACCGGCATGAGCAACGAGCCGATTCCAGCAGTGCGGACCGGCAAGCGAGTGTCCGACCCCTCTCTGGTCGTGTTGGTACTCGGTGGCGGCAAGGACGTGAGCCGGGCGCGTAGTAGGCCCTGGCACCTGGCCGGTCTGCGCATGTGGCCGTTCACCTGGATGCTTCGGCGCGCAGGCCGATCGCGCGGAATCTCGGTCCACCAGCTGCAGTATCGGTATCGCGGCTGGAACGCTCCCGAACGGTCCCCGGTCGAGGACGCCCGGTGGGCGCTGAACCGAATCCGCGCGGAGCATCCTGACGTTCGCATCGTGGTCGTCGGCCATTCGATGGGCGGCCGCACCGCAGCTGCCCTGATCGACGACCCTTCTATCCCGGGAGTGGAGCCTGCCGGAACGACCCAGCAAATCACAGGTGTCGTCGCCTTGGCCCCGTGGTGGCCGGAGGGCACGGAGGCCGACGCATTCGGTGCGCGTCACTCGTTGCTCGTCGTGCACGGAACGGCCGACAAGTGGACCGATCCGAAGACCTCGCGCCGCGCGACCGAACGTGCGATGGCGCGGGGGGCGTCCGCTCGCTATCTTTCCGTGCCGGGCGGGCACTTCATGCTCCGCAATCCGCGGCTGTGGTCAAGGGCTACGCGTGACTTCGTTCTCGCTGTTGCCGATGCGAAGGCCGACTGCACGAACAGACCGTCGTGACGCGCCGTCGCATCGCGGTGGTCGGCAGCGGCATCGCCGGTCTGACGGCCGCATACGCACTGTCGAAGACTTCGTCGGTGACGTTGTACGAGGCCGACTCCCGCCTCGGCGGTCACGCGGATACGCACTACGTCAACGGCCCCGACGGTCCGGTGGGCGTCGACACCGGGTTCATCGTGCACAACGACCGAACGTATCCCACGCTGCTTCGGCTCTTCGACGAACTCGACGTTCCCACGCAGGATTCGGACATGAGCATGTCCGTGCGTTGCGACGGGTGCGGGCTCGAATACTCGGGTGGTCAGGGCATGCGCGGAATACTCGCGCAACGCACAGCGGTGTTCAAGCCGCGATTCGTGTCGATGTTGCTCGATGTCAAGCGATTTCACCGGTTGGCGACGGAGCTTCTGGACAACCCCGATACGGTCGAATCAGAGACCACACTCGGCACGTTTCTCGCCGACAACTCGTTCTCGGAGTATTTCGAGTCCCACTTCATGACACCGTTGGTGTCGGCGGTGTGGTCGTGTGATCCGACCACTGCTCTCGCGTACCCGGCTCGCTACCTGTTCTCCTTTCTTCGGCACCACGGAATGCTCACCGTCACAGGGTCTCCCACTTGGCGAACGGTCACAGGCGGGTCGATCGAATACGTTCGTCGGGTGTCGTCGCACATCGACGAGGTATTACTCGATACCCCGGTGCGCGCGCTGTACCGGTCCGGTGACTCCGTACAGATCCGAGACGGTCACGACGACCTACGCACGTTCGACGCAGCTGTGATTGCGGTTCACCCCGGTGCCGCGCTGAAGCTGCTCGCAGAGCCGACACCGCTCGAACACAGCGTTCTCGGAGCCATGCCGTATTCGATCAATCACACTGCCCTGCATACGGACTCCTCCGTCTTGCCGCGAAATACCAGGGCGCGGGCCTCGTGGAACTACCACCTCCCGTCCTGTACTGCCAAGCCCGATCGGGTTCTGGTGAGCTACGACCTGACCAGGTTGCAGCGGTTGGACGGGACCGATCGACGAATGTTGGTCACCCTCGGCGGAGCAGATCGCATCGATCCGAACACAGTGCTCGACCAGATGACCTACGAACACCCGCAATACACCCCCGAATCGGTAGCAGCGCAGCGACGTCTACCCGAATTGGACACCGACACGGTGGCGTTCGCCGGGGCGTACCACGGCTGGGGATTCCACGAAGACGGTGCGTTGTCCGGAGCGCGCGCTGCGCAACGGTTGGGGTCGACGTGGCTCTGACGGCGGTTCTGCCGACCACCCGGGCACACGGAGCGGCGCTGTATCTCACTCGAATCGACCACGTGCGACGCGCGCCGATTCGCAACACGTTCTCGTACAAGAGTTACAGCTGGTTCGTCGACCTCGACGCACTGCCCGAACTGCCGCGGATCTTGCGCTCACTCGCGTCGTTCGATTCCCGTGACCATGTCGGTGACCCGGGTGCGACCATTCGGGAGAACGTCGATGCTTTCTTGGCGGAGAACGGAATCGATCTCGACGGCGGCCGCATCACGATGCTGGCCAGTGCGCGAGTATTCGGGCATACGTTCAACCCGTTGAGTGTGTACTGGTGTCACGACGCGGGCGGAGACCTACGTTGCGTGGTGGCCGAGGTGCACAACACTTACGGCGAGCGATACCGGTATCTGCTGCACACCGACGGGCGTGGCGCGGCGCGGACGACCAAGGAGTTCTACGTCTCGCCGTTCAACGATGTCGACGGCGAATACTCGATGCAGCTGCCCGAGCCGGACGCCGCGCTCCGACTGTCGATCGTCCTCGAACGCCCAGGTGAGCCTCCGTTCGCGGCGACCGTCCGTGGCCGTCGGCGCGAGGTGACGACGCGCTCGATTCTATGGACCGCTCTCGAGATCCCGATCGCGCCGTTGCGAGTGGTGGTGCAGATCCGCTGGCAGGGCATCAGGCTCTGGGCGCGGGGTCTGAAGATTGTCCGCAGGCCTGCCCCCCCGGCAGAACGAAGATCCCCGAAGGAAGAGGCCAGCAGATGACGACTGTGTCGAAATTCGATTCTGTGTCGGATCCGTTCGGTGGCTCCGCCGCGGGTCCGCGCCCGCTGGTCGATGCGCGGGTGTGGCCTCAGATTGCACACGTTCCCGGCGGCATGAAGGTTGCTGCCGCCGCGCCCGTCGCCAATTTCCTGTTCCGTCGTGCGGTCGCGGGACTACAGGTCCGAGTCGCGATGCCGGACGGCGAAGTGATCGGGGCTGGATCGGACGACGCACCGTTGATGACGGTCTATCGGCCGCACAACTTCGCGGCACGGGTCGGCGACAGTGGACTCATCGGATTCGGTGAGGCGTACATGGCCGGAGACTGGGATGCCGAGGACCTCACTGCCGTGCTCGAGGTCTTCGCCCGGCGAATGGCGTCGCTGATTCCCAAATCCCTGCAGCGACTCCGAGGGCTCTACATCCCGAAACCGCCGCGAAGCGAGCGCAATACGACGAAGAACACGCGATCCAACATTTCACGACACTAGTACATCTTCCCCGGCGGGTTCCTGCCGTCGGTGCGGGCCATCGAGGAAGTGACCGAGCAGCACACCTCGCTTCGGGTTCGCGAGCGTCTGTCCATGGGTGACCACTACGCGCGAACCCTCGCGCTGTGGGACGGCCGCTTCCGTGAATATCGGAGCGAGGCAGAAGATCTCGGTTTCGACGAGGTGTTCGCGCGGATGTGGCACTTCTACCTGTGTTACTCGGAGGCCGGATTTCGATCCGGGTACCTCGATGTTCAGCAGATCGTGCTCGACCGAAGGGACAATCGATGACCACCTCGACACTTTCCGTGGACCGGACCGATCGCAGGGTCGGTGTCGCACATCGGATCGCCGAATTGATAGAGCCCTTGGTGGGTGGTCCACTTCCCGTTCGGTTGCAGGCGTGGGACGGATCCGTCGCAGGCGATGCCTCGGCACCGAGAGTGCTGTTGCGGAGCCCGAGCGCTCTTCGTCGATTGCTGTGGAGCCCCGGCGAACTCGGTGCTGCGCAGGCGTACGTCACCGGGGAGTTGGACGTCGACGGCGATCTTGCTGCGGCTCTCGATCACGTGTGGGGTGTGGTGCGTGAGCGTCGACTCTCGGCGGTCCGGCCGGGGCCGGCCTCCCTGTTGCGGTTGGCGAGACTGGCGAAAGATCTGGGAGTGTTCGGCCGCCCACTACCGCCGCCCGTGTCGCAGGCCTCGGTGAAGGGGCGGCTGCACTCGGTGCTCCGCGACCGCGCTGCGATCAGCCACCACTACGACCTGTCCAACGATTTCTACGAACTGGTCCTCGACTCGCACATGGCGTATTCGTCGGCGTATTGGACGTCGGATTCGCCGGACTACACCCTCGATGACGCCCAGCGCGACAAACTCGATCTCGTGTGTCGCAAGATCGGTCTCGACAAGCGCACCGGGCAGCGCTTTCTGGACGTCGGCTGCGGCTGGGGCTCCTTGAGCCTGCATGCGGCTCAGGAGTACGGAGCGAAGGTCGTCGGTGTGACGATCTCGCGTGAACAGAAAGCGTTCATCGACAAGCGAATTGCCGATCGGGGACTGCAGGACAACGTCGACATCAGAATCCAGGACTACCGGGAGATTCCGGACGGTCCGTTCGACGCGGTGGCGTCGATCGAGATGGGTGAGCATGTGGGGGAGGCCAACTACCCGACCTACACCGCCGCACTGCACGCCAACGTCAAGCCGGGTGGACGCGTGCTGATCCAGCAGATGTCGCGGAGAGACGGCGACAACCCCGGCGGCGGAGCATTCATCGAATCCTTCATCGCGCCGGACATGTACATGCGCCCGGTCGGGCGGACAGTTGCCATGATCGAGGAGGCGGGGCTCGAGGTTCGGGACGTGCATGCGCTCCGGGAGCATTACGTGCGAACGGTCGATGTGTGGACCGAGCGATTCGAGGCGCGCTTCGACGAGGTGGTGGCAATGGTCGGCGAAGAGGTCGCCCGGGTGTGGCGGTTGTACCTGATCGGCGGCGGAATGGCGTTCCGGGACAACAGGATGGGCGTCGATCAGATCTTGGCGGTTCGGTCCGAGAACGGATCGTCCGAGATGGAACCGGTTCGACCGGTCTGGGTGCCCGCACGGTGAACTGGTCCGATTTCCTGACCGTATCGCTCGCGAGCCTGGGCGGTACCGCTGTTCTGATGATCGTCACCGCCCTCATCGGTGCGCGTATCGGACGGCACAACGTCGTGGACGTGACGTGGGGCGGCGGTTTCGTGCTTATTGCGCTGATCTCGGCTGTGACCGGAACAGGTGAAGCATGGCGCCGGGTGCTGTTGCTCGTCCTGGTCGGCGTGTGGGGACTTCGTCTCGCACTGCACGTCTTTCAGCGTTCGCGTGGGCACGGTGAGGATCCGCGCTACACCGAACTGCTCTCCAAGGCCACCGGGAACGAAACCGTGTATGCCCTGCGCAAGATCTATCTGACGCAGGCGATCGCATTGTGGTTCGTGTCCCTGCCGGTGCAGGTATCCGCTGTCGCGCACGGATCGGTTCCAGCCGTCGTCGTGCTCGGCGTTCTCATCTGGACGCTCGGCTGGACGTTCGAGGCCGTGGGCGACGCCCAGTTGAAGGCGTTCAAGGCCGACGCGTCGAACAAGGGCAAGATCATGGATCGTGGTCTGTGGTCCTGGACTCGGCACCCCAACTACTTCGGAGACTCTGCAGTCTGGTGGGGATTGTTCCTCGTCTCGGCGTCGGCGTGGCCCGGCGTGTTCACGCTGCCCTCGCCCATCGCGATGACGTATTTCCTCGTGTTCGCCACCGGTGCCCGGTTGCTCGAGCGCAGCATGGAGAAGCGTCCGGGGTATCGCGAATACCAGCAGCGGACCAGCTATTTCCTCCCACGCCCGCCGAAAGCACCCAGCAGGTAGCTCGAGGGTGGGGTAGCGGCGTTAGGGTTGTCGAGGAGTTCGATCCATCGATCGAGTTCGGTTCGACCACAACGAGGAGGCGCATCGTGGCGCACGAGAGAGCTGGAACCACTGCGTTGCCCGAGGATCTGGTGGATCTTTCGCAACTCGTGACGGCGTACTACTCGCGGGTGCCCGATGTGTCGGAGCCGAGCCAGCAGGTGGTCTTCGGCACGTCCGGGCATCGAGGATCGAGCTTGGATTCGGCGTTCAACGAGGCACACATCGTGGCGACAACCCAGGCAATCGTGGAATACCGCGCTGCGCAGGGGATCACCGGGCCTCTGTTCATCGGCCGAGACACCCACGCCCTGTCCGAACCCGCGTGGACGACGGCTCTCGAGGTGCTGGCCGCCAACGACGTCGACGTCCTGGTCGATTCCGAAGGCCGATACACCCCCACGCCTGCGGTCAGCCATGCCATCCTTCGCCACAACGAGTCCGGTCCGGCCGCGAAGGCCGACGGCATCGTGGTGACTCCGTCGCACAACCCGCCACGGGACGGCGGATTCAAGTACAACCCTCCGCACGGCGGGCCGGCCGACAGTGACGCGACGTCGGTGATCGCCGACCGCGCCAACGAGCTCCTCCGCGAGGGTATTTCGGGAATCAAGCGGGTGACCCTCGCGCAGGCGATGGCAGGAAGCGTCTCACAGTACGACTTCCTCGGCACCTACGTGGACGACCTGCCGAACGTGCTCGACCTCGACGCGATCCGCGCTGCCGGAGTTCGTATCGGTGCCGACCCGTTGGGCGGTGCCAGTGTCGACTACTGGGACGCCATCGCCGAGCGTCACAACCTTACTCTGACCGTCGTCAATCCGTTGGTGGACGGCACGTTCCGCTTCATGACGCTCGATACGGACGGTAAGATCAGAATGGATTGCTCGTCGCCGAATGCGATGGCGTCGCTCATCGCTGCACGCGACCGGTTCGATATCTCGACGGGCAACGATGCCGACTCCGATCGGCACGGCATCGTCACACCGGATGCCGGCCTGATGAATCCCAATCACTACCTCGCCGTTGCCATCGACTACTTGTTCACCCACCGGCCGGGATGGTCGCCGACGGCGGCAGTCGGCAAGACACTGGTGAGTTCGTCGATGATCGACCGGGTGGTCGCCGGTCTCGGACGTCGTCTGCTCGAGGTTCCGGTCGGATTCAAATGGTTCGTACCGGGGCTGCTTGCCGGCGAGCTCGGATTCGGCGGCGAGGAGAGTGCCGGCGCGTCGTTCCTCCGCCACGACGGTCGGGTCTGGACCACCGACAAGGACGGCATCATCCTCGCGTTGCTCGCGTCGGAGATCACCGCAGTGACAGGCTCGACACCGTCGCAGCGTTACGGCGAGTTCACAGCGAAGTTCGGCGATCCGTCCTACGCCCGAGTCGACGCACCGGCTACGCGGGAGCAGAAGGCCGTGCTCGCCAAGCTCTCGCCCGATCAGATCACTGCCACCGAGTTGGCCGGCGAAACGATCACGGCCACTCTCACCGAGGCTCCGGGGAACGGTGCCGCGCTCGGCGGGCTCAAGGTAACGACCGAGAGCGCCTGGTTCGCGGCCCGTCCCTCCGGAACAGAAGACGTCTACAAGATCTATGCGGAGTCGTTCCACGGTGAGAAGCACCTCGCCGAAGTTCAATCTGCAGCACGTGACTTGGTGTCCTCTGCACTCGAGAGCTCGTGACCGACTCACCTCCATCCGATCACGACAGCTCGGTTCCCGAGCCGGCATCGAAGCCGGACGGCAAGCTCCCACCCGAAATCTGGGTGCTCGTATCGGCGGCGTTCGTCATTGCTCTGGGGTTCGGCATCGTCGCCCCTGCCCTTCCGCAGTTCGCTCGCGAATTCGGGGTCGGCGTAGCTGCTGCGTCTGCGGTGATCAGTGCTTTCGCCCTGATGCGGTTGGTGTTCGCGCCGGCCAGTGGATCTCTGGTTCAGCGACTGGGTGAGCGACCCGTCTACCTGATCGGACTGCTGATCGTTGCGGTGTCGACCGGCGCGTGCGCGTTGGCCCAGACGTACTGGCAGTTGCTCGTATTTCGCGGCCTCGGCGGAATCGGGTCGACGATGTTCTCGGTGTCCGCTCTCGGATTGTTGATCCGGATCAGCCCACCGAGTAGTCGTGGCCGCATTTCCGGTCTGTACGCGACCGCGTTCCTGCTGGGTACCATCGGCGGCCCGCTCGTCGGCGGTGCCCTCGTCGGTTTCGGCCTGAGAGTGCCGTTCGTCATCTATGCCGTGGCTCTCGTGATCGCCGCGGCCGTCGTGTACTTCACCCTCGGCAATTCCGATCTCGTCAGGCCGGAGAAGGGCTCTGCACCGCCGACGATGTCGCTGCTCGCTGCACTCCGAATTCCTTCTTATCGGGCAGCTTTGGCGTCCAACTTCGCCAACGGATGGGCGGTGTTCGGTGTGCGGGTGGCTTTGGTGCCGCTGTTCGTCGTCGAGGCGATGCAGAGGTCCGAGGTGTTCGTCGGTGTCGCATTGACCGTGTTCGCGGTGGGGAATGCGGTGGTTCTCACCAGTGCCGGTCGCCTGTCCGACGTACGCGGACGAAAGCCCTTCATGGTGGGTGGGTTGGTGGTGTGCGGCCTCGGAACGGTCGTGATGGGGTATGTGCTGGATCCGGTGCTGTTTCTCGTGGTGTCGTTCGTCGCCGGGATCGGATCGGGTCTGATGAGTCCCGCGCAGCAGGCTTCGGTGGCCGATGTCATCGGATCGAAAGCGCGCGGTGGGCCGGTATTGGCCGCTTTCCAGATGGCATCCGATGTCGGCGCGGTCGTCGGCCCCATCGTGGCGGGGCTGATCGTGCAGCAAACTTCGTTCGGTCCTGCATTCGCAGTGACCGGTGCGTTGCTTCTGGTGGCCGGACTCTGGTGGTCCCGCGTACCGGACACACTCGAGGGCGAGCGCACCCCGCGGGCACGTCCGTAGTATTCGCGCTGTGAGTCAGAAGAAGATATCGAGCACGAAGCACACGCCCCGAGCTACGAACAACACCATGACCTACGTTTTGGGCGGTGTCGCATTTCTCGTGGTGGTGATCGTCATCGTGGTTGCGATCATGTGGCAGAGCGGAAGCGACGCCCCACGTAACGACGGCTACGGCACCGTCAAGAACCCCGAGGTCGAATTGGCGTTGCCTGGCGACGGTGTGGTGCAGCTGGCACGCCCGGGAGCAGAGCGTGTGATCGATGTCTTCGAGGATCCGTTGTGCCCGTTCTGCGGCGACCTCGAAGTGAAGCACGGCCAGGAGTTGGCTCAGAAAATCGACGACGGCGTTGTCTCGGTGAAATACCACCTCGTCAATTTCCTCGATGCGCAGTCGGCATCGGGCGACTATTCGACGCGCGCGGTTGCGGCGTCGCACTGCGTCGCGGCGACCGAGAACGCCCGGGTCTACTCCGCTTTTCACGCCGGATTGTTCGACCCTGAATTTCAACCGGAAGAAGGCGCGGACTCCGACAGAACCGATACCGAACTGGCCGAGCTCGCTCGGTCCAGCGGAGCGAGCGAGTTGGCGGTCGACTGCATCGTGAGCGGTGCCCAGCGAGACGCCGCGGCGGAGGATGCCAACACCGGACGGGACGCACTGGCGGCGTCGGGAGCGCGCGGAACGCCAGGGGTCCTCGTGGACGGCCAGGTTGTCGATGCGCTCGGTGACTCGGAATGGCTCGCGTCGATCAACTGATTCCAGGGCGCTGAGGCGGTCGGTCGTCGAGCAATCGGTACCGGCCGCACCAGGTGATTTGTTGCTGCTGCGACCGATGGTGTAACTTCGTTCGAGCAACCGCATGAGCGGTAGCACGCAGTAACTCGGGGCTATGGCGCAGCTGGTAGCGCACCACACTGGCAGTGTGGGGGTCAGGGGTTCGAGTCCCCTTAGCTCCACCGAGATGGCAATCTCTACCTGATAATCAACGAAAAAGCGTCGCCCTCGGGCGACGCTTTTTGCGTTTGTGGGTCACCGACCGCCGAATCGGCCTCCGTGCGTCGTGTCCGGAGCCGATTCGGCTGTCGACGGCTCAGTGTGCGGCGTCGAATGCCTGCTCGACCTCGGCAGGGATTCTGCCTCGCGCCGAGATATTGTGGCCGTTGGCCTTCGCCCATTCTCTGATGGCTTTGGTCTGATTGGCGTCGCGCTTGGCACCGGTTGCGGGAGTGCTCGACTTCTTCGTTCGCTTTCCACCGACCTTGGTGGAGTGCTCGATGTAATAGTCGAGCTTGCGGTGGAATTCCTTTGCGTTCTTGTCGCTCAGGTCGATTTCGTAGCTGACTCCGTTGACCGAATAGGTTATGTGTTCGCCACCGGATTCGATCGGTTTTTCGTCGATGTCATCGACTAGTTGCACATAGACTTTTCTGGCCATGCTGAAGCTCTCCAATGATGCAGGGGATGATGCGGGGATGTCCAGATCGAACTGATGCGACTATACGGCTGAACAAAGTCATAATCTATGCGGGTCGGGGGATTGTTACGCGATTCGCAGAATTGTCGAGAATCGGCTCAGGCGGTTGCCGAAACGCAGAGGTATATGCGAGAACATTGTCCCGATACGATGTCGGTCCTTATCGAAATCAAAGACAGACTGGCCGGTTCGTAGGCGCTTTTCGATCCCCGAGTCGGTTCGCGGTGGTCCGAGTGGGGGAGCCGGCGTATCGATGTACGACGTGGCGGCGCGTTCGCAACGGATCGATTACCGAACGCACTCATTTCACTAACGAAAGATCATCCAGGGCGCGTCGATGACAACATCTGGTTCACTTGGGGCGCAAGTGTCTGCTGTTTCGTGTGTGTCCCGTGGTGTCGGCGACTCGCTCTTATCAGCGCAACCGAGGGGCCGAGAGGGGAGTGAGCAGCTGCTGTGACCGCTGCGCAAGACATTATGAGATCTGCACCGATGACCAACTCGGCTTTGGCGGCGATAATGGGCGCGGGAATACTCGTTGCTGGGGTGCTCGTGTCTGCACCGGCCATCGCCGCACCGTCCAGCGGCGCACCCGCCGTAGGTGAGGAATTGTCCGGCAAGACGGTATTTCTCGACCCGGGTCATCAGGGCACCGCGCATTCGGAGAATGCGCAACGCCAGGTGAACGACGGACGCGGCGGCACGAAGGACTGCCAGACGACCGGAATGACCACTGTCGACGGTGTGCCCGAGCACACCATCAACTGGAAAGTCAGCGAACTCGTCAAAGCTGGTCTCGAGAGCCTGGGTGCAACGGTCGAGACCAGCCGAGTCGACGATTCGGGGTGGGGCGGGTGCGTCGACGACAGGGCTCGCGCGGCCGGCGAGTCCGGGGCCGACGTCGCGGTGAGTATCCACGCGGACTCGACGAGCCCGACGACCGACGCCGGTAAGCGCGGGTTCCATCTGATCGTTCCTACGTTGCCGATTCCGAATGCGGCGGCCGATGCGGCCCAGTCGGATGGGGGACGATCGGCGTCGAAAGCAATGCGGGACTCGTACGTTCGGGCCGGCTTCGAGCCGGCGAATTACGCAGGCGTAGCCGAGGGAATTCAGGAGCGCTCGGATGTGGCCGGTCCCGCACTGACCACTGTTCCGCTGGTGTTCATCGAGATGGGCAACGGATCGAATCCCGACGACGCGGCCCTTCTCGAAAGTTCCGAGGGTCAGTTGAAGCACGCAATTGCAATCTCGACCGGAATCATCGACTACCTGCTCGGGCCCTCACCTGTGTCGAAGACGACCGGCACCGCTGCAACCCCCACTGTCGCTCGAGGCCTGCTGAAACAAAGTTTCGCCACCCGGTAGTCTCGGACGCCGTGGCGCGTCGACGAATTCCGGTGGTGATCGTTGCGGGCTTTCTGGGCGCAGGTAAGACGACTCTTCTCAATCACCTGTTGCGCAACGATTCCGGTGTCCGCATAGGTGTCGTGGTCAATGATTTCGGGGCGATCAACATCGACTCGATGCTCGTGGCCGGCCAGGTGGATTCGATGGTCTCCCTCGGCAACGGTTGTATCTGTTGCGCCGTCGACATCAGCGATATGGACGCGATGTTCGATGCCCTCGCGCATCGACGGTCCGCCATCGACGTGATCGTGGTGGAGGCGAGCGGGCTGGCCGAACCCCGCAATCTCATCAGGATGGTCCGGGGTAGCGAGAACGAGTTCATCGTCTACGGCGGTCTCGTCGGAGTGGTCGACGCGGTGGAGTTCCCGCAGACCCGAGTGCGGCATCCCGAGATCGACCAGCATCTGCAATTGGCCGATCTGGTGGTGCTGAACAAATCCGATGCCGTCTCGGAATCGGACCGCTCCGCAGTCGTGGCCACTGTGCGCGCCGTCGTGGGTGACGTCCCCGTCGTCCCCGTCGCGTTCGGTCGAGTGGATCCGTTGCTGTTGTTCGACCGCTCGGAAGACCGGTCGGTCGAGTCGACGATGGCGGTGCAATTGTCGTTCGAGGAGTTGCTGAGGGAGACCCACACCCACGACCACAACGGGGACCACGACCATCACCTGCACGCGCAGTACTCGCACACCGAATTCGTCAGCACCGATCCCATGGAGCCTCGCCGCGTGGTCGAGTTCTTGGAGAATCCCACCGGGAACCTCTACCGCATCAAGGGCTTCGTCGACTTCGCGATACCGGGGAATTCGCAGAAGTTCATCGTGCATACCGTAGGGCGACACATCAGGTTCGAGGCGACGTCGTGGGCGCGGGGCGAGGTCGAGCAGACCTCACTGGTGCTGATCGGTACAGAACTCGACGCAGCGGCCGTCGAGAGACGACTACGCGCATGCGTGCGGGAGCCATCCGAGCAGTGCGACGCGTCGTCGATGCTGCCCGTCCACCGCTACCTGGACGCCGGGTAGTTCTCCTACAGTCCGACCCATTCGGTACGGCCGCCCTCGAATCCCTGCCGCTTCCAGATCGGAACCTCGGCCTTGATGCGTTCGACCAGTCGCGCGCACGCCTCGAACGCTTCGGCGCGATGGGCCGATCCGACCGCCGCCACGAGCGCGAGGTCGCCGACGCGCAGATCCCCGACGCGATGTACGGCAGCGACGGTCAGCCCGGTCTCGGCCGAGACCTCCGAGCAACAGCGATTCAAGAAGCGTTGCGCGTCGGGGTGGGCGCGGTACTCGAGTGTTTCCACCGCCTGGCCGCCGTCGTGGTCGCGGACGATTCCGCTGAACAGCACTACGGCACCGTGGCGTGAATCCTGCACCGCCGCCTCGACTTCGGCGGTGCTCAGCGGTTCGCTGGAAATACGTGCAACGAGTTCACTCATCGTGGGGTCCTCCTCCGGCGATCTGGGCCAGAACGTGATCGAGTAGTGGATCGAGAACAGCGAGACCGTCCTTGACGCCACCGGGCGAGCCCGGCAGGTTGATTGTCAGCGTGCGCCCGATAAGTCCCGAAACGCCTCGGCTGAGCACTGCGTGTGGCGTGGCAGACGTTCCGCGTGTGCGTATCGCGTCGGCGATACCCGGCATATCGATGTCCAGGAGAGCCGCCGTTGCTTCGGGAGTGGCATCGGTGGGGGAGACCCCGGTGCCGCCGGTGCTCACGATCAACGACGGCTCGCCGCGCAGAGCGTCCTGTAGTCCCGCCGCGATGTCGGCGTCGGCGTAGACCAGCGGACCCCGGACGGTGAAGCCGCGATCGGTCAGCCAGGACGCGATGGCGGGACCGGTGGTGTCCGGCCGAGTTCCGTTGGCACCGCCGGTGGACGCCACCAGAACCGCTGCGGACCGTGAGGACTCGAATGTCAGCGCGGCCGCAGCCTCGCCGGGAACCGCTGCGCCGTCCCGTTGCCAATGGCCGTGCTTCCCGCCGTCTTTGGTGATCAATCGGACGGCGTTCATCGTGGCACCCGGGTCGACGGCTTTGACCATGTCGTGCAGCGTCAGTCCGGCCACCGCGACGGCGGTCAGAGCTTCCATCTCCACCCCGGTGCGTCCGGTGGTGCGGGCCGTCGCCTCGACCGTGATGGACGAGTCGGTGAAGCCGAAGGCAATCTTCACCGACGAGAGAGCGAGCTGATGGCAGAGCGGGATCAGTTCCGACGTCCGCTTGGCCGCCGAGATGCCCGCGATGCGGGCAGTGGCGAGTACATCGGCCTTGGGCATGTCGTCCGCGCGCACGAGCGCGATGACCTCGGCGGTGGTGACGAACTCCCCGGCGGCGACGGCTGTACGCGAGGTCTCCTTCTTGTGTGCCACGTCGACCATGCGTGCGCGGCCCTGGTCGTCGAGATGAGACAGGTGGGATTGCGGGGCGTCTGTGGTCACAGCGGCCATACCTCCACGTCGGATCCTGCAGCGAGTTCGGTTGTGTCGGAGTCGATATCGATCAGAACGTCGGCCCATGCCAGCGCCGCCACCAGATGCGAGCCCGGGCCTGCCACGAGCTCCACGCGGCCGTCGTCCCGCAATCGGCCACGGAGAAGCTGACGCCTGCCGGGCGGAGACACAACGGACTCGTACAGGTGCGCCGTTCGGGACAGGATGGGAGGGATGCCGGCTGCGCGACGAATGATGTTGCGCGCGAACATGATGTACGAGACAACGGTGCTCACCGGGTTACCGGGAAAGCTGAGCACAGGAACACCGTCGAACAGCGTCATGCCCTGCGGCCCGCCGGGCTGCATCCGAACCGACCCGAACTTTCCTCCGAGTGGTCCGAGGACGTCCTTGACCACCTCGAAGTCGCCCATGGAAACGCCGCCGGAGGTGATGACCAATTCAGCCGAACGTGTTGCTTCGTCGAGAATGTCGCGAAAGATTGTCGGCTCGTCGTTGCTGCGCGCAACGGTGACCACTTCCGCCCCGCTGGCCCGTAGGTGTGCTGCGAGAGTGATGCCGTTCGAGTCGTAGATCTGGCCGGGCGCGAGAGTCGCACCGGCGTCGACCAATTCGGCACCGGTGGTCACGACGGCCACGCGGGGACGCGAACGCACGGCCACCTCGGCGAAGCCGACTGCTGCAAGGACCGAGATGTGCCGGGGTTCGAGCACTCGACCGGCCTCGACCAGAACCGTTCCGACGCGGACGTCGCTGCCCTGTTCACGAACGAATTCCCCTGCTGCACGTCCTCGTTCGATCGTCACCGAACCCGCCGTCGGTATCGAGGTGTCCTCGACGGGGACGATGGTGTCGGCTCCGTCGGGAATGGGTGCGCCGGTCATGATCTTTGCCGCGCTGCCCGCAGCCAGAACTGCCGATTGCGTAGGGCCGGCGGCGATGACCGTCGATACCTCGAGTGTCACCGGGGTGGTGGTGACGGAACGAGAGTCGACTGCGTAACCATCCATCTGCGAATTCCGGAACAGTGGCAGATCGACCGGCGACCGTACATCCTCGAATGCGACTCGGCCCAGGGCGTCGGGCAGGTGGATTCGCTGCGCAGTTCTGGTGCCCAGTGCCGCGAGAAGGGTCTCGACCGCGGCAGCGTGCTCCTCCACGGACGCCGCGCTCACTGCGTCGGTCCGATGATCGCCCACGTGTGCTCAGCCGTCATGGGTGCCAATCCTAAGCACGCCGACAACACCGACGAGTGTGGGCTGCGGCATACTGGGTAGTCACGTCCGAGACCAAGGTGTGCGAATTCTACGAAGGCGAGGTACGAGGTGTCGGTGGACAGTGTCACCTCACTCGGGATTCCGGTGTTCGGCGGAGCTGGGTCGTCGCAGGCGAATTCCGTCGAGGATCGGCCGGACGTGCCCCATCTGATCGACCGCTTCGGTCGGGTCGCGCGCGATTTGCGTATCTCTATCACCGAGAAGTGCTCGCTGCGATGCACCTACTGCATGCCGGAGGAAGGTCTGCCGGCCATTCCTGCTGCCAATCTGCTCACGCCCGTCGAGATTGCCCGGGTGGTGTCGGTATCGGTGCGCTTGCTGGGTATTCGCGACGTTCGGTTCACCGGCGGTGAGCCCCTCATGCGCCGCGACCTCGACGAGATTCTGCGGCTGTGTTCCGATGCTGCAGCAGGCGTACCGCTGTCGATGACTACCAACGCGGTCGGGCTCGAGCATCGCGCAGCGGCGCTGGCCGATGCCGGACTGACCCGGGTCAATGTGTCCCTGGATTCGGTGGATCGCGAAGATTTTGCGCGACTGACCCGACGCGACAGGTTGCCGTCGGTGCTGGCCGGTATACGCGCGGCGAAACGAGCGGGCATCGGTCCGGTGAAAGTGAATGCGGTTCTGATGCGGGACACCCTCTCCGGAGCGGTCGATCTGTTGCGCTGGTGCCTGGACGAAGGGGTGGCGCTTCGATTCATCGAGCAGATGCCGCTCGACGCCGACCACGAGTGGGCTCGCGCCAACATGATCGACGCCCAGACCTTGCTCGACGAGCTGGCCACCGAATTCGACCTGCGTGAGGTGGGTCGCGCCGATCCGTCGGCACCGGCCGAGGAATGGAGCGTGAACGGTACCGATGCCACTGTCGGCATCATCGCTTCGGTGACGCGCTCGTTCTGCGGAGAGTGCGACCGCACCAGGGTGACCGCCGAAGGAACCATCCGGTCATGTCTGTTCAGCGACGACGAAACCGATCTGCGCGCGGCGCTGCGGGGCGGTGCCAGCGATGGTGAACTGGCGGCCGTGTGGCGTGGAGCGATGTGGAACAAATGGGCCGGACACGGGATCGACGCAGACGGCTTCGTTCCTCCGGCCCGCAGTATGGGAGCGATCGGTGGTTGAGCTACGGACGTCCAGCGACGCCGAGTCGTCGACCGAGGTCGAGGTGCGGTATTTCGCTGCGGCAGTGGATGCGTCTGGATGCGAATCGGAGTACGTCACCGTCCCGGTGGGAGCCACTCTGGCCGACCTTCGAGAGGTGATTCGGTCCCGGCACGGCGCGCCGATGGACCCGATCCTGCGAGTGTCGGCCTATCTCGTCGGAGAGGACCTCACGCGCGATCTGGACCGCGCGATCGGGAGCAGGGTCGACGTGCTGCCGCCGTTCGCGGGCGGTTGATCGCCGAACCTGCTCCGCGTCCTCAGCAGGAACGTGTCCACCAGTCCTCGAACGGCGTCACCGGCACCGTCCGCTTGTGGCGGGTCGCCATGAACATGTTCTCCAGCTTCTCGGCCACGTCGTCGTCGACTTCTTTTCCTTCGAGATAGTCGTCGATCTGTGCGTACGTCATCCCGAGGGCCTCCTCGTCCGGCAGCGCCGGACGGTCGTCCTCGAGATCCGCGGTGGGCACTTTTCGCCAGGTGCTCTCCGGTGCACCGAGTTCGCGAAGCAGTGCGGCACCCTGACGCTTGGTGAGGCCGGTGAGCGGAGTCAGGTCGACTCCGCCGTCGCCGAACTTGGTGAAGAAGCCGGTGACCGCCTCGGCGGCGTGGTCGGTGCCGACGACGAGGTAGCCCAGTTCTCCGGCGATGGCGTATTGCGCGACCATCCGCTGCCGGGCCTTGATGTTGCCTCGAACGAAATCGCGAACCTCGTCGGTTCCCAGTGCTTCTGCAGCGGCGGCCGCCGACGCGTCTGCGGCGGGCTTGATGTCGACCGCCACGGTTCGATCGGGGTCGATGAACGCCAGCGCGATCGACGCGTCGTCTTCGTCGGCCTGTACGCCGTAGGGGAGTCGAACAGCGACGAACTCGGCCTCCTTGCCGTCGGCCCGCAGTTCTGCCGCGGCCTGCTGCGCGAGCTTGCCGGTCAGTGTGCTGTCTTGTCCGCCACTGATACCGAGTACGAAGCCCGTAGCCGGGGTGGACGACAGGTACTCCTTGAGGAAGTCCACCCTCCTACGAATCTCGGTGACCGGATCGATGGTCGACTGCACTGCCAGCTCGCGCATGATTCCCGTGCGCAATTCCGAGTTGATGTGTCCCATCACGACATACTAGTGACGCCACCAGGTCTGCCGCTGCGCACACGCGTCGCGCGTAAGGTCGATTCTCGTGAGCGGATCCTCCGATACCTTCGTCAAACGAAACCCGAAGGCGCACCGCGACTTCTTTGCTGCCGAGGCCGCAGGTCTCCACTGGCTCGGCGAGGCGGGCGCGCCGGTTGTCCGAGTTCTGGAGTACGGGCCGACGCACATCGAACTCGAGCGTTTGACTGCGGCGAATCCGACGCTGTCCGCGGCGGCAGGATTCGGCCGAGCGTTGGCGCGAATGCACGACGGCGGAGCAGCCGGATTCGGCGCGCCGCCGGTCGACTCCGACGGTGCGCCCTTCTCCGGACAACTGTTCATCGGGGCTCGGCCGATGAGCAATACGGTGCATCGGACGTGGGGTGCCTTCTATGCTGCCGAACGAGTGTTGCCGTTCCTGCGGATCGCAGTCGATGCAGGCACCGTGACGTCCGCAGAGGCTGCGACCGTCGAATCGGCGTGCCGACGCATTGCGGACGGTGTCTTCGGCGATGCGGAGCCACCGAGCCGGATTCACGGAGATCTGTGGAGCGGCAACGTGTTCTGGACCGACACAGGTGTGGTGCTGATCGATCCAGCGGCGCACGGCGGACATCGGGAGACCGATCTCGCGATGTTGGCGCTCTTCGGGTGCCCGCTGCTGGACGAGATCATCGAAGAGTACGAGTCAGTGCGGCCGCTACGAGACGGATGGCGAGAGCGCGTGTCGCTGCATCAGCTGCACCCGCTCGCCGTTCATGCGGCGGGCCACGGCCGTTCCTACGGTGTTGCGTTGCACACCGCTGCGGCAGCGGTCGAGAGGCTGTGAGGGCGATCTATCTGTCGCGAGTCGCTCTGCGTACCAAGTCTTCCCAACCGTCGGCCAAGCGGTCCATCGGTATACCCAGATCGCGGTACTGGTGCAGTACCAAGGTGGCCTCCAACGGTGTGAGGAGCCAGTGCGTCAGCAGTGGGAGATCGCCGTCCACGTCGGCTGCACGGAGCAATGACAGGACGTGCGTGAAGTTGACCATGTGGGCCGGGGCGGAGTAGCGAGCGTCTGCCGAGGTTTCGGCAGCGCGCAAGACTTCGCCCTGGACGTTGACGAACTCCAGGCGCGCCCGGCCGAAGGCGACGAGTCGGTCGATCGGATCCGCCCCTGGGCCCAGCGGCGGCTCGCCGAACATGAAGGAGCGTTGCAGCTTCTGCTCGGTGTGATCGAGCAGTGCGCGCATGAGTCCGGCCCGGTTGCCGAATCGGCGGAACACCGTCCCTTTGCCCACTCCGGCCTTGGTCGCCACCGCGTCCATGGTGATGGCGTCGGCTCCGATGGTGGCCACCAGATCCGTTGCGGCGTCGAGTAGCAACCGGCGGTTGCGCGCTGCGTCACATCGCTCGGAATCTTCGCCCGCAATGGGCAGCATGGGGCCGGTCACGTGTTCAGCCTACCTGCGGGGAACATAAGTGGACCACGGTCCGTTTCAATGGTATGAATTGACGCGGCGATCACGTCAACCGAACTTCAGAAGGAATATTCCATGTCAGACGCTCACGTACTCGTCCTCGTCGGAAGCCTGCGCGCCGAATCGGTGAACAAGCAGATTGCCGAGACCGCCGTCACCGTGGCACCGTCCGATGCCGAGGTCGTGGTCTACGACGGACTCGGAGACATCCCCTTCTACAACGAGGACATCGACGTCGAGGGATCGATCCCCGCCGCCGCTCTCGCTCTGCGTGCGGCCGCCGGTAAGGCGTCGGCGCTGTTGCTGGTCACACCCGAATACAACGGCACCATCCCGGCCGTGCTGAAGAACGCGATCGACTGGCTCTCGCGTCCGTACGGTGCGGGTGCCATGGTGGGCAAGCCGGTTGTGGTCATCAGTGCGTCACCCAGCGGTAACGGTGCCAAGTGGGCACACGAGGACACGAGCAAGGCCGTTCGCATCGCCGGTGGGTCGGTGCTCGAGGACGTTCAGCTTTCCATCGGTGGAACCATGGACAAGTTCGGTTCGGCGCATCCGCGTGAGAACTCCGAGGTGTCCGGTGAAATAGGCCATGTGGTGGCGGAGTTGGTCAAGGCCTCGAATGATCTCGTGACCGCCTGACCCTCGATGGTTACGGTAATCGTTTTCATGTAGCCTGGGCGCATGAAGGTGAGAAACTCTCTGAAATCGCTCAAGGACAAGCCGGGTGCCCAGGTGGTGCGGCGTCACGGCAAGGTGTTCGTCATCAACAAGAAGGAGCCGCGTTTCAAGGCGCGTCAACGCTGACGAATGCGGACCTCCGCGACGGCCCCTCGGATTCGTTCCGAGGGGCCGTTTTCGCTGTGGACGGGCCGTTGGGGGACGTCACTGTCGATGTCGACGTCGCTGGTGACGAACAACACCGACGACCTGTGACGTGCGACACGCCGGAGCGGTGTGCCGTAACGGCGACGGCAACGCCGTGACCAGCGAATACCACGCATGTTGTTCGCAACATCTCGTGTTGTAGGCATATGTCGGACACTAGGTGTAGTGTTTGACCGACCGAGAGGCCACAACTCGAAGACCGTGTGAATGCGGGTTGGAGCAGGTCGAAGTCGCCCTGAGCGGGAGATGTTCTCGGTGCTACACGCAGAGCACATCGGTCGCCGTCGGTGCATCCGATGGCGACAACGGAAAGAGGGACACCATGAGCATCACCGTTTACACCAAGCCCGCCTGCGTTCAGTGCAATGCAACCTACCGCGCCCTCGACAAAGCGGGCATCGAGTACTCGGTCGTCGACATCTCGGAGGACCCCGAGGCTCGTGATTACGTCATGGCTCTGGGCTACCTGCAGGCACCGGTCGTCGTCGCCGGTGACGATCACTGGTCCGGTTTCCGTCCCGACCGCATCAAGACCCTCGCAGTGAACGCTGCTTGAACAGAACGGGAAAGTGAGTGAGCGGTGAGTTCGCAACCGCAGTCTTCCCACTCACTGGTGTATTTCTCCAGTGCATCCGAGAACACGCATCGCTTCGTCTCGAAGCTGAACATCCCCGCGACGCGCATCCCGCTGCGTGATCCGGAGGGCACATTTCGCGTCGACTCGCCATACGTTCTGATCGTGCCGACGTACGGCGGAGGAAGCACGTACGCCGGCCGCGATACCAACTACGTACCCAAGCGCGTGATCAAGTTTCTCAACGACAAGCACAATCGTTCGTTGATCAGAGCTGTCATCGCTGCCGGAAACACCAATTTCGGTGATTCCTTCTGCTTCGCCGGAGACGTCATTTCGCAGAAATGCGCAGTCCCGTATCTCTACCGCTTCGAATTGATGGGTACTCCCGAGGACGTAGTGCGAGTCCGCGAGGGGTTGGAGGACTTCTGGGAACGTGAAGTCCGCCGAGCTGCCCACACGCACTAGAGCATCACCCACCACATACCTGTAGGAGCATCGCCGTGGCACCGACCATCACCGACGCAGCACCCGCGCCCGCAACCATTCGCGGCGACGGAGATATGGACTACCACGCGCTCAACGCGATGCTCAACCTCTACGGCCCCAACGGCGAGATCCAGTTCGAAAAGGACCGCGAAGCCGCCAACCAGTACTTCCTGCAGCACGTCAACCAGAACACGGTGTTCTTCCACGATCTGGACGAGAAGCTGGATTACCTGGTCGAGGAGAACTACTACGAGCCCGAGGTTCTCGATCAGTACTCCCGTGAGTTCGTGAAGTTCCTCATCAACCACGCGTACTCGAAGAAGTTCCGGTTCCCCACGTTCCTCGGAGCGTTCAAGTACTACACCTCGTACACACTCAAGACGTTCGACGGCAAGCGCTACCTCGAGCGGTTCGAAGACCGGGTGTGCATGGTGGCGTTGACGCTGGCCGCCGGTGACGAGGCGTTGGCCACCGATCTCGTGGACGAGATCATCGCCGGTCGGTTCCAGCCCGCCACACCCACTTTCCTCAACTCGGGCAAGAAGCAGCGCGGCGAGCCCGTCTCGTGCTTCCTGCTCCGCATCGAGGACAACATGGAGTCCATCGGACGGTCCATCAACTCCGCCCTGCAACTCTCCAAGCGCGGCGGTGGAGTGGCGTTGCTGCTGAGCAACATTCGCGAAGCGGGTGCGCCCATCAAGCGCATCGAGAATCAGTCGTCCGGTGTCATTCCGATCATGAAGCTGCTCGAGGACTCGTTCTCGTACGCCAACCAGCTCGGAGCGCGGCAGGGTGCCGGCGCGGTGTACCTGCATGCGCATCACCCCGACGTCTACAAGTTCCTCGACACCAAGCGCGAGAACGCGGACGAGAAGATCCGTATCAAGACGCTGTCTCTCGGAATCGTCATCCCGGACATCACGTTCGAGCTCGCGAAGAAGAACGAGGACATGTACCTGTTCTCGCCGTACGACGTTGAGCGCATCTACGGAGTGCCGTTCGCCGACATCGACGTTTCCGAGAAGTACTACGAGATGGTCGACGACAAGCGAATCCGCAAGACCAAGATCAAGTCTCGTGAATTCTTCCAGACGCTCGCCGAGCTGCAGTTCGAGTCGGGATACCCGTACATCATGTACGAGGACACGGTCAATCGTGCGAACCCGGTGAAGGGGAAGATCACTCACTCCAACCTGTGCTCGGAAATTCTTCAGGTCTCGACGCCGTCGACGTTCAACGACGACCTCTCGTACAGCCATGTCGGCAAGGACATCTCGTGCAACCTGGGCTCGCTGAACATTGCCAAGACGATGGATTCGCCCGATTTCGGTAAGACCATCGCGGTGGCGATCCGTGGTCTGACTGCGGTGTCGGATCAGACCCACATCTTCTCGGTGCCGTCGATCGAGCAGGGCAACAACGATTCTCACGCAATCGGTCTCGGCCAGATGAACCTGCACGGATACCTCGCTCGCGAGCGAATCCACTACGGCTCAACCGAGGGAATCGACTTCACCAACATCTACTTCTACACGGTGTTGTTCCACGCCATCCAGGCCTCGAACGAGCTGGCCAAGGCGCGCGGCCAGTACTTCAAGGGCTTCCCGGATTCCAAATACGCCTCGGGCGAGTTCTTCGACAAGTACACCGACCAGGTGTGGGAGCCGGCGACACCCAAGGTCGCGAAACTGTTCGCCGACTCCGATGTCGCCATCCCGACGCAGGCCGACTGGACCGCGCTCAAGGCCTCGGTGCAGGAATACGGAATCTACAACCAGAACCTGCAGGCCGTTCCGCCGACCGGCTCGATCTCGTACATCAACTACTCCACCTCGTCGATTCACCCGGTGGCGTCGAAGATCGAGATTCGCAAGGAAGGCAAGATCGGTCGCGTCTACTACCCGGCACCGTATCTGGACAACGACAACCTGGATTACTACCAGGATGCGTACGAGATCGGCTATGAGAAAATAATCGACACCTACGCTGCCGCAACGCAACACGTCGATCAGGGCCTGTCGTTGACCTTGTTCTTCAAGGACACCGCCACCACTCGCGACATCAACCGCGCGCAGATCTACGCATGGCGTAAGGGCATCAAGACGCTCTACTACATCCGTCTTCGTCAGATGGCCCTCGAAGGCACTGAGGTGGAAAACTGCGTTTCTTGCATGCTTTGATGCCTGGAGGATCCGTTTTGGGATTGGAGCAGCATGGCACTCGACTCGGGTGGTGTGATCTACGGGGTGCGGTTGCGCTCGGCATTCGACTACCGATACGTCGGTCTCACCACTAAGTCGGCGGGCGTTCGTTTGCGCCAGCACCTCAAAGTCGCGAGCACTGGCCGTAAAACGCCGTTCTACGACTGGTTGCGCAAGCAAGACCGGGCTGAAGTGATCGCTGACGAGCTCCATTGGGTCGAGACTCTTGTCGAACTCGGTCGAGCCGAGGCAGATTGGATTGCCTATCTGAGGCGAGACAGTCAACCTCTGCTGAACTTGACGGATGGTGGACTTGGGCCGACCGGTGTCGTATGGACGACAGAGATGCGAGAGGCGGCTCGTATTCGCTCGACTGGGCGGCCTGGGATCAGCCGGTTCGCCGAGGAAAATCCGTTTCACGGCCGTACGCATTCCGCTGAGCAGCGCGAGAAGTGGTCCCGTGAGCGTAAGGGAACTTACGGGGGCTCCGAAAATCCGAATTTTGGTAAGTTCGGGGGTGCCCACCCGAGCTTCGGTCGGGAGATGTCGGAGGAGTCGCGGGCACGGCTGTCCAACCAACGCCAGGGTGCCGGTAACCCCAATTTCGGTCTCCGAGCCAGCCCGGAGACTCGAGCAAAGATGTCTGATGCGCAGAAGGGACGGCCGAAGCCGTCCAGCAAGCGGAGCGCGCATACCCGGCATCACACGAACAAGGGGGTCTTCAAGGACTCCTGTCAGCACTGCATCGCGGACGCGACCAGAATCAACGACGAGTAGAAGAAGGCGACTGTTCCCATGAGCCAAAAGTTCAAATTGATCGATCGCGTCTCCGCAATCAACTGGAACCGGGTCCAGGACGACAAGGACTCCGAAGTCTGGGAGCGCCTCACCAGTAATTTCTGGCTGCCCGAGAAGGTGCCGGTGTCCAACGACATCCCGTCGTGGGCCACTCTGACTGCGGTCGAGAAGCAGCTGACGATGCGGGTGTTCACCGGTCTGACCTTGCTCGACACCATTCAGGGGACGGTCGGCGCGGTGAGCCTCATTCCCGACGCCATCACTCCGCACGAGGAAGCGGTGTACACCAACATCGCGTTCATGGAATCGGTGCACGCCAAGAGCTACAGCTCCATCTTCTCCACCCTGAGTTCCACCCGCGATATCGACGATGCGTTCCGTTGGTCCGAGGAGAACGTCAACCTTCAGCGCAAGGCCGAGATCGTGCTGAACTTCTACCACGGTGACGACCCCCTCAAGCGCAAGGTCGCGTCGACGCTGCTCGAGTCGTTCCTCTTCTACTCCGGCTTCTACCTGCCGATGTACTGGTCGTCGCGGGCCAAGCTGACCAACACCGCAGACCTGATCCGTCTGATCATCCGGGACGAGGCCGTCCACGGGTACTACATCGGTTACAAGTTCCAGAAGGGCCTCGAGACGGCCAGCGAGGCGCGGCGGGAAGAGCTCAAGAACTACACGTTCGAGTTGCTGTTCGAGTTGTACGACAACGAGGTCGAGTACACCCAGGATCTGTACGACGAGATCGGTCTCACCGAGGACGTCAAGAAGTTCCTGCGCTACAACGCCAACAAGGCACTGAACAACCTCGGCTACGAGGGACTGTTCCCGAAGGACGAGACGGATGTGAACCCGGCGATTCTGTCGGCACTGTCACCGAACGCCGACGAGAACCACGACTTCTTCTCCGGCTCGGGATCGTCGTACGTCATCGGAAAGGCCGTCAACACCGAAGACGAGGACTGGGACTTCTAGAGACTTGCTCGCGCGCCGGGCCGCTCACTCTTTCGGTGGGCGGCCCGGCGCGCGAATCTCTTCGGCCTCTTTCGGCATGCGGCCCTTGTCGCTCAATGCTCGACGTAACAGGAACTCGATCTGAGCGTTGGTGCTTCGGAGTTCGTCCGAAGCCCAGCGGGCGAGGGCGTCGTGCACCGCAGGGTCCAGCCGAAGCAGAATTTTCTTACGCTCGACGGCCATGGCTCACTGGTACAGCGATCCGGTGTTGACGACCGGTTGAGTATCGCGATCGCTGCACAGTACGACGAGCAGATTCGACACCATCGTCGCCTTCCGCTCTTCGTCGAGTTCGACGACGTGCTTCTCTTCGAGCTTCGAGAGTGCCATTTCCACCATCCCGACCGCGCCCTCGACGATCTGCTGACGGGCCGCGATGACCGCTCCGGCCTGCTGGCGTCGCAGCATGGCCTGGGCAATTTCCGGCGCGTACGCGAGACGGTTGATTCGGGTCTCGATCACCTCGACGCCGGCCGAGCGAACCCGCGCGTGTACCTCCTCCGACATGGCGGCTGTGATCTCGTCTGCGTTCTCCCGCAACGACATTCGTCCTTCGGCGTCGTACGGGTAGCTACCGGCGATGTGGCGAACCGCAGATTCGGTCTGGACGGCCACGAATTCCTCGTAGTCGTCCACCTGGAACGACGCCAGGGCGGTATCGGCAACTTGCCAGACGACGATGGCGGAGATTTCGATCGGGTTGCCGTCGGCGTCGTTGACCTTCGATTGGCCGGTCTCGTGATTGCGGATGCGCGTCGAGATGGCCCTGCGGTAGGTCAGTGGATTGGTCCAGCGTAGCCCCGGTGTGCGCAGCGTTCCACTGTACGAGCTGCCGAGTAGCTGCAGAACGCGAGCTTGATTAGGTTGCACCAGAGTCAAACCCATCAGTGCCGGCAGTGAGAGCACGAACAATACGACTCCGCCGGCTACCAACCCCGCCACGGAGAAGACGAGACCGAGAACGAAGACGGCGATCCCGCCGAGGAACAATGCGAGACCGACACCGAGCATCGACCATCCGGGTAGATCCCAGCCGGTGCGCTCGGCGATGGTGGTGGTCGGTGTACCCGTCGGCTTCTCGGCGACGGTAGTGGGTGCTGACATGGGAACCTCCCTCTCGATGGTGATACTAAAGTGATATCACATTACGGAGCGATGGATGGCTGGTCGATGCATCTGTGCCCGCGGCGCGGGTGGGGGAGTCAGCGTCGAAACCAGGCCGACGGGTCGTCGGCGATGGCTTTCTCGATGCGCAATCGAGATGTGGCAGTGAGGTTTTCGGGTAGTTCGTCGAGCGCGAACCAGGCCACGTCGAGGTTTTCGTCGTCGGCGACGTGAGGATTGCCGCCGGTGTAGCGGGCCAGAAACGTGATGTCCAGATACTGCGCGACGTCGCCGTTGGGATAGGTGATCGGCTCGGTCACATCGACGCTCGTCAGGCGCACGATCGTGGCGTCCACTCCGGTCTCCTCACCGATCTCTCGCAGAGCGGCCGGTGCAGGTTCTTCGCCGGGCTCGAGGATCCCGGAGACCACGGCCCAGGTGTTGTTGTCTGCTCGCAGGGTCAGCAGCACTCGACGGTCGTCGTCGAGAACGACGGCACTGACACCGGACAACCAGAGGGGCGACGTACCGACGACGCTGCGTAGCGCTTGCACGAACTCGGGAATGGGCATCGCGCTAGGACACGTAGCCGTTCAAGGAAGCGGACAGGTCGTCCAGGATTGCCCGCGCCGCGATGATCCCGCTGCCCGACCACACGGTGTCGTTCACGGCGAAGATGCGGCCGTCGGTGACGGAGCCGAGCGCATACCATGCGTCACTGTCCATCACCTCGCGCCCGAACGTCTCGCCGTCGGGGCCGGCGAATCGCACATAGACGATGTCGCCCTCGACTGGCTCGAGGTTGTCGGGGTCGACGGATACAGGGCCATCTCGTTGGCTCTGCGGCCGCGCTACCCCCACCTCGGCGAGCACTTGGCCGGCGAACGAGTTCGGGCCGTCCACCTCGATGGAATCGGCATCGAACCGAATGACCGACGCCTGAGTCTGGGATGCATCGATCTCGCGACCCGTCTGTTCGGCATCCGCAGAGAACGATGCGAGTGCGTCGAACCCGGCCTGCCCTCGACCCAGCGCTGCGGCCGATTGCAGGAAGGTGTCCTTCCATCCCTGCCCGGTGGCGGTGAATACGGTCGGTGCGATCGCCGTCAACGAGTCGTAGGTGTCGGATCCGAGCGAGTCGGCACCCAGAATCAGATCGGGGTCGAGAGCGGCGATGGCGTCGATGTTCGGTGCACCCACCGGACCGACGGACGGGACGGACGCCAACCCGGTGCCCAAATAGAGAGGTTGATCACCGTCGCCGCGGAAATCGGGGTTCAGCGTCGCCGAGCCCACAACCCGTTCCCAGATGCCGACCGCACAGCTTGCGTCCAGGCCCGCGGCATCGAGAACGACGATGCGCTGGGGGTCGGCGGGAATGTCGCTGATTCCCTCGGCGTGCCCGACGGGACGGGTGTCACCTTCTACTCCGGTGGGATCGAGCGGGGCGAGCGCGGGGCACAGCCCGACGGTGTCCCGGTTGTTTCCGACCACTCCGGCTCCCGCGATGTTCGTCGTGGTGCGAATGATGGTGGACGCGTCGTCCTGCGCTTCGGAGTCGGAACAGCCGACCAGCGCCACAGCAGCGGTGAGAAATGCGGCGGCGACGGTGCCGATCCGGCGCGATGTGAACGAAAGCGGTGCACACGAACGGGGGACGCGTGGGTGAAGTGGCAACGCGGGACTTCCTTCGACGGGTCGGGTGGTCTCACACAGTATCGGACGGTGACTGCCGCAGAACACCGGAACGGACGCCGTCGACCGCACGAAACAGCGGACGTCCGCAGCGTCGGAAAGGCCCACAGCGCAGGCGGATCGCATGATCCGGGCTCCGTCCATCGAATCGAATACGACACACGGTAGGACCGGTTCGGCACGCGTCGGTCCGACGGTCTACGATTCGAGTAGCGCACGACTAGATGACGTCGCCCTGTGGTTCGGGGTCGGACGCGCAATCAGGAGGATCTGTGACTGCCCTAGCGCCTAGGCCCGCTCCCGCGGTGGATGCTGCTCGGCCTTTCCCGCCGCGGATGGGACCGAAGGGTTCGTTCATCCACAAGGCGGTGACCACAACCGATCCCAAGGTTCTCGGGATCATGTACATCGCGACGTCGTTCGCATTCTTCCTCGTCGGCGGACTGATGGCGCTGTTGATGCGCGCCGAGTTGGCCGTACCGGGGCTGCAGTTCCTGTCCAACGAGCAGTACAACCAGTTGTTCACGATGCACGGCACGATCATGTTGCTGCTGTACGCAACGCCGATCGTGTTCGGCTTCGCCAACTACATTCTCCCGCTGCAGATCGGCGCGCCCGACGTGGCGTTCCCGCGACTGAACGCGTTCTCCTACTGGCTGTACCTGTTCGGTGCGCTGATCACCACGGCCGGCTTCATCACCCCCGGCGGCGCAGCCGACTTCGGTTGGACGGCGTACACACCGCTCACCTCGGCTCTGCACTCGCCCGGCGTCGGTGCCGACCTGTGGATCATGGGTCTCGCTGTCGCCGGTCTCGGAACCATCCTCGGCGGCGTCAACATGATCACCACGGTGATCTGCCTGCGCGCCCCCGGCATGACGATGTTCCGGATGCCCATCTTCACCTGGAACATCCTGGTCACGTCGATCCTGATCCTGCTGGCCTTCCCGCTGCTGACCGCCGCGCTGCTGGGCCTGGCCGCCGACCGCCACCTGGGCGCGCACCTGTTCGATCCAGCCACGGGCGGCGTGCTGCTGTGGCAGCACCTGTTCTGGTTCTTCGGTCACCCCGAGGTGTACATCATCGCGCTGCCGTTCTTCGGAATCGTCTCCGAGGTGTTCCCGGTCTTCTCCCGCAAGCCGATCTTCGGTTACTCCGGTCTGATCTACGCGACGATCGCCATCGCTGCACTGTCGATCGCCGTGTGGGCGCACCACATGTACGCCACCGGCGCGGTCCTGCTGCCGTTCTTCTCGTTCATGACGTTCCTGATCGCGGTGCCCACGGGTGTGAAGATCTTCAACTGGGTCGGCACCATGTGGCGTGGTCAGGTGACGTTGGAAACGCCCATGTTGTTCTCCATCGGCTTCCTGATCACCTTCGTGTTCGGTGGACTGACAGGTGTTCTGCTGGCGTCGCCGCCGATCGACTTCCAGGTCACCGATACCTACTTCGTGGTCGCGCACTTCCACTACGTGGTGTTCGGCACGGTGGTGTTCGCAACGTACGCCGGTATCTACTTCTGGTTCCCCAAGATGACGGGCCGGATGATGGACGAGGCTCTGGGTAAGTGGCACTTCTGGCTGACGTTCTTCGGCTTCCACGCGACATTCCTGGTCCAACACTGGCTGGGTAACGAGGGCATGCCGCGTCGCTACGCCGATTACCTGCCGTCCGATGGGTTCACCGAGTTGAACATCATCTCCACGGTCGGTGCGTTCATCCTCGGAGCGTCCACGTTGCCGTTCGTCTGGAACGTCTTCAAGTCCTACCGTTACGGCGAGGTCGTCACGGTCGACGATCCGTGGGGCTACGGCAACTCGCTGGAATGGGCCACCTCGTGCCCGCCGCCGCGGCACAACTTCACGGAGCTTCCTCGTATCCGGTCCGAGCGTCCGGCATTCGAGTTGCACTATCCGCACATGGTCGAGCGGATGCGTTCCGAGGCGCACGTCGGACCGGGTGCGCACGGCGGTAAGACCACTGCAGTGATGGAACAGGCCCGCCGGGCTCCGATCGCCACCAGCGATCACGAAGGGTCCGGAGACCGCGACCCCAAGTAGTCCACAGCAGCAGCGAGAGCCCCTCCCGGCTACCGGGTGGGGCTCTTCGCTTGCGACAATCTCGTGGCGTGATCGGGTTCGCCCCGCTCGGCGCACGGTGACACGAGGACGTATCCGGCCACTGGCCGAGTGAAAGGGAGAATCGGTGAAGTCGAACGACACCGCAGTGCTGGTGACGGTGACGGGCCCCGACAAGCCGGGCGTCACCTCGGTGCTCTTCGCGGCATTGTCTCGGCACGATGTCAGCCTGCTCGACGTGGAACAGGTGGTCATTCGCGGCAGGCTCACCCTGGGTGTCCTGTTGACGTGTCCACGCGATCCCGAAGCCTTGCAGGAGGAACTCGAGGACGCCATGGCCACGGTCGGTGTCCACGTGGACGTCGAGATCGGCGCTGCGCAGCGCGGTGGTCGAAGTTTGGGTACCCATGTCGTCGTCGTCCTCGGACGGCCCGTGACAGCGCGTGCGTTCAGCACCATCTCACGCGAACTGGCCCGACAAGGCGCGAACATCGACTCCATTCGTGGAGTTGCCGACTACCCCGTCACAGGGCTCGAACTTCAGGTGACCGCAACCGACACGACTCCCACCGCCGATCTAGCACTTCGTGCCGGTCTCGCGGCCATCGCGGCGGGTGTCGGTGTGGACGTCGCAGTGGAAAGGGCCGGCATCGCGCGGCGGTCGAAACGGCTGATCGTGTTCGATGTCGACTCGACCCTGGTCCAGGGTGAGGTCATCGAGATGCTGGCTGCACGGGCCGGCCGCGAGGACGAGGTGAGGGCTGTCACCGAAGCAGCGATGCGCGGAGAGATCGATTTCGCGGAGTCTCTCGAACAGCGGGTCGCCGTACTGGCCGGCCTCGACGAATCTGTCATCGACGAAGTCGGTGAAAGTCTCGAGCTGACGGCGGGAGCGAGAACTACCATCCGGACCCTTCGGCGACTCGGATTCGCATGTGGCGTGGTCTCCGGCGGTTTTCGTCAGGTCATCGAAGGTCTCGCCCACGAACTCGAATTGGACTACGTCAAGGCGAACACGCTCGAAATCATCGACGGCAAACTCACCGGCCGGGTGATCGGTGAAGTGGTCGACCGAGCGGCGAAGGCGACCGCACTGCGTGAATTCGCAGCGCAGTCAGGAGTTCCGATGGAACAGACGGTGGCGGTCGGCGACGGAGCCAACGACATCGACATGCTCACTGCGGCCGGTCTCGGCGTCGCCTTCAACGCCAAGCCCGCCTTGCGCGAAATAGCCGATACCGCCATATCGCACCCGTACTTGGACGCGGTGCTGTTCATCCTGGGCGTCACCCGCCACGAGATCGAAGCTGCTGATGCCGTCGACGGGGGAGTCCGTCGCGTCCCGATCCCATGATCGGTGAGGTCCCTGTCGGCGATTCGCAGATCGACACATCCGAGGTCGGAACATCCCAGGTCGACACATCCGGGGTCGACGAGGCGACGGGAGAGAACGACGCCGAACAGTTCTGGGCCGAGAACACGTTCGATTCACGTCATGCCGAACTCGTCCGCGGGTACGGGGGAGTCGAGGACCCACCGGACCCAGCGGATGCACTGGCCATGCCGTTGATCCTGCACATCCCCAAAGCAGACCCTCCCGTGCGTAGTGAGTTGCTCGAGGCAGCGGCCCGGGCAACGGTGACGCTGTGCTTGGACCCGCGAGTGGGTGTAGGTGCTTCGTGGCACGAGAGCTTCACAGAATGGACGTCGGCGCGAATTCGCAAGGTGGCCCGGCGTGCGCGCGGAGCACAGTGGAGTGCTGCGCAGGACGTCCCAGGAGTCACGGTCGAGGTCGGCGGTGCGTCGGCACGAGCATTGGTGCCCGGTCGCGTCGGGGATCTCGATCCGCGTATCAAGCGCCTGCAGATCGGTGGCACCGATGTGCCGTCGGACGATGCACCGTCCCCAGCGGCAGGTCCGGTGCTGTGGGTCGACGCTGAGCTGTCCATGACGGTGGGCAAGGCCGCCGCTCAGGTGGGCCACGCCTCGATGTTGCTCGCCGGAGCGATGAGCGCGGAGCAATGCCGTGAGTGGGCGTCGGCAGGCTACCGGTGCTCGGTCCGGTCGGCCGATTCGCAGCAGTGGGCCCGGGCGCTGGACGAGGTGCGTGCGGGACGCGCCGTCGCGGTGCGTGACGCCGGCTTCACCGAAGTGGCTCCGGGCACGGTCACGGTGATTGCCGTTCCCTGAGGCTGGGGTCCACTGTCGCGTAACTGGCTATGCATAACGTATCCAGTGCTGCCGGAGACTGGAACCATGTTCACCTCACCACTTCGGGCACTTGCCGGTCGGCATCTCCCTTCCCGGCTGGCAGCGCTCTACGTCGGGCTGTGGCTGTACGGGGCATCGATGTCATTGATGATCGCGGGCGGACTGGGGGTCAATCCTTGGGATGTCTTCCACCAGGGGCTCGAGAGCCGCGTCTCGCTCAGCTTCGGGACCATCACCGCGATCACCGGAGTGGCCGTGTTGCTGATGTGGATCCCGCTACGGCAACGGCCGGGTCTGGGGACCGTGAGCAACGTCGTGGTGATAGCCCTGGCCGTGGACGCGACATCGGCCGTCCTTCCGCATCTCGACGGTCTGCTGATCCGATCGCTGGCGATGGTGTCGGGGATCGTGCTGAACGCCTTCGCCACTGCCCTGTACATCGGTGCCGGAATGGGTCCGGGTCCACGTGACGGGTTGATGACGGGCCTGGTGGCCAGAACCGGGTGGTCCATTCGTCTCACCCGTACCGGCATCGAGCTGACCGTGGTGATCACCGGGTGGTTGCTCGGCGGAACCCTCGGACTGGGGACGGTGCTCTATGCACTCGGTGTCGGTCCGCTCGTCCAGCTGTTCATGACCTATCTGCCTGCGCTGCGGAACACCAGCACTGTGGACCCGGTCAACGATATCGTCGAACCTGCTTCCAATGCAGAGGTATTCGGCGGGACTCCGTCGACGCGTGAGGAGTCGAGTACCGGGACGAACTGCGACGACGACCAGCTCGGGCAGGCCAGCGTGATCTCGGCGGGCCCACCCGAGTGCAGAATCAGAAGCGAGCTGGCGTCGTCGACCTGCCCGCCGTCGGACGCGTAGGAACGCACGTCGGAACCGTCGACCCAGGCCTGAATCGTTCGAACCGAATCGTCGTTCCAGCGGTCGTTGTCGAATTCTGTTCCGGCAGAATCGAACCACACCAGATCCGGCCGGCCGGTCGGCGTGGCGCGACCGGTGAAGAACTCCTGCTGTCGCAGCGTCGGAGCGCTCGCACGCACTCGTAGCAAGCGGCCCACGAAGCGAATCATGTTCTGGTCGGCGCTGTTCCAGTCGACGGCCCACGCGTCCGCAGCCGGTGTGTCCTGCGGAATGCAGTACGCGTTGTTGTTGCCGGCCTGCGTGTGGCCCAATTCGTCGCCGGCCAGCAGCATGGGCGTCCCGGTCGAGAGCGTGAGGGTGGCCAGCAACGCTCGAACATGGCGGCCCCGGGCGTCGAGAATGCCCGCATCCTCGGTCGGCCCCTCGGTTCCGTGATTGACCGACGAGTTGTTGTCGGTGCCGTCCCTGTTCTCTTCGCCGTTGGCCTCGTTGTGCTTTCGTTCGTAGGACACCAGATCGCGGACGGTGAACCCGTCGTGTGCGGTGACGAAGTTGATCGACGCCCACGGCAGTCTGCGGCTGCCGGCGAACAGGTCCTCGGAACCGGCCAGACGTGAGGCCAGTTCGCGCACACCGTGGCGGCCCGCCCAGAACTGTCGAACGGTGTCGCGGTAGCGATCGTTCCACTCCGACCACGACACTCCGAAATTTCCGACTTGGTAACCGGCACCGGTGGCATCCCACGGCTCCGCGATGAGCTTGACCTGCGCCAGAACGGGATCCACTGCGATGGCGGTCAACAACGGTGCGCGCGAATCGAATCGCCAACCGCCGGGTCGTCCGAGCGTGCTGGCGAGGTCGAATCGGAACCCGTCGACACCCATCTCGTCCACCCAGTAGCGAAGACTGTCGCACACCATGCGCACGACGGCAGGCGACGCCGAGTCGAGTGTGTTACCGCAGCCGGTGAGGTCGACGTCCGATCCACGACCGTCGAGGAGGTAGTAACCCGGCGCGTCGAGCCCACGCCAACTGATGGACGGCCCGTCGACCGAGGATTCGCACGTGTGGTTGTAGACGACGTCGAGGATCACCTCGATCCCCGCATCGTGCAACGCATCCACCATGGTGCGGAACTCGTCCACCTCGTTGCCGGGAACAGCGGCGAACCGCGGATCGGGCGCGAAGTACGCGCCGGTCGAGTAGCCCCAGTGGTTCCGCATTCCGCGGGCACGCACACCGGGTTCGGTGAAGGTGGTGTGGACGGGCAGCAATTCGACCGAGGTGATGCCGATACGAGCGAGGTGTTCGAGCACCGCAGGTTGGGCGAGTCCCAGATACGTGCCGCGAAGATGCTGGGGCACAGCAGGATTGCGGGCAGTGAACGAACCCACGTGCAGCTCGTAGAGGACGGTGCGGTCCCACGGAACGGCCGGGCGCGCAGGTCGGTCCGTACGAGCGAGTGGTGCGCGAACTACTGCAAGGGGGAGATGTCCGAGCGAATCACGAGAACTGGGTGCCCCGAACGGATCGTCCTCGTAGGCCAACAGTGCAGACGGGTCTCCGAATCCTCCGCTCACCTGTCGGGCAGAAGGGTCGAGCAGAATCTTGGCACCGTTGAATCGCCGTCCCGAATGCGGATCCCAGCGCCCGTGCGCACGGAAGCCGTATCTGTCCCCGGGCCGGACACCGGGGACCACTCCATGCCGAACCCCGAAGGTGCGGGTGGTCAGTTCTACTCTCCGCTCGCCGCCGTCCGGATCGATCAGACACACCTCGACGCCGTCTGCCTCGGGTGCGTGGACTGCAAATCGAGTACCAGTCGCCGCGGCCGTGGCACCGAGGGGGAACGGTGATCCGGGCGGGAAGGAGCCGGATAGCTCGGCATCTGTCCGAGATGCTCTGTCAGGGAGATCGTGATTGGGCGACACGCGTGCATATCCTGCCGTGAATGCGGGGCCGATGTGCGGGAAGATAAGCCCCGTGTCTGAACCGGATCCCGACCTGCTCGTAGATTTCACCGATGTCGTCGTCCGCCGTGGTGGTGTGACCTTGGTGGGCCCCGTCACCTGGAAGGTGGAACTCGACGAACGGTGGGTCGTCCTGGGTCCTAACGGTGCCGGAAAGACGTCGCTGCTGCGCATTGCGGCGGCCGAGATCCATCCGACCTCCGGTGTCGCTCACGTTCTCGGTGAAGTCATGGGCAAGGCGGACGTCGCCGAACTGCGGCCGCGAATCGGTTTGTCGTCGTCATCGTTGGCCCATCGCATCCCTGCCGACGAACTCGTGTCCGATCTCGTGGTCTCCGCTGGGTACTCCGTATTGGGGCGCTGGCGCGAGAAGTACGACGCGGTCGACACCGAACGTGCTGTGGAGATGCTCGAGAGTCTCGGCGCAGAACACCTCGCCAGCCGTACGTACGGGACCCTCTCGGAGGGCGAACGCAAGCGAGTTCTCATCGCGCGGGCCTTGATGACCGATCCTGAACTGTTGCTGCTCGACGAGCCTGCTGCGGGGCTCGACCTCGGGGGTCGCGAGGAGCTGGTGGCGCGTCTGGCAGACATCGCCGCCGATCCGGATTCTCCGGCCACGGTGCTCATCACTCACCACGTGGAAGAGATCCCACCGGGGTTCAGTCACGCCTTGCTGCTCAAAGAAGGCGGAGTCGTGGCTCAGGGCCTGGTGGACGACGTCATCACGGCCGAGAATCTCACCGAGGCGTTCAGTCAGTCGATTGCACTGGACCGGGTCGACGGCCGATTCTTCGCCCGCCGCACCCGCCCTGCCGGGGCACACCGGCGCTAGCGTCGGACCACGTCGCTCTCGGCGCGCCGATCGGCGGTACGTTGCCGAGATGAGCTCGAACAGTCCTGCCGACCCCGTCCCAGCGCGCGATGCATCGACGGTCATCTTGATTCGTGATGGGCGTGCACGTCCCGAGATTGAGGTGTTCCTGCTCGAACGTGTCGGCGGGATGGCGTTCGCGGGCGGGATGACGGTATTTCCCGGGGGCGGTGTCGACCCCTCCGACGCCGCTGCCGACGTGAGGTGGGCAGGTCCTCCGCCTTCGTGGTGGGCGGGACGTCTCGGTACCGATGAGGGTAAGGCGCAGGCGCTGGTGTGCGCTGCGGCGCGGGAGACGTTCGAGGAGTGCGGAGTGTTGCTGGCCGGGTCGGCAGCGAATTCCATCGTTGCCGACACTGCCCCGTTCGCAGCCGAACGTGGTCGGCTCGAGCGTCGCGAACTCTCGTTCGCCGACTTTCTCACCGAACACGATCTGGTATTGCGCTCGGACTTGCTCAGGCCGTGGTCCCACTGGATCACCCCGGTAGGCGAAGCACGCCGTTACGACACGCGGTTCTTCGTCGCGGTGCTCCCGGAAGGCCAGAACGCCGATGGGGAAACCAGCGAGGCAGCGTCGTCGAGTTGGCGTTCGACCGGTGATGCGTTGGCGGATTGGCGACGGGGAGACACAGTCCTGCTGCCGCCCACGTGGAGCCAGTTGGATGCACTGTCACGATTCGACACCGTTGCCGACGTCGTCGATCACGAGCGCACCCTGGTCTCGGTCCTGCCGATGCTCGTTCGCGAGGAAGGCGCTGTCCGTGTGCTGTTCGACGGCGACGATGCGTATTACGCCGGCGCGCGACATCCCTGGGCCGATCGCTGAACTGCTGCCGAGTAGCCTTTCGGCCCATGGCTGAGTTCGTGAATCTCGAGATATCCGACGGTATCAGCACCATCCGCCTGGACCGACCGCCGATGAACGTACTCGATCGACAGATGCAGGAAGAGATTCGCTCGGCCGCGCGAGAAGCGACCGTGAGTACCGACGTCAAGGCCGTCATCGTCTACGGCGGCGAGAAGGTGTTCGCAGCCGGTGCGGACATCAAGGAAATGAAGGCCCTGTCGGCAGCGGAGATGGCAGAGATCGCCGGCGACCTGCAGTCCGCTCTGGGTTCGTTGAGCACCATCCCCAAACCGGTCGTGGCTGCTGTGACCGGATACGCACTCGGCGGCGGACTCGAAGTCGCTCTCGGTGCCGATCGTCGAATTGCCGGAGACAACGCCAAGTTCGGAGTCCCCGAAGTGCTGCTCGGTGTCATTCCCGGCGGCGGCGGAACCCAGCGACTGGCGCGGTTGATCGGTCCGAGCCGGGCCAAGGACATGGTCTTCACCGGTCGCTTCGTCGGAGCGGAGGAGGCCCTGCGAATCGGTCTGGTGGACGAGGTGGTCGCCCCGGACGAGGTCTACAACGCTGCCCGGGCGTGGGCACTGCAGTTCACGACGGGCGCATCGCGGGCACTGGCCGCGGCGAAGGCGTCGATCGATCAGGGGCTCGACGTGGATCTCACCAACGGACTTCGTATCGAGGCGCAGCAGTTCGCGGCTCTGTTCGCCACCGACGATCGCACGATCGGAATGGAGTCCTTCGTGGCCGATGGCCCGGGCAAAGCCACTTTCACCGGACGGTGACGACGTCCCCGTCGACCGACGGAGTTGTTTCACAGCTACCGGATAGTAGGCTCGCCTGATGACTGCAAGCCCCCACGACGGTGTGAATCTATCGATCTCCGATGAGACGGCCTCGGCCGAGGCAGACGACCGGACCGTCGATCCCGCCCCGAACCCGCACGCCACCGCCGAACAGGTCGAGGCAGCGAGATCGGACACCAAACTGGCGCAGGTGCTCTACCACGACTGGGAAGCCGAGACCTACGACGACAAGTGGTCCATCTCGTACGACGAGCGCTGCATCGACTACGCCCGCGGCAGGTTCGATCAGGCCGTCTCCGGCGACGCCTCGGCGCAGTCCGATCTGCCGTACGGTCGCGCCTTGGAGCTGGGTTGCGGAACCGGCTTCTTCCTCCTCAACCTGATGCAAGCAGGCATCGCCGACAAGGGATCCGTCACCGACCTGTCTCCAGGGATGGTGAAGGTCGCTCTGCGCAATGCCGGGCATCTGGGTCTGGATGTGGACGGCCGCGTTGCCGATGCAGAGACCATTCCCTACGACGACGACACGTTCGACCTGGTCGTCGGACACGCTGTGCTTCACCACATTCCGGACGTCGAACAATCGCTGCGTGAGGTGCTTCGAGTACTCAAGCCCGGTGGGCGATTCGTCTTCGCAGGCGAACCCACCACCGTCGGCAACTTCTACGCTCGTTGGCTCGGCCGGATCACGTGGGAAACGACCACGCGTGTGACCAAGTTGCCGTTCCTGGAGAGTTGGCGCAAACCACAGGAGGAGCTCGACGAGTCCTCGCGAGCAGCTGCGCTCGAGGCCGTCGTCGACCTGCACACGTTCGATCCCGCCGACCTGGAGAGCATTGCGCTGTCTGCCGGTGCCGAGCGCGTCCAGGCGAACACCGAGGAGTTCGCCGCCGCTCTGCTCGGGTGGCCGGTGCGGACGTTCGAGGCCGCAGTCCCGTCCGGCAAGCTCGGCTGGAATTGGGCGAAGTTCGCCTTCGGCGGCTGGAAGACACTGAGTTGGGTAGACGAGAACGTGCTGCAGCACGTGGTTCCGCGCGGGCTGTTCTACAACGTGATGATCACCGGCACCAAACCCGCACCCCGCGCTTGAGTGGCTCGCACCCCCGCAGTCTCGACGCTCGAGTCCGCTAGTGGGCTACGAGTTCACCGGCACCGACCTCGACTTCTTGCAGAGCGAGGGCGGTGCCGGAGCTCTGTCTGCGGTGGGCGATCTCGAGCTCAGTGCCCGCTCGTCGGTACGCGACATCACCGAGGTACGCAGTCGTTTTCCCGACCACGCGAGCGCCCTGATCGAAACCGTCACGGTACGTCGCAAGGCTCGAGTGAAACTGTCGGACGCGGATCGTTGGCTGGTGACGAACGATGCCGTCCAGCAGGCCACTCCGACGCTCGTGGCCCGCAGACGCGCGACGCGACTGGTCGGCCGTCGAGTGCACGATGTCACGTGTTCCATCGGCGGCGAACTGGCCGTGTTGGTCGAATCGGCGGAGTTGGTGGTCGGCAGTGATCTCGACCCGATCCGGCTGCGGATGGCCGCGCACAATGTTCCCGGTGCCACTGTTTTCAGGGCCGACGCAGTGACGCCGACGACGCGGGACACCGTCGTCGTGGCCGATCCCGGCCGCCGAGCCGGCGGGCGGCGACGCCACGATCCAGCCGCGTTGCAACCTCCGCTACCCGACCTGTTCGACGCCTATCGCGGCCGCGACTTGATCGTCAAATGTGCTCCCGGCCTCGATTTCGATGCTGTCGATTGGCCCGGCGAGATCGAGGTGGTGTCGTTGGACGGCGGAGTGCGCGAGGCGTGCCTGTGGTCCGAAGGGCTCAGCGAGAGGGGAATTCGGCGTCGCGCTGCGGTTCTGCGATCCGACGGTGCCGTGGTGGAGTTCACCGACGCCGAGTCCGACGACATCCCGGTCGAGCCGCCGGGCGAATTCCTCGTCGATCCCGACGGGGCGGTGGTCCGGGCCGGGTTGGTTCGCCATTACGGTGCCAGATACGGCCTGTGGCAACTGGATCCGAGGATCGCGTACCTGACCGGCAACACGGTGCCTGCGGGTGTGCGCGGCTTTCGAATCCTGGAGCAGTCCAAGTTTTCCGAGAAAGTTCTCCGGCAGCTGCTGGAGCGGATGGACTGTGGATCGGTCGAGATTCTCGTGCGCGGTGTCGACGTGGATCCCGCGATACTACGACCCAAGCTCAAGCTGCGCGGAAGCGTCGCACTCTCGGTGGTTATCACGCGCATCGGTCGATCCGCAGTGTGCTTCGTCTGTGCGCCCGGGACAACCGATCAGCCGGTGTAGGTGAAGATCTCGCCCAGATAGCTCGCGGTGACGACCTGGCCGTCCGGCCCGATCGATGTGCCCACGGTGGAGCCGATGACGTCGGGCACGGACTGCGAATCCACGGTGTCGCCCGTGGCTGCGTCGAACGTGATCAGTGCGACGTCGTCGCCGTCCCGGACGACGGTATGGCCGCGTCCGTCAGCGGATTGTGCTGCTGCTCCGGCTTGTTCGACGTCGTCACGAACCCACACGCGCTCGGCCGAGTCCCCGTTGTCTCGCAAGCCCATCAGCGTGCCGTCGCCGCCGGACGGGACGATGGTTCCGTCCGAGGCGATGGACGGACTGCCTCCGATGCCGAGTCCTGTGCCCTCGGTCCACTTCTGTCGTCCGTCGGTGGTGTCGAAAGCCATCAGTCTGCCGTCGACGTCGGCCACGTACAGTGTCGAACCGTCCTCGGACAGCACCGGAGACGACGCCACTCCTGCGGGCAGCAGTTCCGAGGACCAGCGTTCGACCAGTCCAGGGGAGCCGTCGGGGGTGTACTGCAGCGAAACTATCTGCGGCGCAATGGAACCCGGACGCCAGAGTGTGAGATAGATTGCTCCGGTCTCGGCGTCGACCGCAGGTGCCGCGGACACGAGGCACCCCGACCCTCCGGTGCTGCACTCGGCGAGGCCAGTGTCGACCGGCTCGAAGTCGGAGTTCGGATCGGTGAGAAAGTTCGGCGTCGGAACGAGGTCGAGGATGGGCACCCGAAGCTGCCCGGTCTGGGTGTCCAGCACGCTGATCTGACCCATCTGGGTGACCGAGAGCAGGCTGCCGTCACCGAGGAACTGAGCAGACTTCGGCACCCCGTACACCGGTGTTCGCCAACGTAATTGCCCGTGATCGTTGTACGAGTTCATGCCGCCGTCGTCACCGATGTAGGCGTTGATCGCAGAGTCGACGGTGGGCGTCGCGGTCACGACCGAGGGCCCGACACGATTGCACCAGCGCTTGCGAGCGGAGTCGATCTCGAAGGAGAAGAGGTTGCACCCGGATTCGGTGGTGGCGGTGACGAACATCTGACCCGTCGAGCCGATGGACACCGGGGAGCTCACGGTGCCCCCGATCGGCCTGTTCCAGTCCAACGTGACGGGCGAGTCCACCGACACCGCAGTCGAACCACTGTTGTGCGCGTTCGCATGTGCGGCAGGCCAGGAGTCGGGGGAGAGTGGGTCGATGGCGGTGGTGTCGGAACTGCAGCCGGCCGACGCCACCAGCGCGACCGCAGCAGCGAACGCAGTCACCTTCCTGCCGGTCCTGCCGTGGGCACTGACGCCGCGCATCGATCGCTCCCCATGAGTTCTCTCGTGCCCGACGCGGTGCCGGGCGTCCTGTTCTCCTGCGCCGACGAGCAACAGTCGACAGGCAACCCTAGCCCGCCGACGGGTGCCGACGGAGAGCGGGCGAAAGAGAAACTAGGGTGAACGTCCATGACGAGTATGTGGAACGCGCCGCTGCGGACACGCTGGCGCGGGTCGAGGCGACGCGAAACCGGTCAGGCGCGTTTTCTCACCCGTGCGTCCCTCGACTGGGTACTGACGAACAAGGCCTACACGCCCTGGTATCTGGTGCGGTACTACCGACTGGCGAAGTTCAAGCTGGCCAATCCACACGTGATCCTGCGAGGCATGGTGTTTCTCGGCAAGAACGTCGAGATCCACTCCACCCCTGAGCTCTCGCGTCTCGAGATCGGCCGGTGGGTGCATATCGGCGACGGCAATGCCATTCGTTGCCACGAGGGTTCGCTGCGCATCGGTGACAAGGTCGTGTTCGGCAA
Organism: Rhodococcus sp. NPDC078407; assembly: GCF_044542515.1. Lineage (NCBI taxonomy): Bacteria > Bacillati > Actinomycetota > Actinomycetes > Mycobacteriales > Nocardiaceae > Rhodococcus > Rhodococcus sp. NPDC078407. Next base: position 43,461 of record NZ_JBITUQ010000007.1, on the reverse strand, counting down.
GGACAACGTCGTCAACACCTATCTCGATATCGAGATCGGCGCGTCGACGCTGGTGGCCGACTGGTGCTACATCTGCGATTTCGATCATCGGATGGACGATGTGAACATGCCGATCAAGGATCAGGGAATCGTCAAGGGGCCGGTGCGGATCGGACCGGACACCTGGATCGCGGCCAAGGTGACCATCCTGCGCGAGACTCGGATCGGGCGTGGCTGCGTCCTCGGCGCACACGCCGTGGTCAAGGGCGAGATCCCGGATTACAGCATCGCCGTCGGTGCCCCCGCCAAGGTCGTCCGCAACCGTAAGGACGCTTGGGAGGCAGGGGCCGCCGAACGGGCGAAATACATTGCGGCGCTGGAAGACATAGCCCGCAAGAAGGCGCTCGGTCAGGCCGAGGCCGCGCGGGAGAGCTGAAACCCAATTGAGTGGAACCTCGTAGTGGACTGAACACGTAGTGGACTACGAGGTTCCACTCACATGGGTCAGGTGCGGCCCGGCAGAGCGCGCTCGACTATGTGCGGACGACCCAGCGGATGCCGAACCTTGCGTTTGGCCCCCTGGTAGACCTGGGCCGTCGATTCGGCCACGTGCTTCCAGTCGAAGTCCACGGTGAGGCGTTCGCGCGCCGCCACTGCTCGTTCCTGTGCAGCGTCCGCGTTGTCGAGTACTTTTCGCACGGCCGCGGCTAACCCAGCGACGTCGGCAGGCGCGAACGACAGGCCGGTGACGCCGTCGACGATCGCTTCGCCGAGTCCGCCTGCGGTGGACGCGACCAGGGGAGTGCCCGCGGCCGCGGCCTCGAGGGCGATGATGCCGAAGGGTTCGTATCGGCTGGGCAAGACGATGGCGTCGGCTCCGTGAAGCCAACCGAGGAGATCGGTGTGGTCCAACGTGCCGAGGAACGACACCGCCCGGGTCACCCGGTGCGTGCGCGCCAGCCCCGCCAACCACGCGAACTGGGTTCCCTCACCGGCGATGTGCAGGGTGGTACCCGGATGGCTCCGCCGGATGCGCGGCAGGGCTGCGATGGCGTCCTGAATTCCCTTCTCGTATTCGAGCCGGCCGACGTAGAGCAGCTTCGCGGGTTCCGATCGCGGCTCCCGTCGCCGAAAGCTCCACGCAGACCCGTCGATTCCGTTGTGGATGACCGAGACCGTCGATTCGGAGACCCCGAACAACGTGGTCACCTCGTCTCTCATCGACGCCGAGCAGGTGATGACCGCGTCCGAGTCGTTGGCCAGCCACCATTCGACGGAATGCACCTGACGGTTCACGGGTCCGGAGATCCAGCCGCTGTGGCGTCCGGCTTCGGTGGCGTGGATCGTCGAGACGAGAGGTACGTCGTAGAACTCGGCCAGAGCGATGGCGGGGTGCGCCACGAGCCAGTCGTGGGCGTGAACGACGTCGGGATGCCAGCCTTCGCCCAGGCCCGGCTTGCCCAACGCGACACCGGCCCGGACCATCGCGTGGCCCATGGCAAGCGTCCACGCCAGCATGTCCTCGCCGAACACGAAGTGTGCCGGGTCCTCGGCGACGGCGACCACCAGTACGCCGTCCTCGATGAGGTGGGACGTGGGGTGGGTGGCCGCGTCGGTGCCGGTCGGTCGGCGGGAGAGCACGACGACTTCGTGCCCGCAGTTCACCAGCTCGGTCGCGAGGTGATGCACATGCCGCCCCAGGCCGCCGACGACCACGGGTGGGTACTCCCACGACACCATCAAGATCTTCATCGACGCCCCCCTGCAGGTTTCGACTCGCTGCCACGGTGCGTGCCGGGAAGGCGGCGCGCATCCAACGCCGGGAACAATCCATCGGCACGGTTCCACTGCGCCGCCAGTCGAGTTGCCGAGGCTGTCGACCCGCCGGCGGCAGCAGCGATCTCGCGTAGAGCATGCGCGTGGACGTGCGCGCGTTCCCGTGCATAACCGGCGGCGGAATCCTTGCTGACCATGAATGCCCAGTCGCTGGCCACTGCCATCAGTGTCTCACGCAGTATCTGATCGCTGACCCGATTGCGTAGTTCGGGCCCGCCGACGCGACGTCGGTCCTCCCGGGCTGCATCGACGGCGTCGAGCGCGGTCTGCGAGACCTCGGAGTTCAGCGACACCAGGTCCGCGACGTCGTCTCCGGCCCACACCCGCCAGTCCTTGCCCGATCCCCACGACGAATCCTGGAGTTCGAGCGGTGCACCGACGTACCCCTGCTCGCGTGCGTCGTTCAGCGTGCCGACAGTGATTCCGGCGGCCGGGAGTGCGCGCATGAGCTTCTCTAGCCACTGAGGGCCCTCGTGCCACCAGTGTCCGAAGAGTTCGGTGTCGAATGCGGCCACGACCAGCGCGTCGCGGCCGATCCGTTCCGATTCCGCGATCAGTCGTCGACGTACCACGGCAACGAAGTCGGTGACGTGGCGATCCACGGTGGCTGCGGCTCGCTCGGGGTCGTAGGGAGCCTTGTCGTTCGAGGCGACCGTGCGGCCGGTGACGCGGGCGGGTTTGAGTCCGGTGTCGTGATCGTAGGTGTGGAAGTCCCGATAGGCGCCGTGCCCCGGGTAGCCCGATCTGGGCGACCAGACGCGATAGCTGACCGGAAGATCGCGGCCGAACGCGACGACGTCCGAATCCCACACCGTCCTGCCGAGGGAGGTGTCGCCGCGCATCGCGGGGCCGTCGACCATGAAGTGTGAAACGCCGGCCGCCGCGTACTCCGTTTCCATTCCGGGAGTGAAGCCGCACTCCGGTGCCCAGATGCCCGCCGGAGTCGCACCCCAGCGTGCGCGGGCGTCCAGCAGGCCTTCTCGGAGAGAGAATTCGCGTAGCCGAGGGTGGAGCAGTGGCTGGAACGGGTGGGCAAGCGGTCCGCCCAACAATTCGACCGTGCCTGCGTCGACCAGCGGGCGAAGAACGGCCGATCCGCCGTGCCGCCATCGTGTCTCGAATTGTTCGAGGGCCGCGGCGGCACCTCGGTGTTCGCGAACGGACAGCGCGCGATCGCCGGCCTCGTGGGCGCGCAACTGCCAATTCCCGAGCCAATGATGCATACCCGACAGGCAGTGCGGATCATCGAGTTGGGCAGCCAGAACGGGGGTGACACCCAGAGACAGCACATCGGTGTGGCCGTCGTCGGCCAGGCGCTCCAAGGCCGCGGTGAGCGGCAGGTAGCAGTCGGCCCAGGACTGGTACAGCCATTCTTCGCCGACCGGCCACCTGCCGTGATTGGCCAACCACGGCAGGTGCGAATGCAGCACCAGAGAGAACATGCCCGGCACGGTGGTGCCGGACGTCACCCGATCACCGCGCTCGAGCCCTTACGAGCGATCGCAACCAGGTCGAGGCTGTCGTCGATGTGGTCGGGGGCGATGTCGAAGTCGTCGATCGTGATCGCGGCGACGTCCTCGGCCAACTCGGTCGGCCATGGCTCGCCTGCGAGGGCCCGTTCGATCTGGGCGTCGATGAAGGAGCCGCCGTGTTTGATGTCGAGCGCTGCCAACGTGTTGCCGTGGCGGACCCCGGTGAGTTCGGTGACCTCCAGGTCGGCGGCGACGAGCAACTCGGTCAGCTCTGCCGCGTCGAGTTCCCGAGTGTGAAAGGGGTTCAGGGGAGTGTCGCGCCCGGGTGAGAAGGTGATGCGATTGGGAGTACTGATCATCAGAATGCCGCCGGGCTCGAGTATCCGGTGTACTTCGGCCAGGAAGGCTCCCTGGTCCCAGAGGTGTTCGATGACCTGGAAGTTGACAACGACACCGACCGAGGAATCCGCGAACGGAAGTCGGTCGAGATTGCCCCGCACCATGGTCACGGCGGGGTAGCGCGTATGGACGTGCGCGGCGGCCGAGACGTCGTAGTCGAGGCCGACGACACGGGACGCCACCTCGGCGATCATGTTGGCTCCGTAGCCTTCTCCCGACCCGGCTTCGAGTACCGTGCGGCCGCGACACCGCTCGGCGAGGGCGCGGTACACCACCTCGTGGCGTCGGAACCAGTAGTTCTCCTCGGCGATCCCGGGCACTGTTCGCTCGCCGGTGAGGGGGAGTGGTTCGGGTGCCGGTGTCCGAGACGATGAATCGTTCACCGACGGAAGGTTAGTGCCTCCTGCGCGGAGGTAAGCCAACGTGGTCGCCATAACAGTCGGGGTGCGGATGTATGGTCGGACGGACGGGAAAGTAAGTTACCCACGAGTAACTACGGTGAGGTAACCTCGTCTCAGGCCGTAGAACTGCATCAACCAGAACTGCACCAACCGTTAGAACACTCACGATCAGCAGAACATGACCAGGAGGTCGACGCAGACCCATGACGAACATCGTTGTTTTGATCAAGCAGGTTCCAGACACGTGGTCCGAGCGCAAGCTCACCGACGGTGACTACACCCTCGACCGCGAGGCGGCGGACGCCGTCCTCGACGAGATCAACGAGCGGGCCGTCGAAGAGGCTCTGCTCATCAAGGAAGCCCAGGGCGGTGAGGTGAAGGTCCTGTCCGCAGGCCCCGATCGCGCCACCGACGCGATTCGTAAGGCTCTGTCGATGGGTGCCGACAGTGCGGTGCACCTCAACGACCCGAGCCTGCACGGCTCCGACGCCATCCAGACCGGCTACGCGCTGGCTGCCGCGTTGGGCAACGTCGCGTTCGAGAACGACGAGCCGGCCGATCTCATCATCGCGGGTAACGAGGCCACCGACGGCCGCACCGGTGCAGTTCCGGCGATTATTGCCGAATACCTGCAGATTCCGGCTCTGACGCAGGTGCGCAAGCTCACTGTCGCAGACGGCAAGGTCACCGGCGAGCGCGAGACCGACGAGGGCATCTTCGGCCTCGAGGCCACGCTGCCCGCAATCGTGAGTGTCACCGAGAAGATCAACGAGCCTCGGTTCCCGTCGTTCAAGGGCATCATGGCCGCCAAGAAGAAGACGGTGCAGACCATCACGCTGGCCGACATCGGTGTCGAGGACGGCATCGTCGGCGTCGACAATGCCGGCACGACGGTGACGTCGTCCACCCCCAAGCCTCCCAAGACCGCCGGTGAGCGGCTCACCGACGAGGGCGACGGCGGCGACAAGATCGCCACCTACCTCGTAGGCCAGAAGATCATCTGATCCCGCCCCACCGAGCAATTCAAGACCAACGAGGAGCAAAGTCATGGCAGAAGTACTCGTGCTCGTGGAGCACGTAGAAGGAACGTTGAAAAAGGTCAGCTCCGAGCTGATCACCGCGGCTCGCGCCCTGGGTGAGCCGTCCGCGGTCGTCACCGGACCGGTCGGCACCGCAGACAAGGTCGCCGACGCGCTGGCCGAAGCCGGTGCCGAGAAGATCTACGTCGCCGAGTCCGACGACGTCGACGGTTTCCTGGTCACCCCCAAGGTCGATATTCTGTCGTCCCTGGCGGAGTCGGCCTCGCCCGCAGCGATCATCACTGCGGCAACGATCGAGGGCAAGGAAGTTGCCGGTCGCCTGGCAGCACGCCTCGGCTCGGGTTACCACAACGATGTCGTCGCGATCAACGGCGACGGTAGCGCGGTCTACTCCATCTTCGGCGGTGCATTCACCGTCGAGGCCAAGGCGAACGGCGACGTGCCGGTCATCTCGCTGCGCCCCGGTGCGGTCGAGGCGGAGCCGAAGGCCGGAGCCGGAACCCGCGAGTCCGTCGAGGTGCCCTCGCAGGAAGACGGCACCGTGAAGATCACCTCGCGTGATCCGATCGTCGGCGGCGACCGTCCGGAACTGACCGAGGCCACGGTCGTCGTGTCCGGTGGCCGCGGCGTCGGCAGTGCCGACAAGTTCACCGTCGTCGAGGACTTGGCCGATTCGTTGGGTGCCGCAGTCGGTGCCTCACGCGCCGCCGTGGACTCGGGCTACTACCCGGGCCAGTTCCAGGTGGGCCAGACGGGCAAGACCGTGTCCCCGCAGCTGTACGTCGCCCTCGGTATCTCCGGAGCCATCCAGCACCGCGCCGGCATGCAGACCTCGAAGACCATCGTCGCAGTGAACAAGGACGAGGAAGCTCCCATCTTCGAGATCGCCGATTACGGCATCGTCGGAGATCTGTTCAACGTCGCGCCCCAGCTCGCCGAGGCCGTCAAGAAGCACAAGGGATAGTCTTTCCCAAATCTCGGCCACACGGGCCCCCATCGCATCGGCGATGGGGGCCCGTGTCGCGTACGCCGGCGCAATCGTGTTCACGCAAACTCTTCCGACACTTCTCCTCGGCGACGCTCGGTAGCCTTCCGCGCTCGTTAGACACATCTCATGACCACTTCCGTCATGAGCTCGACCGCCTCGATCGTCCCGGCCACCGACCGCTATTCGCTGGTGTTGTCCACCGACCCCGAACATCGACTCGCCGCGCAGCGCCTGCGCTACGACGTGTTCGCCTCCGAGCCCGGGTTTGCTATCCCCGCCGACACCGGCGGTCTGGACGCCGACCGGTTCGACGACTTCTGTGATCACCTTCTCGTCCGCGACCAGTGGACCGACACCTTCGTCGGGTGCTACCGCATGCTGCCACCGCAGGCCGCGGTATCGGCGGGCGGCTACTACACCGCAACCGAATTCGATATATCCGCACTCGACCCGGTCGGTATGAATATCGTCGAGATGGGCCGCGCAGCAGTGCATCCCGAGCATCGATCCGGATCCGTCCTCGGCCTCATGTGGGCGGGAATCCTGCACTATCTCGACGTGACAGGCTACGAGTGGGTGATGGGCTGCGTATCGGTCCCCATGCAGTCGGGCTCGGGTGAGCCGGCCGGGGCGAATGTTCGGAGTATTCGAGATCGTCTGTTGGACAAGCATGCAACGACGCCCGATCGACGAGTGCGCCCCTACGCTCCGGTCGTCGTCGACGGAGTCGACCTGGTCGACATCGCACCGGCGAAGCGAACCTCCATGCCGCCGTTGATGAACGGATACCTCCGATTGGGTGCCTCCATCTGCGGTGAGCCCGCACACGACCCCGACTTCGGGGTGGCGGACTTCGTCGCGTTGCTCGGGCTGCACGAGGCCAACACTCGCTATCTCGATCGGTTGCGCTCGGCGGCAGCGACATTCGAGCCGGGTGCTCGATGACGCAACCGGTTGTGCTTTCTCATGCGTGGATGCCGTCGTCGCCGTGCAGTGACGGCTGTCTCCCGAAGAATCCGCCGACGGTCGGAAGGATCGTTCTCGCCCTGCGTATCGTGCTGGCACTGCTTGCGTTCGGATTGCTGCCGGTGCTGGTCGTGCTCGGCGTACCTTTTCCCCGCGTTCGCCGGTCGCTGACGCGGACCGGTGCTCGCACTCTGCTGTTCGCCATCGGGATAGACCTCACCGTGCTCGATGCCCGCTCGGACCGGGAACGTTCCCGAACCGCCGCTGGTGCACTGCACGTCGCCGGCCACATCTCCTGGACCGACGTCGTGGTTCTCACCGCGGTCCAGCCGTCGACCTTCGTCGCACGAGCCGACCTGATCGATTGGCCGGTGCTCGGTCGTCTCGCGCGGTCCATGAAAGTGCTTCCCATCGATCGCGCTCGACTCCGTCAGCTCCCCGGCGTCGTCGACGAGGTTGCCGATCGCGTTCGCGCGGGCGGGTCGGTCGTCGTCTTCCCCGAGGCCACCACCTGGTGTGGTCGCGCATACGGTTCGCTGCGGCCGGCGCTGCTGCAGTCCGCGATCGACACCGAGACCTGGGTGCAGCCGATTCGGCTCCGCTATCTCGACCGGACGGGCGAGCAGACCACCGCCACGTGCTTCGTGGGAGACGAAACGATCGGTGCATCCATCGGCCGGATCTTCCGACTGCGAGGACTGCGTGCCGAGGTGGAGTTCACGGCCCCGGAGGCACCGGGTGGCGACCGACGCGACCTGGCGCGACGGTGCGAGGCGGCGATTCGACGCGATGCCGGAGTGGAGCCCGCGGAACGACCCCGCAAGGACGTCTACGACCCCACGGTGCACGAGGTCATGGCCGAAGCCGAGCGCCGCCCGAGTGCCCCGACGGTTGCGGCGGCCTGACCGAGCATCGATCACCGTGAGCAGGGACGCACCTCGCGTAGGTACGTTCGCGGTGCGGGCAGCGGGTATCGTCTAGCCTGTTATGCCTTCTGTGCGCAGTACGACTGCTTCCGCCCCGCCGCGGCCACCGGTGTACCTCGATCACGCAGCGACGACTCCGATGTTGCCGAGCGCCATCGAGGCGATGACGTCTGTATTCGCCACTGTCGGAAATGCGTCGTCGCTGCACACCTCCGGCCGATCGGCCCGGCGCCGGGTGGAGGAGTCCCGCGAAGCGATCGCCGCCGATCTCGGCGCGCGTCCGTCGGAAGTGATCTTCACCTCCGGGGGTACCGAAAGCGACAACCTCGCCGTCAAAGGCATTTTCGCAGCTCGGCGTGACTCCGATGCGGCGCTGACCAGAATCATCGCCAGCTCCGTCGAACATCATGCGGTGCTCGACGCGGTGGAATGGCTCGTCGAGCACGACGGCGCGAGTGTCACGTGGCTCCCGGTGGATGCCGACGGCCGAGTGACACCGGACGTACTGCGCGCCGAACTTGCTCTGCACGCAGACGAGACTGCTCTTGTCACGATCATGTGGGCGAACAACGAGATCGGCACCATCATGCCGATCGCAGAACTCTCGGCCGTCGCTGCGGAGTACGGCGTCCCGATGCACAGCGACGCGATTCAAGCCGTGCCGCATCTGCCTGTGAGTTTTTCCGACAGTGGTCTGTCCGCGCTGAGTATCGCCGCGCACAAGTTCGGTGGACCCCAAGGCGTCGGCGCGCTATTGCTCGGTCGCCAGGTTGCGTGCGTTCCGTTGTTCCACGGCGGCGGACACGAGCGCGACGTGCGGTCGGGCACCCCGGATACCGCGGGTGTCGTGGCGATGGCGGCTGCGCTGCGCTCGACCGTCCAGAACGGATCACGGCACCGCATCGAACTGAGTGCACTGCGCGATCGGCTGATCAGCGGAATCCGCGACGCCGTTCCCGACGCCATCCTCAACGGCCCGGAGGGCGACGACAGGTTGGCCGGAAACGTACATTTCACCTTTCCCGGATGCGAGGGCGATTCACTGTTGATGCTGCTCGACGCGGCAGGCATAGAATGCTCGACAGGTTCTGCCTGTACGGCAGGAGTGGCGAGCGCCAGCCACGTCCTGATCGCGCTGGGTAGCGATCCCCGTGTCGCCCGCGGGTCGCTTCGATTCTCGCTGGGAGCCGGCTCGTCCGATGCGGACGTCACCACTGTGCTTGCGGCTCTGCCGCAGGTCGTCGAACGTGCCCGCGCCGCCGGACTGGCAGGCGTCGGAGCTCGAGGAGGAAATCGCTGATGCGTGTTCTTGCTGCAATGAGCGGGGGAGTCGACTCGGCAGTGGCCGCGGCCCGTGCCGTGGACGAAGGCCATGATGTCGTCGGCGTCCATCTGGCATTGTCGACCGCTCCCGGTGCGCTTCGCACCGGCTCACGCGGCTGCTGCTCGAAAGAGGACGCCGGTGACGCTCGACGCGCTGCCGATGTGCTGGGAATTCCCTTCTACGTCTGGGACTTCGCCGATCGGTTCAAAGAGGACGTCATCGACGATTTCGTCGCGTCCTATGCCGCAGGCGAAACTCCCAACCCCTGCCTGCGATGCAACGAGAAGATCAAGTTCTCCGCTCTGGCGGATCGCGCTCTCGCGCTCGGCTTCGATGCAGTGGCCACCGGGCACTACGCCCAGCTGCACGACGGTGTGCTGCGACGGGCCGTGGACGCGGACAAGGACCAGTCGTATGTGTTGGCGGTACTGAACCAGGCGCAGCTCTCCCGTGCGATGTTCCCCATCGGGGACACGCCGAAGTCCGAGATCCGCGAGGAGGCGGCCGAGCGTGGGCTTGCTGTTGCGGACAAGCCGGACAGTCACGACATCTGCTTCATCCCATCGGGAGACACCCGCGCGTTTCTCGGCGCACACATCGGCGTGCGCCCGGGCAAAGTCGTCGATTCCGATACCGGAGCAGAACTGGCCGACCACGACGGTGTGCACGGTTTCACCATCGGACAGCGCAAGGGGCTCGGCGTCGAAGGTCCTGCCGCAGACGGCCGTCCGCGCTACGTCACCTCGATCGAGCCGGACACCGGCACGGTCATGGTCGGTTCCGCGCAGAAGCTCGATGTCTGGGCAATCACCGGAGACCGCGCGGTGTGGACCGAGGGCATCGCCCCGACCGGCCCCATCGAGTGCATCGTCCAGGTTCGCGCACACGGCGGTCTGACCGAAGCTGTCGCCGAGGCTGTGGGCGAGGGGATGGAGATCCAACTGCGTTCTCCACTCACCGGTGTCGCCAAGGGACAGGCAGCGGTGTTGTACCGCAAGGATATTCACGGAGACATCGTTATCGGTAGCTCGACCATCTCGGGCACTCGATCCGAGCGCGAGTGACCCCCAGCAATTTCGCAGGGCTAGCAACCGGCATCGGTTCCTGGCCGGGCACCGATGTCCGTGAGGCCGCCGCAATCGTCCTGGGCGAAATCGGCGAGCTACCGCACATCGTCGAGCTGCCGGGGCGCGGACTGGGTGCGGACATGATCGGGCGCACCGGAGCCATCATGGTCGACGTCGAACTCGACGTACGCTCGTCCGGATATCGCGTAGTTCCGCGCCCGATGCTTGCCGGTCGTCGAGCGCACGACTTTCTCGCCGAGGATCTCGATGCGCTCGAGGAACTCTGGGAGATCTCCGGGCTCCGCGGCAGTGGCCGCACGATCAAAGTCCAGGCCTGCGGACCCTTCACGATGGCAGCTCAGGTCGAACTCCGGCACGGGCATCGAGCCCTGACCGATCGCGGTGCCGTCCGGCACTTCACCGAATCCCTCGGGGAAGGACTCCGGCTGCACTGCGCGGAAGTAGCGCGTCGGCTCGGTGTAGACGTCGTGGTTCAGCTCGATGAGCCAAGTCTCGCAGCCGTTCTCGCCGGCAGGCTGTCGGGAATAACGGGGCTCGACACGGTGCGCGCGATGCCGGAACCGGACGCCCTGGAGCTGCTCGACATGCTCATCGAGACGGTTGCGCTCCCAGTGGCGGTGCACTGCTGCGACCCCGATGTCCCCTTCGATCTGCTTCGCCGCTCGCGTGCCGTGGCAGTTGCAGTGGACGCGACCGGGCTACGCCGCACCGATTTCGACGGAATCGGTGAGTTGCTGCAGGCGAAAAAGACGCTGATGCTCGGCTTGATTCCGGCGGAAGCTCCGATGCGGCCGACTGGTTGGCGTGAGCTGGCGGAGCCGGGTGTGACCTTGATCGACCGCCTCGGGTTCGATCGCGCCGTGCTCGCATCGCAAGTGTCGGTGACGCCAGGTTGCGGTCTGGCGGGTAGCACGCCGGAGTGGGCCCGTCGCGCAACGGGACTCGCCCGAGACGTGGCCGCTGCATTCGCCGATTCACCCGACTCGTTGTGAGACTGCACAGTCTCCGAGAGGGATAGTGCAGGGTCGTCGTGGCCCCGCGGCCCACGAGTGTTGGGACGTCGAACAGATGTGACACTCTTCACAAGGCCGTCGGGGGTCTATCGATCGGTGGGAGTTCGGAACATGGCATCAGGCGGTCGCGACTTCGACAAGGTCGCCTCCCTCCGTCGTTCCGGTAGACACCGCCGAGGTGTGTTGGCCAAACTCGCTGCCGCGACCTCCGACTGGTATCGAGCGCCGCACGATTTCGAGTGGATCATCAATCACCGGTCCACGCGTCCCCTGACCGGAATCATCCGGGTCGTGTTCGGCTCAGCGGTACTCATGTACGCCCTCACCTCGATTCTGATGCTGTTCAGTGATCTCGGTCCCAGCGGCTCGCTGGCAATCGGGTGGGTCCTCTTCGTCTTGATCGTGCAAATGCTCGTCGCCGCACGATGCGTGTTCGGCCCCATTCCGGGCAAGAAGTTCTTCGTCGGATTCCTCGCCTTCGGCGACATTCTCACCACGTCGGTTCTGGTTCTCTACGCGCCCTTCGCCTCGATGATCGGGACGGTGCTCTTTGCCGTCACCGGAGCGTTCTGCACGTACTTCCTCAGTCCGCGACTGCTCGTGGCTCACCTGGTATGGACGGGCACGTTCATCATCGGCTTCGGAATTCGAACGCTCGTCGAGGTGATGGACGGCGAGTACGTTGCGGTCGACGGACCTGCGGTGGCGACGGCCACGGTGGTGTTGCTACTGGCGACGGTGGCTGTGCCGGTCTTCGCGCAGGTTGCATGGACCACGCTGTCCAACGATGCCAAGCGTTCGGTTCTCGACCCGCTCACCGGCGTCTACAACCGCAGGGGCATCGACAGCGAATTGTTGGACCTGTGGCAGCTGGCCCGAAAGCGTGACCTGTCGATGGCATTCCTGGTGGTCGACATCGACAAGTTCAAGGCTGTCAACGACCGATTCGGGCACAGCCGCGGTGACGAAGTCATCGTTCGTGTCGCCGATCGGCTTCGCCGCCTGGTTCGACACCAGGGCGGAGTTCTCGCCCGAACGGGGGGCGAGGAGTTTCTGGTCGCCATCGTCGGTGACGCGAGGGGCATGGTCGACCTCGGCTTCGACATGGTGCGGGTGCTCTGTGACCGTCGAGACGACATCCCCGTCACCGTCAGTGTGGGAATGGCGCTGCTGCGTGAGAACTCCGAACTGTGGGACGTCGGAACGTCCGTGGTCGGTAGGGCTGCGCGCACGGCGGATGCGGCGATGTACCGGTCCAAGCAGTCCGGCGGCAACAGTTTGGTCATCGACGAGATCTGAGCGCGCACTCTGCCCGTAGCTCGTAGCTCGGTGCGCCGGTGTTCGCGGGCGGGGCCTCTGCGATGATCGTGCGATGTATCGGCTCTCGGATGCTCAACGACGGGGATTGCCTGCCGGAGTGCTGTTATCTGTCATGGCCTCCGTGCTCGGCGGAATCTACTCCGACTTCTTTCTGACAGGCTTCGCACTCACCGCCGGCATCGGTGCGGTGGCGCTCGTGGCCGCGACACTTCTGGTGGGCCTGATGGGGCGCTAGCCGCTCGGCGTGCAGACGATCGGTTGTCGGTGGGTTCGGTTAATCTTCGAAACGTGCCCGAACCGATCGAACATCCCGCAGAAGCCGACGACAGCTCGCTCACGGATGGTGTCGAACTCGATGCCGCGTCCTCTGCCGATCGCGAGCGATGGCAGACGCTGGCCGAGGAAGTGCGCGCCCACCAGTTCCGCTACTACGTACGCGATTCGCCCATCGTGTCCGATGGGGAATTCGATACCTTGCTGCGCGAGCTCAACGATCTGGAAGATGCACATCCGGATCTACGCACCGCGGACTCGCCGACCCAACTCGTCGGGGGCGGTTTCGCGACGGAGTTCACCGCGGTGGACCATCTCGAGCGAATGCTGAGCTTGGACAACGTGTTCGACCACGACGAGCTTCGGGCGTGGGCAAAACGAGTCGAGACCGAAGCAGGTCGGGAGCTGCACTACCTGTGTGAGGTCAAGATCGATGGCGTCGCGTTGAATCTGGTGTACGAGAACGGCACCCTCGTTCGCGGTGCCACCCGCGGAGACGGACGCACGGGCGAGGACGTGACGCTCAACGCGCGCACGATCGACGACATCCCGGACACCTTGACGGGCAGCGCGGAGTACCCCGTGCCGGACGTGCTGGAAGTGCGCGGAGAGGTTTTCTTCCGCCTCGAGGATTTCCAAGCCCTCAACGCCTCTCTCGTGGAAGAGGGCAAGCCTCCGTTCGCCAATCCGCGAAACTCTGCGGCGGGATCGTTGCGACAGAAGAATCCAGCTGTCACCTCGAAGCGACGCCTGGGCATGATCTGTCACGGATTCGGCCGCATGGTGGGCTTCACTCCGGACTCGCAGTGGCACGCGTACGAGGCACTGCGAGCCTGGGGCCTGCCGATTTCGACGCACACCACGCGAGTGCAGGGGATCGACGCGGTCATCGAGAAGGTCGTCTACTGGGATCAGCACCGGCACGACGTCGAACACGAAATCGACGGCCTGGTGGTCAAGATCGACGAGATGTCGCTGCATCGGCGGTTGGGAACGACGTCCCGGGCACCGAGGTGGGCGATCGCCTACAAGTACCCACCCGAGGAAGTCACGACGACCCTGCTCGACATCCGTGTCAACGTCGGCAGAACGGGCAGAGTGACCCCGTTCGCGTACATGACTCCGGTTCTCGTCGCCGGTTCGACGGTGTCGTTGGCGACGCTGCACAATGCCTCGGAGGTCAAGCGTAAGGGCGTGTTGATCGGCGACACGGTCACCATTCGCAAAGCGGGTGAAGTCATTCCCGAGGTTCTCGGACCGGTGGTCGACGCGAGAACCGGCGATGAAACCGAGTTCGTCATGCCCACCGAGTGCCCGGAGTGTTCGACGCCGCTGGCTCCGGCCAAGGAGGGCGATGCAGACCTGCGCTGCCCCAACTCTCAGTTCTGTCCGGCGCAGCGCCGCGAGCGGGTGTTCTTCGTAGCCGAGCGGCAACGATTCGACATCGAGGGACTCGGATACGAGGCTGCATCCGATCTGTTGACCACCGGTGCCATCGAAGACGAGGGCGACCTCTTCTCGCTGACCGAGGCAGAACTGATGAAGACGGCGATCTTCCGCACGAAACCGGGAGGCCTCTCGGCCACCGGTCGCAAGCTGCTCGACAACTTGTCCGTAGCGAAGAATCAGCCACTCTGGCGCGTCCTGGTGAGCCTGTCCATCCGGCATGTGGGGCCGTCGGCCGCTCGCGCGTTGGCCGGAGAGTTCGGCAGCCTCGAACGTATCGAGGCGGCCTCCGTCGAGGAACTGTCTGCGGTCGATGGAGTGGGTGCCACCATCGCGGCCGCGGTCTCGGAATGGTTCGACGTCGACTGGCATAGAACCATCGTCGACAAATGGCGGGCCGCGGGCGTACGGATGGAAGACGAGCGCGATGCCTCGATCGAGCGAAATCTCGAAGGGATGTCGATTGTCGTCACCGGGTCACTGACCGCGTACTCACGTGACGAGGCCAAAGAAGCGATCCTGCTCCGGGGTGGGAAGGCGGCAGGTTCGGTGTCGAAGAAGACGGCGTTCGTCGTGGTCGGTGAGTCTCCGGGATCCAAGCACGACAAGGCAATCGAGCTCGGGGTACCGGTGCTGGACGAATCGGGATTCACCCGGCTGTTGACCGAGGGACCCGATGCAGTGGCCCCCACCGAGGCAGAACCGGAACCGCTGGACTGATCGGTCTCGGAGGCGTCAGTCGATCACGGTGGCGACGATGCCCGCGAGGTAGCCGAGCCGGGCAACCTCGGACGGTCGAAACTCCGGGCCTCCGGGTCTGCCCAGCATGAGGACGGTGCCGGTGGTTCCGAGTGGAGCCGCGGCGATCTTGGTGTCCATGTCGCGCCATACCTGCGGAACCCATTCGGCGTCGGCGTCGAGCGCGGCGGGTGCCGCCAAAGGGAACCACGGCAGCTCGGCGGCGTGGGTCTCGGGTGCTCCGGAGCTTCCCACCAAGCGGAACGGACCGTGTGCGTTGGTGGCGATCACGGTGCTCCACCCCACACGCAGGACCCGGGGGGCGCCGTCCACCAACACCTGCAGACGGTCATCGGATGCAGCGGCGACGCGATCGATCAATTCCAGTTCGCGATGGGTGTCGAGTACGCCGGTGTATGGCCGAATGGAATCGACCCGGACGTCGGTGAGGTTCTCGGCGGCCGTGATCAGCGTGTCGGGAAGCGATCCTGGTGCGACGTCGACGACGAGATCGTCGACCGCGTACCCGTCGCCGCGTTCGATGACATCGAGGGACAGGATGTCCGCTCCCACCGAACCGAGCGCCACGGCCAAGGATCCGAGACTGCCCGGCCGGTCGGGCAGTTGAACGCGGAGCAGGTAGGACATGTCACGCTCCCTTTCGGTTTTCGGCAGGCTGCACTCGTGTCATCACGGTGAACCCCCGGCGCGAGCAATCCTTGCATCTTCGACCTGTGCGCCACGTCCCGCAACGCGGGCCGTGACAATTCTGACACTCGACGCAGCCGCGAGGAGTGCGCGAAAGCCTGCGTGACACCACGCACTAGGCTTGACCGCGTCCGCGAACCTGATCGGTTCGCTCTGCACTGATACGGGGCGGCTTCTGCAGGCTCCGCTCCTACTGTCCGAAAGGGGTCCACGCGGTGCCAGACATCTCCCGCGACGAGGTCGCTCACCTGGCCCGGCTGTCGCGCTTGGCTCTCAGCGACGCCGAACTCGACGAGTTCGCCGGCCAGCTGGATTCGATTCTTCACCATGTCAAAGCCGTGGCGGAGGTGGCTACGGACGACGTTCCGCCGACGGCCAATCCCAGCGAGATCGTCAACGTGACGCGTCCTGACGTGATCGTCCCCGGCCTGACGCCGGAGCAGTCGCTGTCCGGTGCACCGAACGCCGAGGAGGGCCGCTTCGCGGTGCCGCAGATTCTGGGAGAGAGCGAATGACCGACCTGACGAAGCTCGACGCGTCCGAGCTCGCCACCCGTATCCACGCCCGTGAGATCAGCGCGGTCGAGGTGACTCGAGCGCATCTCGACCGAATCTCCGAGGTCGATGGGGACCTGCACGCATTCCTTCATGTCGCAGGGGACGAGGCACTGGCAGCAGCGACCGAGGTCGACGCGGGACTGTCTGCGGGACAGGCACCCGCATCGGCTCTTGCCGGGGTTCCGCTCGCCCTCAAGGACGTCTTCACCACGACCGACATGCCGACGACGGCCGGCTCGAAGATCCTGGACGGCTGGGTGTCGCCCTACGACGCGACCCTGACTTCGAAGTTGCGCGCAGCGGGCATCCCGGTGCTGGGCAAGACCAACATGGACGAGTTCGCGATGGGCTCGTCGACCGAGAACTCGGCCTACGGGCCGACCAAGAACCCCTGGGACACGACTCGTATCCCCGGCGGCTCGGGGGGCGGCAGCGCGGCGGCGCTCGCCTCTTACCAGGCGCCGCTGGCCATCGGTACCGACACCGGCGGTTCCATTCGCCAACCGGCCGCCCTGACCGGTACCGTGGGAACCAAGCCGACCTACGGCAGCGTCTCCCGCTACGGATTGATCGCCTGTGCTTCGTCTCTCGACCAAGGTGGTCCGTGTGGGCGAACGGTGCTCGACACCGCGCTGCTGCACGAGGTGATCGCCGGATACGACCCGCGGGACTCCACGTCCGTCGATACGGCAGTTCGGCCGGTCGTCGCAGCGGCGCAGGAGGGCGCTCGCGGCGACCTGTCGGGCGTTCGCGTCGGGGTCGTCAAGGAATTGCATTCCGACAGTTACCAGCCCGGCGTGATTTCGTCCTTCGATGCCGCGGTGGCGACGCTCACCGAACTCGGTGCCGAGGTCGTCGAGGTCTCGTGCCCCAATTTCGTGCATGCGCTGGCTGCGTACTACTTGATTCTGCCGTCCGAGGTGTCGTCCAACCTGGCTCGATTCGACGGTATGCGCTATGGGCTGCGTGCCGGTGACGACGGGAGCCACAGCGCCGAGCAGGTCATGGCCACCACGCGCGCGCAGGGATTCGGACCGGAAGTCAAGCGGCGCATCATGATCGGCACGTACGCGCTCTCGGCCGGGTACTACGACGCTTACTACGGTTCGGCTCTGAAGGTGCGCACCCTCATCGCGCGCGACTTCGACGCTGCCTACGAGAAGGTCGACGTTCTGGTGTCGCCGACGACCCCCACCACGGCGTTTCCGTTGGGGGACAAAGTGAACGATCCGATGGCGATGTACCTCAACGACCTGTGCACTCTGCCGACGAATCTCGCGGGTCATTGCGCGATGTCGGTGCCGTCGGGTCTCGCATCCGAGGACGGTCTGCCCGTGGGACTGCAGATCATGGCCCCGGCGTTCGCGGACGAACGCCTCTACCGCGTCGGTGCCGCGTACGAGGCCGCTCGCGGCGACCTGAGGTAGTTCGAGGTGCCATCGGCGGGGGCTGCAGATCTGGCTGCCCCCGCTGCTCGCTGCCGCTGACCACGCGCCTCGGTTGCTTCTCATGTGCACAGTGGCATGCTGGTGCCCTGGTCTGTCCCATATCGATGGCCGTGTCCGTCGTTCACGTCGAGTGCTGCCGCGAGATCGACGGACGTCTGGACGAAGCTGACGAACGGTATCCACACAGGGGTCGGCGCATCGTGGTGGGTTGCCGTCGAATCGGGAGCCGACCACAGGAGATTCACCGACCATCGGACGACAGGGTCCGATGAATTGACGAGAACCGTGGCGCCGTCGGTATTCACGGTTCCGGCGGGTGGGCCTACCCACACGGCTCCACACACGCCGGGATCTGTCTGTCGAAGAGACCCATAGGCTTCGCTTCCCGCCACCGCCCCCAAACTCTGGCCGTACAGCACGATCTGCGGCGGTGCCGATTTCGTGGCTGCCCGGGCGGCGACTGCGTCGGCCAATGCCTCGGCCGATCGACGTGCCTCCTCCTCGGCGAACAGGAACGTCGCCCAACTCGGTTTGTCGGAGTACTGCACCGCCACGGTCGCGACATCACCGCCGAATCTGCTTTCGGCACCCGTGATCGCGTTCTCGTCCACCCAACCCGATCCGGTCGGTATCGCGACGACCACCACCCTTCGATCGAAAGCGCCGGCGCGTTCCATGTCCGCGACGGCCAATTCGACGCGCCGATCGAGTGTGGGTGCGGAGTCGAGGCCGACGTAGGTGCGCACGGTCGTGGGGAGGAGGCCGCCGGTCACGAACTTTCTCCCCTCTCTGCCCAGCGTGCCCCACGGAACGAGCGAGTCGAGACCGCCCGATCTCGTCGTCGTGTTCGGAGCGGTGACCGTCTCGTCCAGTGTTGAGTTCGAGGCTGCGAAGGAAGCGGACACAGCCGACCGGAGCGCGGGCACGGCGACGGCATACGTCAGCACACCCACTACCGCGATCACGATGATCGATCGCACACCGCCGAGCGCAGTGGCCGTTCGCCGGGTAGCGCGACCGATTCCCCAGAGGACGAGGGCAACGCACGTTGCGCCACCGACGACGTCGACTGCGTAGTGCCAGTCCACTTCTGGAGCTTCCATCACTGTTCGTAAGCGGTTCTGCCACAGAAGATTCCAGTACATCGCGCCGATCGAGATGCATGTACCCATGCTTGCCGCCCAGGCCCGCGCCGCGGACCGAGCGGGTTGCCGCGGGCCCAGTGCACGCCGAGCAGACCACGCTACGGCGAGCGCGATCGCCATCGTTGTGCCGGTCAGCAGTGCCTGTGTGGCAGCAGGACGGGGGAGCAGTCCCGGTGCCGACGCGATCGACACTGCAACAGTGAGCGCGAGGGTGGTCTCGATTCGGGGTAGCCGGATGCCCGTCGACCTCGGATGTGCACCAACGCCCCGGGCAGTGCCGACTCGTCCCGACGACCCGGTCACGGAGGCGATCATGCGAGTTCGCCGATGCCGGCGACGGTGACTCGTGGGCGGCGCAGGTATCGAACCGTCAGAGAAATCGACAGCATCATGACGGCAAACACTGCTCCGCCCAGCGCGATCGGCAGTGCGGGTTCGGCCACCGGTGCGCCGAACGACTGCCTCCACGAATTCATGTCCACCGCCGCTGCGGCCACCGATGCGGCGGCCTCGCATGCCCTTCGCGGCCCATCCTCGCGTCGCTCGGTGCAGGCGGCGTGCATCCGCCGTTCCAGTTGGCCATCGATGGCTCGGCGCCACTGCGGGTCCACGGCGTTGCCTGTCCTGGCGGCGTACCGAATGAGGTCGTAGCCCAGATCGTGTTGTTTGCAGGCGGCTTCGAACTCCGACGGCAGCGGCACGGGTGAGGAGCAGTCCCCGTGGGGATTTTCGGCCATGTCCCCCGTCGTCATCGGTCGGTAGCCCATCACCGAGGCGAAATCGGCGGGGATCGCGCGGGTCGCTGCGTCTGCCGATCGGGTGACGAGCGCGTGCACCGCCACGGCGACGGGGGCTTGCGTGTGAGGGGCTTGCGTATGAGGGGCTCGCGTAAGAGGGGCGGTGGGCGAGTACGACGCGGCCCCGGTGGTTGCAGTCACCGCTACCGTGGCCGCGGCGATGCACATCACGATGCGAGAAGTGTTCCTGTTCATGGCTTTCGACGCTAAGAAGCGACGTGCCCGACGAGCATCACGCCGAGGTATAGTTCCGCAGCTCCGGACGGTGTCGGTTGGAGACCGGCGTGATACTGCAGGTGCGGGCGGAACTGATACTCAGGTATGACGTGCTCATCGGCTCGTACTGCCTAGGCTCGGTTGGTGCGCAAGAACAGATCAGGAGAAGTGAAGCCCTCAGCGGCGAGGGTTCGGGTACCGACTCGAATTGCCGGCGTGCGCACGGTCGACGTGTCGATCGTGGTCGTCGGTGCGGTGTTGTACTCGATCGCCTGGCCGACACTGCCGATCACCCATCAGGTGTCGGTACCGTTGATGCCCATCGTCGGTGCACTTGCGGCCTTCCCGTTCGTGCTGATTCGAGTCAATCCCGCACTGGGGTGGGCGGTGTCGGCGCTGTCCGCGCTGGTGATTCCTCTGGCGTTCGATCGCACGCCGGACTACCACTATCCGTGGCAGGTGGTCCACATCCTCGTGCTGTTGGCATTGCTGTTCGCCGTCGCGCTGCGATCTCCGCCATCGGTACTGCTGTTGGCCTGGTTGGCGAGCATGCTGGTGTTCTTCGCGTACATGCCGGGCTCGGACGGAGTCGGTTGGTCGGTCGGTCTCACGGCGGTCGTCGTGTTCGGACTGTTGATCCGCTGGCTCGTCCTTTCTCGCAGGCAACTTGCCCATCAGGAGGAAGTCAGCGAACTCGAGCGCACCAAGCGCACGGTTCTCGAGGAGAAGGCGAAGATCGCCCGCGATCTGCACGACGTCGTCGCGCATCATATGTCGATGGTCGTCGTGCAGGCGCAGAGTGCCCAATATCGACTCGATGACGTATCCGATTCTGCAGCAGGAGAATTCGAGTCTATTGCTGCCACCGCACGGGAAGCGCTCAACGAGATCCGGGGAATGCTGGGGGTGCTCCGCAGCGACGGGCAGCAGTGGCAGGATGCTCCGGCACCGAATGCGCTCGATCTCGAACGAACCCTGCTTTCGAGCCGCAAGGCCGGCATGGATGTGCGGTGGACTGTCACCGGGCAGGTCGAATCCATCGCCGACACAACAGGTTTGGCATTGTACAGGATTCTGCAGGAGTCCTTGTCCAATGCTGCCCGGCACGCCCCCGACGCCGTGGTGACCGTCGATATCGCGGTGGGGCCGAGCACGGTTGTCATGACCGTGGTCAATGCTCCGGCACCGAGCGCGAGTGTCGGACGGGCCGCTGGAGCCGATACGGGTGGGCACGGGATAGCGGGTATGCGTGATAGGGCCCGCGCGGCGCAGGGCTGGTTGCATGCCGCGGCTCTGCCCGACGGCGGATTCGAGGTTGCGGTGCACGTTCCGAACGGCATGCCGAGTTCGACGGCACCGGTTGTTCGGAACGATCTCGCCTAGGCTGTCGCGCGTGGCTACCACGGTGTTCATCGCCGACGACCAAGCGATGGTGCGGCAGGGATTCGGTGCGCTTCTCGGTGCTCAGGCAGACATCTCGGTCGTCGGAGACGCCGACAACGGCAGGACCACGGTCAGCGAGGTCGCGCGGCTGCTGCCCGACGTGGTGCTGATGGACGTCCGGATGCCCGAGATGAACGGTCTCGATGCTGCTCGCGCCATCCTGTCTGCGTCTCTTCCGTCGCCGGTGCGCATTCTGATGTTGACGACATTCGATATCGACGACTACGTCTACGAGGCCCTGGCTCTGGGGGCGAGCGGTTTTTTGCTCAAGGATGCACCGGCCGAGGAACTGATTCGAGGTGTGCGTGTCGTCGCCGCAGGCGAGGCCTTGCTGGCACCGTCGGTGACCAGACGACTGATCGCGGACGTCACCGCCCGGCGCGGAGCGCGCCGCCGGACCTCGCCGCGTCTGAGCGAGCTGACTCCCCGTGAACGTGAGGTGCTCGAACTCATTGCCACCGGCATGTCCAACTCCGAGATCGCGGGCGCGCTCTTCCTGGCCGAACAGACCGTCAAAACTCATGTCGGCAAAGTCCTGGCCAAGCTCGGGCTGCGCGACCGTGCACAGGCTGTGGTGCTGGCCTACGAGAGCGGCGTCGTCACGCCCAAGTGAGCGCGGGCGGTACTCCACGCGCGCGACACACCACACCCCATTAGGCTGACGACCGTCAACGGGTCCACCTCACGGATCCGTCAGCAGAGAGGCGAGAATCGATGCGCATCGGAGTTCTGACCGGAGGCGGCGATTGCCCAGGGCTCAATGCGGTGATCCGTGCGGTCGTACGTACCGCCGACGCACGCTACGGCTCTTCGGTTGTCGGTTTCCTGGACGGTTGGCGCGGCCTCCTCGAGGATCGTCGGGTGCAGCTGCGCAACGATGACCGCAACGATCGTCTGCTCACCAAGGGCGGCACGATGCTCGGGACCGCCCGTACCAACCCTGATGTGTTGCGCGCCGGGCTCGATCGGGTGAAGCAGACCCTCGAGGACAACGGCATCGACGTGTTGATTCCCATCGGCGGCGAAGGGACCCTGACTGCTGCCGCCTGGTTGTCGGAAGAGGGCGTGCCCGTAGTGGGTGTCCCTAAGACCATCGACAACGACATCGATTGCACCGACGTCACATTCGGCTTCGACACCGCACTGACCATTGCTACCGACGCGATCGACCGTCTGCACAGCACTGCAGAATCCCATCAGCGAGTGATGCTGGTCGAGGTGATGGGTCGACACGCAGGGTGGATAGCTCTGCACGCCGGGTTGGCGTCGGGATCGCACATGACGCTCATTCCGGAGCAGCCGTTCGACGTGGAAGAAGTGTGCACCTTGGTGCGCAAGCGTTTTCAGCGCGGAGACTCGCACTTCATCTGCGTCGTCGCCGAGGGGGCGAAGCCGATGGAAGGCTCGATGGAACTCCTCGACGGTGGCATCGACGAGTTCGGTCACGTTCGGTTCACCGGGGTAGCTCACCAGCTCGGCGTCGAGATCGAGCGCCGCATCAACAAGGAAGTTCGTACCACCGTGCTGGGACACGTTCAGCGCGGCGGCACCCCTACGCCTTACGACCGTGTGCTCGCGACGCGATTCGGTGTCAACGCGACCGACGCTGCTCACGCCGGCAACTTCGGCAAGATGGTCTCTCTTCGAGGCACCGAGATCGGTTTGGTGTCCTTGGCCGAGGCGACCAAGCAGCTCAAGCGGGTGCCGCAGACCCGATACGACGACGCCGCTGCGTTCTTCGGCTGAACCTGCCCGTCACCGTCCACGGTGACGAGGTGCACGTGGTTGGTCGCGTGCGGACTGCAATGCATAAACTACCGACCATGACTGCTGCAACCGTCGATCTGATCGATTACGACGAGGTGCTCGCCACCTTCGACCCCGTGTTGGGCATGGAG
Source organism: Rhodococcus sp. NPDC078407 (assembly GCF_044542515.1). NCBI lineage: Bacteria > Bacillati > Actinomycetota > Actinomycetes > Mycobacteriales > Nocardiaceae > Rhodococcus > Rhodococcus sp. NPDC078407. The sequence continues at coordinate 20,040 of NZ_JBITUQ010000007.1, read as the reverse complement.
GTCCACGTGGAGCTGGGTACGGCGACCAAGATGTTCTGCGGCTGCCCCACCGAGTTCGGGGCCGAGCCCAATACCCAGGTGTGCCCGGTGTGCCTGAGTCTTCCCGGCGCGCTTCCGGTGGTGAATTCCGCCGCAGTGGAATCTGCGATTCGGATCGGACTGGCGCTCAATTGCTCGATCACTCCCTGGGGTCGGTTCGCTCGTAAGAACTACTTCTACCCGGATCAGCCGAAGAACTATCAGATTTCGCAGTACGACGAGCCCATCGCCACCGAGGGATACCTCGATGTTCTGCTCGACGACGGCAGCACGTTCCGCGTCGAGATCGAGCGCGCTCACATGGAAGAGGACACCGGTAAGTCGACGCACGTCGGTGGGGCGACCGGTCGAATCGAGGGGGCGTCGCATTCGCTGCTCGATTACAACCGTGCCGGGGTGCCGTTGGTAGAAATCGTGACGAAGACGATCACGGGCACGGGAGCTCGTGCGCCCGAAGTCGCGCGCGCCTACGTCACCGCACTTCGAGATCTCCTGAAGTCGCTCAACGTATCCGATGTACGGATGGATCAGGGTTCGCTGCGCTGTGACGCCAACGTGTCACTGATGAAGAAGACGGCTACGGAATTCGGTACCCGAACGGAAACCAAGAACGTCAACTCTCTCAAGAGTGTCGAGGTAGCGGTCCGCTACGAAATGCGGCGTCAGGCAGCGGTTCTCGAAGCCGGCGGTGAGGTGATTCAGGAGACTCGGCACTTCCAGGAATCGGATGGCACCACGACCCCGGGGCGCAAGAAGGAGACTGCGGAGGACTATCGGTACTTCCCCGAGCCCGATCTCGCGCCCGTCGCTCCCGATGCGGAGTGGATCGAGGAGCTCCGATCGACCCTGCCCGAGCTGCCGTGGCTGCGACGTGGCCGGATTCAGAAGGACTGGGGTGTCTCCGACGAGGAAATGCGCGACCTGGTGAACTCCGGTGCGCTCGAGCTCGTCTCGGCAACGGTGGACGCGGGCGCGACGCCACAGGCCGCCCGGTCGTGGTGGGTGTCGTACCTGTCCCAGCAAGCCAACGTGGCCGGAGTCGAGCTGACCGATTTGTCGATCACCCCGGCGCAGGTGGCGGAGGTCGCGGCATTGGTCTCCGACGGCAAGCTCAACAACAACGGTGCCCGCCAGGTCGTCGACGGGGTGCTGGCCGGCGAAGGCGAGCCGGCCCAGGTGATGGCGGATCGTAATCTCGTGTTGGAGCGAGACGACACCAAGCTGCAGGCCGCCGTCGACGAGGCGCTCGCTGCCAATCCCGGTGTGGTGGAGAAGATCCGCAGCGGCAAGGTTCAGGCTGCCGGTGCCATCGTCGGCGCGGTGATGAAGGCCACCCGTGGCCAAGCCGACGCGGCCCGCGTGAAAGAGCTCGTACTCGAGGCGTGCGGCCAACCCTGATCGTGGCGGTGATCGACCGTGGCCGAGCGCTTCATGCGCTCGGCCACAGTCGTTTTTCTCGTTCTAGTCGACGCCGCCTCCGCCGCCGCCCGGGAACGGCACGCGGACCACGCGGTCGTCGGTGGGGCCGGCGGTCGGTCCGTTCTTGTTGACGGTACCCACCAGGATCTGTCCATCGGCCGAGCTCGTCGCACCGTTCAATTGGCCGTACCGGTCCTGAACGAGCAGCGTCGGTTCGGCCGAGACGGCCCCGGTGTCGGTGTCTGTACTCAACGCAGCAACAGCTTTCGCGTTCGTCAGGGCCACCGCCACTCCGCCGTTGCCTGCTGCGCATCCGGCGACGCCGGGGCGGTCGGGCCACGTCCATACCGGCGAGAACACTGCACCCAGCTTGTCGATGCGCTGCAGGCGGTCCTCGATGGCGGTGCGGTCGGTGACGTAGATGTTCCCGGTGCCGTCGGTGCACACATCACCTGCGGTCCCGATACCGCTCAGTGCAATCTGCGGACGCGGGGGATCGGCCGTCGGTGACAACGACGTCACCCGTAACAATTTTCCGGACAACGAGTCCGGGCTCGCGGCCGCGGCCGGGTCCCCGTTGTCACCGGTGAGTACGAGCAATTCGGTCGGTGTGTAGAAGTCGATCGACCCGCGATTGCCTGTCGCGCCGCGGGGAAGGCCGGTCAAGATGTTCTTGGGCACGTCGCCCGGTGCGAGCCGAACCACGCTGGTGTCCGAAGTCGTGGTGATGAGCGCGTAGAGCAGTCTGTCCTCGGCGTACGTCGGAGAGAGCGCAATGTCGAGAAGGCCTCCGTTGCCGCTGCCGTCCACGTCGATGCGGGCGAATTCGACCGGCGTGGTCCCGGCCGCGACCTCCATGATGCGTCCGGTTCGGCGCTCGGCGACGAGCGTGCTCTGTCCGTCGGGCAGCGCGACGAGGCCGCCGGTGACATCGAGACATGTCGCGATGACCGACGGGTCCGGATCGACGCAGGGGCCCGACGGCGGGGGTGGTGCATTCGGATCCGACGGAGGCGGTGTCTCGCTGGGGGTCGTGGGTTGCAACTCGGCGGCACCGACCTCGGGTGCAGGGGTGAACGGTGACGAATTCGAGTCGTCGAAGCGGGCGCATCCGGCAAGTAATGCGGCCGTCATCGAGAGTGCGAGAACAGCGGTAGTGGCACTTCGAGGTGGCGCTCCGACCGGCTTCATGCTTCGAACGGTACGGAACGTCGGGGAAGACTCGCCACGCGGCTGCGAGCGGCAACGTCGGTGAGGAGCGCACATCGGCTCTACTGTGGAGAGGTGACCGATACACCGCGCGACCCCAACCGGCCGGATCCGTCGTACGAACCGGCCGAGAGCCCGTACGACAATCCCACGGAGAAGATTCCACCCTCGCGCTCCACCTCCGAGACTTCGGCGTCCGACCGCACCGATGCCTCGGGTGCGCCGACCACGGCGTTCGGCGCTCAGCGCTCGGACCGACTACCGCGAACCGACGACGAACTCGACTTTCCCCAGTCGTCCTCGTCCGACGCGCGCTCGTCCGATGCCCGCTCGTCCGATGCCCGCTCGTCCGATGCCCGCTTGTCCGATTCGCAGCCGACCGAGAAGATGCAGACCTACCGGCCGTCGGCCTTCGCCGATTCGTCGACCGATCGCCCGTCGGCGTCGGACAACACGTCGTCGAGTGCGTATTCCGATCGATCCACCGAGTACCTCGGCACCAGCGCCGCGGCAACGCCTGCGGCCGCTACCGCCGAGCCCGAGATTCGTACCGAGACCGTCGAAGTTCCCGCGAAACGCGGCAGCACCGACCTCGGTCTGTTCGTACTTCGCGTGACCATCGGCGCGGTGTTTCTCGGTCATGGACTGCAGAAACTCGTCGGACTGTGGGACGGCCCCGGCCTCGACGGATTCCAGGGTCTGCTCGAGAGTTCGGGATTCCGCTACTCGGAAATCCTTGCGATCGCAGCTGCGGCCGGCGAAACTCTCGGTGGAGCGCTGCTCATCCTGGGTCTGGCTACGCCACTTGCAGGTGCCGCCGTGTTGGCCACGATCATCAACGCCTGGTGCTTCAAGCAGGCCGTCGAGCCCGGATTGCAGTTTTCCGGTACCGGCGGCGTCGAGTACGAGACAGTTCTCGGCTTCGCCGCAGCCGCGATCATCCTCACCGGACCGGGGCGCATCGCATTCGACGGCCGACGTGGGTGGGCCACCCGTCCGCGGATCGGTTCGTTCCTCGCGCTCGTCGTCGGAATCGCTGCTGGCGTGTGCATCTGGATCTTCCTGAACGGGGCCAACCCCGTCGTCCGCTGACTCCACCCGCATCCGACCATGTGAGCGGAACCTCGTAGCAGGCTACGAGGTTCCGCTCACGTGGTCAGGGGACGTATCGGACGGCACCCTTGTCCGCCGACGTCGCCAGTGCCGCATACGCGCGCAGGGCGGTGGTGACCGTGCGCTGGCGGTCGACCGGCTGCCAGGGTCGCTCGGACGCGTTCATCTTCGCGCGGCGCGTCTCGAGGGTCTCGTCATCGACGAGGATCTCGAGGGTGCGGGTGGCGACATCGATCCGCACCTGATCACCGTTCTCGACGAGTCCGATGACTCCACCGGCCGCGGCCTCGGGAGAAATGTGACCGATCGACAGGCCCGAGGTGCCGCCGGAGAACCGTCCGTCGGTGATCAGCGCGCAGACCTTGCCGAGGCCGGCACCCTTGAGAAACGCCGTCGGATGCAGCATCTCCTGCATTCCCGGTCCGCCCTTGGGTCCTTCGTAGCGCACGACCAGCACGTCGCCGGGTTGGATCTTCTTCTGCAGGATGGCCGAGACGGCTTCTTCCTGAGATTCGACGACCAGGGCCGGGCCCTGGAACGAGAACAGATCCTCGTCGATGCCTGCGGTCTTGAGAATTGCGCCGTCGAGGGCGATGTTGCCGCGCAGCACCACCAGACCACCTTCGACGGTGTAGGCGTGTTCGAGATCGCGGATGCAGCCGCCGGCGGCATCGGTGTCGAGTGAGGACCAGCGGTTGCTCGTCGAGAACGGCTCGACCGTGCGGACGCCGCCAGGAGCTGCGTGGAAGAGCTCGAGCGCTTCCCCGGACGCCGCCCCGGATCGGATGTCCCAGGTGTCGAGCCACTCGTCGAAATTCTTGGTATGGACGGTGGAGACATCGGTTTCGAGCAGATTCGCACGCCGCAGTTCTCCGAGCAGTGCAGGAATTCCGCCCGCTCGGTGCACGTCTTCCATGTGGTAGTCGGAGTTGGGAGAGACCTTGGCCAGGCACGGCACCTTGCGGCTGATCGCGTCGATGGTGTCGAGGTCGAAGTCGACCTCGCCCTCCTGCGCGGCGGCGAGGGTGTGCAGCACCGTGTTGGTGGATCCGCCCATCGCCACGTCCAGTGCCATCGCGTTGCGGAAGGCCGCGGGGGTGGCGATGTTGCGGGGAAGTACCGACTCGTCCTCGTCCCGGTAGTACTTCAGAGCCGCGTCGACGATGGTGGTGCCGGCGCGCGTGAACAGTGCGCGTCGGGCCTCGTGGGTGGCCAGAGTGGAGCCGTTGCCGGGCAATGCCAGGCCGAGCGCTTCGGTGAGACAGTTCATCGAGTTGGCGGTGAACATCCCCGAGCACGATCCGCACGTGGGGCACGCGCTGCGCTCGACCTCGTCGAGGCCTTCCTCGGACACGGCGTCGTTGGCGCTGGCGGAAATTGCGGTGATCAGGTCGGTCGGTGCCTGGGCGACGCCGCCGACGACGACGGCTTTGCCCGCCTCCATCGGCCCGCCCGAAACGAAGACCGCCGGGATGTTCAGGCGCATCGCGGCGTTCAGCATGCCAGGAGTGATCTTGTCGCAGTTCGAGATGCACACCAACGCGTCGGCGGTATGGGCGTTGGCCATGTACTCGACGGAATCGGCGATGATCTCGCGGCTGGGCAGCGAGTACAGCATGCCGCCGTGGCCCATGGCGATGCCGTCGTCGACGGCGATGGTGTGGAACTCACGAGGCACTCCACCGGCCGCGCGGACGGCGTCGGCGACGATCTCGCCGACGTTCTTCAGGTGCACGTGGCCCGGTACGAACTGGGTGTACGAATTCGCGATGGCGACGATTGGTTTACCGAAATCCGAGTCGGTCATTCCGGTGGCGCGCCACAGCGAGCGTGCGCCCGCGGCGTTGCGTCCGACTGTGGTGACCCGTGAGCGTAGCGGCGGCATGTGCGTAATCCTCGTTCGTGGCAGCGGTTTCTCGCGTCGACGAGATTACTCGCCGGCGACTACTGCTCCTTCGGTGCCTGCTCGCCGTCGTTCCCGAGGCCGTTGTCCTCGCGACCGAGCTGGTCCGCCTCGAGGTCGTCGGCTTCCGCTCGGGCGGCTTCCTCTGCCGCCGCCGCAGCGGCGTAGGGGTCGGTGATGCGGCCCCCGCTGGCCGCAGCGAGTTGGGGGAGTAGATCGAACCGCACCAGGGGCAGCGACTTCTCGCTCTTGTCGGTCAGGACCACCCGTGCCCACCGGCGATCCGGAAAGTGCAGACCCGTCACCGACTCCCACGCGATCACATCCGAACCCACGAACCGTCGAGCCGTGATGGCCTCGGGAGTGACGACAGTGCGCACTCGAAAGACCCAGATGCATGCGACGACCGGCAGGATCAGCAGCCATCCCATCGCAACAGGCCAGCTGGCGGCTGTCAGCCCCGTACCGAACAGCAGTAGTCCCACGCCGAGGAGCGCGAGGCGCGGGACTCGAATGACCTGCCCGCTCGGTGGTGGCGCTCCCTCGGCACCGTTCGGTGACTCGGGGCCAGTGTGGGATGATGGCCGAGGTGGTTCGGACTGCTGCGGAGACGACACCCATTCATCTTCGCATTGCATCTACGCGATCTCACATAATGGGATTGCGTCGTGACGAGTTTGACTCTTCCCTGTGCGCGCGCCTACCGTCGAGCGCGTGAAGCGGAATTGGATACTCGTAATCGGCCGGCGCGTCAACGCCTGAGCCGGTTGTTCAAACTCGCATCGACGCGCCACCCTCGTACAGCATCCGCTGACGGGGGTTTTTTCTTGCCCAGAGATCGCCCAGCACTTTCACTTTCCTGAGGATGCAATCAGTGAGCGCACCAACTGCACGCCCGGGGCCCACGACTCGTAAGTCGGGGCCGGCCGCAAGCCCGTCGACCAGCAGCCCGTCCGCAGAAGCGGCGACCAACGGATCGCGACGTCACGTCGCGCCCGAGAAGGTCACCGGCGCGCAGTCGGTCGTTCGAGCCCTCGAAGAACTCGACGTCGACACCGTATTCGGCATTCCCGGTGGCGCTGTTCTGCCGGTCTACGACCCGCTCTTCGACTCGGAGAAGGTGCGCCACATTCTGGTGCGCCACGAGCAGGGTGCCGGCCACGCCGCGACCGGCTACGCCCAGGCGACCGGCAAGGTCGGCGTGTGCATGGCGACGTCCGGCCCCGGCGCGACCAATCTCGTGACCCCGCTTGCCGACGCCCAGATGGATTCGGTTCCCGTCGTCGCGATCACCGGTCAGGTCGCCCGCAGCCTCATCGGGACCGACGGCTTCCAGGAAGCCGACATCTCCGGCATCACGATGCCCATCACCAAGCACAACTTCCTCATCACCGATGGTGCCGACATTCCGCGCATCATGGCCGAGGCGTTCTACATCGCTGCCTCGGGTCGCCCCGGTGCCGTGCTCGTCGACATCCCGAAGGATGTTCTGCAGGCACCGACCACGTTCTCCTGGCCGCCGGAGATGCGGCTGCCCGGGTACCGCCCGGTCACCAAGCCACACGGCAAGCAGGTCCGTGAAGCAGCCCGCTACATCGCCGACGCCACGCAACCGGTGCTGTACGTCGGCGGCGGCGTCATCAAGGCCGACGCCTCTGCGGAACTGCTCGAGCTGGCCGAACTGACGGGCATTCCGGTCGTCACCACCCTGATGGCCCGCGGCGCGTTCCCCGACTCGCACGATCTGAACCTCGGAATGCCGGGTATGCACGGCACCGTTGCCGCCGTGGCTGCGCTGCAGCGCAGTGATCTGCTGATCACGCTCGGTGCCCGGTTCGACGACCGCGTCACCGGCCAACTCTCGACGTTCGCGCCGAACGCCAAGGTCATCCACGCCGACATCGACCCGGCCGAGATCGGGAAGAACCGCTACGCGGACGTGCCGATCGTCGGCGACTGCCGTGAGGTCATCACCGAGCTCATCGAGGCGCTTCGGGCGGACCGGGCGACCGGAACCACGCTGAACCTCGAGCAGTGGTGGGTCTACCTGAACGGCATCCGCAAGACCTACCCACTGAGCTACGACCGGCCGGCCGACGGTTCCATGTCGCCGGAGTTCGTCATCTCCTCGGTCGGCAAGTTCGCCGGACCCGACGCGATCTACTGCGCCGGCGTCGGTCAGCACCAGATGTGGGCCGCGCAGTTCATCAACTACGAGAAGCCGCGTACCTGGCTCAACTCGGGCGGCCTCGGCACGATGGGGTACGCGGTTCCGGCCGCGATGGGTGCCAAGAGGGGCCTTCCCGATGCCGAGGTGTGGGCCATCGACGGCGACGGCTGCTTCCAGATGACCAATCAGGAACTCGCCACCTGCGCGGTGGAGGGTATCCCGATCAAGGTTGCGCTCATCAACAACGGCAACCTGGGCATGGTTCGACAGTGGCAGACCCTGTTCTACGAAGAGCGCTACTCGAACACCAACCTCGGTACCCACGGTGCCGTCCGGATCCCGGACTTCGTCAAGCTGGCCGAGGCGCTGGGCTGTGTCGGATTGCGATGCGAACGTGAAGAGGACGTCGATGCGGTGATCGCTCAGGCACGAGCGATCAACGATCGGCCTGTCGTCATCGACTTCATCGTCGGTGCCGACGCGCAGGTGTGGCCGATGGTGGCAGCCGGTACCGGAAACGACGAGATCATGGCCGCACGCGGGATTCGTCCGCTGTTCGACGAGGACGAGATCGTGGGCAACGAGCCCGGAATCGACGAGGCAATGGAACGCGAGCAGGCGCCGCACCCGCAGAACAACGACGTGAAAGGCACCGACCTGTGAGCACGAGCCATACCCTCAGCGTTCTCGTCGAGGACAAGCCAGGTGTGCTGGCCCGCGTCGCTGCGTTGTTCTCGCGCCGCGGCTTCAACATCTCCTCGCTCGCCGTCGGCGGCACGGAGATTCCCGATATCTCGCGCATGACGATCGTGGTGACCGTCGACGAGTTCCCGCTCGAGCAGGTGACCAAGCAGCTCAACAAGCTCATCAATGTCATCAAGATCGTCGAGCAGGACGACGATTCTTCGGTGGCTCGAGAGTTGGTCCTGATCAAGGTCCGCGCCGACGCCAGCGTACGGAGCGAGGTCATCGAGACGGTGAATCTCTTCCGCGCCAAGGTCATCGACGTCTCGCCCGAGGCAGTCACGGTCGAGGCCACGGGCACCCGCTCGAAGCTCGACGCCTTGCTGAAGATGTTGGACCCCTATGGAATTCGAGAAATAGTTCAGTCGGGAGTCGTTGCCGTCGGACGTGGACCGAAATCGATCACTGCGTCGCGATAGCGGCCCCGGTGACGAACAGACGTAAAACCCAAGAGGAAAGGTAACAACCAGTGGCAGTCGAGATGTTCTACGACGACGATGCTGATTTGTCGATCATCCAGGGCCGCAAGGTCGCTGTGATCGGCTACGGAAGCCAGGGCCACGCGCACTCGCTGAGCCTGCGCGACTCCGGCGTCGATGTACGCATCGGCCTGGCGGCAGGCTCGAAGTCCCGCGCCAAGGCGGAGGAGCAGGGCCTGAAGGTGGGCACGCCCGCAGAGGTGTCCGAATGGGCCGACGTGATCATGGTGCTCGCACCCGACACCGCTCAGGCCAAGATCTTCTCCGAGGAGATCGAGCCCAACCTGAAGGACGGCGACGCGCTGTTCTTCGGCCACGGCCTCAACATCCACTTCGACCTGATCGAGGCTCCGGAGTTCGTCACCGTCGGCATGGTCGCACCCAAGGGCCCCGGCCACCTCGTGCGTCGCCAGTTCGTCGACGGCAAGGGCGTTCCCGCCCTCATCGCCATCGACCAGGACCCCAAGGGCGAGGGCCAGGCGCTCGCACTGTCGTGGGCCAAGGGCATCGGCGGCACCCGCGCAGGCGTCATCAAGACCACGTTCAAGGAAGAGACCGAGACCGACCTGTTCGGTGAGCAGGCCGTGCTGTGCGGCGGCACCGAGGAGCTCGTCAAGACGGGCTTCGAGGTCATGGTCGAGGCCGGCTACGCCCCCGAGATGGCGTACTTCGAGGTGCTGCACGAGCTCAAGCTGATCGTCGATCTCATGTACGAGGGCGGCATCGCTCGCATGAACTACTCGGTGTCCGACACCGCGGAGTTCGGTGGCTACCTTTCGGGACCTCGCGTCATCGACGCCGGTACCAAGGAGCGCATGAAGGCCATTCTGGCCGACATCCAGTCGGGTGAATTCACCCGTCGTCTGGTCGCCAACGTCGAGAACGGCAACACCGAGCTCGAAGGCCTGCGCAAGGCCAACGCCGAGCACCCCATCGAGGTCACCGGCAAGAAATTGCGCGACTTGATGAGCTGGGTCGATCGCCCGATCACCGAAACGGCATGATTCTCGTCGAATCACGTACGCGCGCAATTTGATCGAAGGGCACCGCTACATAGGTGGCGGTGCCCTTCGGTGCGTGCCCGACGGTGGCGTCGCAGCTCGACGTCGCCGACAACTAAACTGCTTCTGCTGCATCTGCTCCGAATATTCACCGTCAACAGTCTCGAACCGACTTAGGGAGTTCTTCACGTGAGCCAGCCAGGCCGTCCTGTCGTTCTGATCGCCGACAAACTTGCGCAGTCCACCGTCGAGGCACTGGGCGACGGCGTCGAGGTCCGTTGGGTCGACGGCCCGGATCGTCCCGCCCTGCTCGCCGCGGTTCCCGAGGCCGACGCGATCCTCGTCCGTTCCGCGACCACGGTCGACGCCGAGGTGCTCGCTGCCGGGACCAATCTCAAGATCGTGGCCAGGGCCGGAGTCGGCCTGGACAACGTCGACGTTCCCGCAGCCACCGAGCGCGGTGTTCTCGTCGTCAACGCACCGACCTCCAACATTCACACCGCCGCCGAGCATGCGGTGACGCTGCTGCTGTCGGCCGCGCGCCAGATCCCCGCGGCCGATGCCACGCTGCGTCAGCACGAGTGGAAGCGCAGCAAGTTCAACGGTGTGGAGATCTTCGGCAAGACGGTCGGCGTCGTCGGACTGGGCCGCATCGGTCAGCTGTTCGCGCAGCGTCTCGCCGCATTCGAGACCCACATCATCGCCTACGACCCCTACGTCTCGGCTGCGCGGGCCGCCCAGCTCGGCATCGAATTGGTGAGTCTGGACGAGCTCCTCGAGCGCGCCGACATGTTCTCCGTTCATCTGCCGAAGACCCCGGAGACCAAGGGAATCATCGGCAAGGAAGCCTTGGCCAAGACCAAGCCGGGCGTCATCGTCGTCAACGCCGCTCGTGGTGGCCTGGTGGACGAGCAGGCCCTGGCCGACGCCATCACCAGTGGCCATGTCTTCGCCGCCGGAATAGACGTCTACGCCTCCGAGCCGTGCACCGACAGCCCCCTTTTCGAGCTGCCCCAGGTTGTCGTCACACCGCACCTCGGCGCGTCGACCACCGAGGCCCAGGACCGCGCGGGCACCGATGTGGCCAAGTCCGTGTTGCTCGCTCTCGCAGGGGAATTCGTGCCCGACGCGGTCAACGTCAAGGGTGGCGCCGTGGGCGAAGAGGTATCGCCGTGGCTCGAGATCGTGCGCAAGCAGGGCGTGCTTCTCGGCGCTCTGTCCACCGAACTTCCCACGTCGCTGTCGGTCGACGTACGCGGCGAACTCGCTGCCGAGGACGTCGAGATCCTCAAGCTCTCGGCGTTGCGGGGTCTGTTCTCCGCCGTCATCGACGACGCGGTGACATTCGTCAACGCGCCGTCTCTCGCGGAGGAGCGAGGTGTCACTGCCGAGGTCACCACTGCATCCGAGAGCGAGAACCACCGCAGCGTGGTCGACATCCGCGCCGTCTACGGCGATGGTTCGGTACTCAACGTGGCGGGCACTCTGACCGGGCCCACGCAGGTCGAGAAGATCGTCAACATCAACGGTCGCAACTTCGACCTCCGTGCCGAGGGCAAGAACCTCATCGTCAACTACGCGGATCAGCCCGGCAGTCTCGGCCGGATCGGCACGCTGCTCGGTGATGCCGGCATCGACATCCAGGCCGCGGCATTGAGCCAGGACTCCGAGGGCGACGGTGCAACGATTCTGCTGCGCGTCGACAAGGACGTTCCGGAGGAATTGAGCGCGAGCATCGCCGGCGCGGTCGGCGCCTCCACCATCGAACTGGTCGACCTGTCCTGAGCATCGCTCGCAGTCGATCGAACGAAGTCCAAGAATCACGAGGAGTGAGATGAAGCTGGCCGTCATCGCCGGGGACGGAATCGGGCCCGAGGTCGTTGCCGAGGCGCTAGCCGTGCTCGACGTGGTCGCGCCCGGTACCGAGAAGACCGAATACGACCTGGGTGCGCGTCGTTACAACACCACCGGGGAGTTGCTGCCGGACTCGGTGTTGGCAGAACTGCGGGAGCACGACGCAATCCTGTTGGGAGCCATCGGAGACCCGTCGGTACCCAGTGGTGTGCTCGAACGCGGGCTGCTGCTGCGCGCTCGATTCGCGCTCGATCACCACATCAATCTGCGGCCGGCCAAGTTGTACCCCGGCGTGGTCGGCCCGTTGGCCGGTGACAAGCAGATCGACGTCGTCGTCGTCCGCGAAGGCACCGAGGGTCCGTATACCGGCAACGGCGGAGCACTGCGCGTCGGTACACCGCACGAGGTGGCCACCGAGGTCAGCGTCAACACTCGCTACGGCGTGGAACGCGTAGTGCGCAACGGTTTCGAGCGAGCCCTCGGCCGCAGGAAGCATCTGACGTTGTTGCACAAGACCAACGTGTTGACCTTCGCGGGCAGCCTGTGGGCCCGTACGGTCGAGGCAGTGTCGGCAGAATTCCCGGACGTCGAGGTCGCGTATCAGCACATCGACGCCGCGATGATTCACCTCGTCACCGACCCCGGCCGATTCGACGTGATCGTCACCGACAATCTGTTCGGCGACATCGTGACCGACCTCTCGGCTGCAGTCACCGGCGGAATCGGTTTGGCTGCAAGTGGAAACATCGACGCCACCGGCGCGAACCCCAGTATGTTCGAGCCGGTTCACGGCAGCGCACCGGATATCGCCGGTCAGCAGAAGGCGGACCCGACGGCCGCGATTCTGTCGGTGTCACTGCTACTGGCACATCTGGGCGACGACGCGAACGCTGCACGGGTCGAGGCGGCCGTCGCAGAGGACCTCGCAGAGCGTGGAACCACCATCGCGTCGACGAAAGAGGTCGGCGCACGAATCGCCGCTCGCCTGTAACTCCACCAGAACGAAATGCCACGGTAGGGCTGTCGGCCCACCGTGGCATTTCGTGTATTCGGCCATACCCGCAGTGCTGGATCAGCCGGTGCCGGCGGACTTCTCGTCGGGATGATCGGGACGTGGGTCGTCGGGGACGATCGGCACGGACAGTGCAGGGAACAGTGCAGACACCAGGAATGCGATCGGGAAACTGATCGCCGCGATCGCCCCGAACACCGGCGGCACAGCCGAGGCGAAGACGTACTGACTCGTGTTCTGTACCCCGAGGGCACGTCCGCTCCAATACGGTCCGGAAATCTCGGCGACAGCGGTGAACGCGAGACCGTTCGGGGCAACGGTGGCAATGGACGCGACGACGAGGAAGACGATCGCAGCAGGGGAGTCGTACCAGTCGGTGACGGCAAGTCCGATCATGCTGGCTGCAGCTGTCACGGCGACCCAACGAAGGGGCTTCATGCGGCTGCCGACGCGATCGGACAGGGCACCCACGCTCATCCGGCCGAGCGCGCCGAGAATCTGGGTCACCGTGACCAGGATTCCTGCCGCCGCGGCGGTCCAACCTCGGTCGGTCATCAGCCAGACGAGCGCGAACGTCCACACCACGTACTGCGGCACAACCAACAGGATCGACGTGGCGTGGATTCGCCACAGTTGCCTACTGCCGCGGTACGGATTGTCGAGCAACCCCTGCGCCGCGGCGTCGACCCGGTTCGGGCGCGGGGGGTCGACGACCGCCAGACACAGGAGTGCGGCTGCCGCACACACCGCGGCGGGTACGAGCAGAGCCGTTCCGACGCCGTGATCTCGGGCGATGGGCGGAATGCTCAGTGCGGCAACGGCAACGCCCAACGGAACCGACATCTGCCTGATTCCCATCGCGAGCCCTCGGCGATGCGGCGGAAACCAACCCACCACGACTCGTCCGCTCGCGCTGTTCGCACTGGCGGCTGCCATACCGCCGATCAGCAGAAAGACGGCCAGGACCGGAACGGATGTGGAGATCACCGCGGCGACACTCGCGACCGAGGTGAGCCCGAGACCGATCACCAGAACGAGCCGTTCACCGATGCGGTCGACGAGCACGCCCCATGCGATGAGCGTCAGCATGATGCCGACGGTGGGCATGGCGACGACGAAGCCTGCTGCCGCCAGACTCAGTCCCCGGTCGTCGTGCAGTGACGGGATGAGAAAGGCGGCACCGTTGATGAAGACGGCACCTGCAGTCTGCGCAAGCATTCCGAGTACGAGCATGAACCAACGTCGTGTCTCGCCGAGGTCGGCCAACTGCTCGGTGGTGCTCACCGCTTGCTCCGTTCTCACTATGTGAAACAGCTTTCTTGAAATATGGAACTCCAGCAAGACATTACACCGGCGAAGGATCGACGGATCGGACGGCGTCGACGTGCGCAGATCGGCGGTCGATAGACTTCCGGCATGCGTCTCGGTCGAATTGCAAGTCCTGATGGTGTGGCATTCGTGAGTATCGAAGGTGACGGTGACTCGCAGACTGCGAAAGAAATCGCCGAACATCCTTTCGGCACACCCACGTTCACCGGTCGGTCGTGGCCCCTGGCCGACGTACGGCTGCTCGCGCCCATTCTTGCCAGCAAGGTCATCGCCATCGGCAAGAACTACGCCGCTCACGCTGCCGAGATGGGCGGTGAGGCACCGAAGGAGCCCGTGATCTTCATCAAGCCGAACACCTCCATCGTCGGACCGGGTGCGGCCATCGTGCTACCCCCGTCGTCGAACGAAGTGCACTACGAAGGGGAACTCGCGATCGTGATCGGTCGTCCGTGCAAGGACGTACCGGCATCGAAGGCGTACGAGGTGGTACTCGGCTACACCGTCGCCAACGACGTCTCGGCCCGCGATCACCAGAAGGACGACGGACAGTGGACTCGCGCGAAGGGGCACGACACGTTCTGCCCGTTGGGCCCATGGATCGAGACCTCTCTCGACCCCTCCGATCTCGAGATCAAGACCGAGGTCGACGGCGTCGTCAAGCAACGCAGTCGCACTTCGCTTCTGCTGCACAATATTCCGAAAATCATCGAGTGGGTGTCCGCGGTGATGACGCTGCTCCCCGGCGACGTCATCCTCACCGGAACTCCCGAGGGAGTCGGACCGATCACCGACGGTGACAGCGTGTCGATCACCGTCGAGGGAATCGGAACCCTCACCAACCCCGTCGCAGCGAAGAAGTAGGGCAACGATGACCACTCCAGCAGACGTACGAGTTCGTTTCTGCCCGTCTCCCACCGGAACTCCGCACGTCGGTCTGATCCGAACAGCGCTGTTCAACTGGGCGTTCGCCCGGCACCACGGTGGCACGTTCGTCTTCCGCATCGAGGATACCGACGCCGCACGTGACTCCGAGGAGTCCTACGCGGCCCTGCTCGACGCATTGCGCTGGCTCGGCCTGGACTGGGACGAGGGCCCCGAGGTGGGCGGACCCTACGAGCCGTATCGCCAATCCTTGCGACGCGACCAGCACGTGGCCGTGGTTCAGCAACTGCTCGAGGCGGGGGAGGCCTACGAATCGTTCTCCACACCCGAGGAAGTCGAAGCTCGGCACAAGGCCGCCGGTCGCGACCCCAAGCTCGGTTACGACAACTTCGACCGCGACCTGACGCCGGAGCAGCGACAGGGCTTTCTGGACGAGGGGCGCGGTGCCGTCGTGCGCCTGCGCATGCCCGATCACGATCTGAGCTGGAACGACCTCGTGCGCGGTGAGACCACGTTCAAGGCCGGAACGGTGCCGGACTTCGCCCTGACGAGAGGCAACGGAGTTCCGTTGTACACGTTGGTCAATCCCGTCGACGACGCCCTGATGAAGATCACTCACGTGCTGCGCGGCGAGGACCTGCTGTCGTCGACCCCTCGTCAGCTCGCGCTCTACGAAGCGCTGATCCGAATCGGCGTGGCCGATCGGACTCCGGAATTCGGGCATCTACCGTTCGTCATGGGGCAGGGCAACAAGAAGCTCTCCAAGCGTGATCCGGAAGCAGATCTCTTCATTCACCGCGATCGGGGGTTCGTCCCGGAGGGGCTGCTGAACTACCTCGCACTGCTCGGGTGGGGGATCTCGGACGACCACGATGTCTTCTCGCTCGACGAGATGGTGGCGGCCTTCGACATCTCGTCCGTCAATTCCAACCCTGCGCGCTTCGACCAGAAGAAGGCGGACGCGATCAACGCCGAGCACATCAGGATGTTGGCTGCAGACGACTTCGCGGCCCGCCTACGCGAATTCCTGGTTGCTCGAGGGCATCTCACCGAGCCGGTCGACGAGAAAATGTTCGCTGTCGCAGCGGATCTGGTGCAAACGCGCATCGTCGTGCTGTCGGACGCGTGGGGACTGCTGAAGTTCTTATTCGTCGACGAGGCGGACTTCGAGATCGACCCCGCCGCGGCGGCCAAGAATCTCGGCGCAGACGCGGCACCCGTCCTCGACGCCACTATTGCGGCACTGACCGCAGTGCCGGACTGGTCGACGGCCGAGCTGGAAGTCGCCCTCAAGGACGCGTTGATCGAGAAGCTGGAACTCAAGCCCCGCAAGGCTTTCGCTCCGGTTCGTGTAGGAGTTACAGGGTCGCACATCAGTCCGCCGCTGTACGAGTCCATGGAACTGCTCGGCCGTGACAGGACTCTCGCCCGCCTGGCGGCCGCACGTACCAGTATCGCGTGACGGCGGTGTGCCGCCGGCCGTCCAGGTCGGTCGGAGATCTCCACGCATGAGCGTCGCCGATCGACTGGACCGGCTGCAGCGCAGGCGTCCGGCTCTCGGATTTCCCATCGCAGTGGTCTACAAGTTCGTCGACGACCAGGGTGGCTATCTCGCTGCGCTGATCACCTATTACGCGTTCGTCTCACTCTTTCCGGCGCTGCTGCTGTTGTCCGTGGTGCTGGGCATCGTGTTGATGGGCAACCCGGATCTGCAGCAGCAGATCCTGAACTCCGCGCTCGGTCAGATTCCGGCGATCGGGGACGAGCTGGGGCGGCCCGATCGCATCGGTGGCGGCGCGGTCGGCCTGACGGTGGGTATCCTCGGGTCGCTCTACGGCGGGCTCGGTGTGTCCGTAGCACTGCAGAACGCGATGAACACCGCGTGGGCGGTGCCCAAGAACCTCCGGCCCGATCCCATTCGCGCCCGAGTGCGCGGATTGGGTTTGCTGAGCACGGTAGGGCTTGCTGTCCTGGCGATCACCGCACTCAATGTGCTCAGTGCCGCAGGCTATCTCGGCCTGGAATCCGGTTTCGTCGTGTTCGTGGCCGGAACGCTGCTGTACGTCGGAGTTTTCGTCGTTGCGTTCCGGCTTGCAACAGTGCGTCCGGTATCGATCGGACAGGTGTTTCCGGGAGCTCTTGTGGCCGGTCTGACGTGGCAGCTGTTGCAAACATTCGGCAGCGTGTACGTGAAGTACATCGCCGGGAATGCGAGTGTGACGAACGGTGTGTTCGCGGTCGTGTTGGGGCTGCTGGCTTTTCTGTACGTGACCTCGATATCGATAGTGATCTGCATCGAGATCAACGTCGTTCGTGTCGATCGGTTGTTTCCACGCGCCCTTCTGGGCCCGTTCACCGACGACGTGGAACTGACCGAAGGCGACAAACTCACCTACACAGGACAGGCAGAAGCGCAACGGAGTACGGCATTCGAGGAGATCGACGTGACGTTCGAAGATCCACCGAGCGCTCAGTCGGAATCGAGCCCCGAACCGGAATCCAGCCCCGGACCGGACGCCGAAGCGCCGTAGAAGCGGCCGATTCTCGTCTCCATCGGAAAACGGACGGCCGTGTCGCCGAACAACAATCGAGTGGCCGACACCGCCGCCGCCGCATCGACGGCTTCCGATATTCGAACCGCATCGGCCGTCCGGCAGTGGACCACCACCTCGTCGTGTTGAAAGAACACGAGTTCGGCTCCGGTCGTGCTCTCGACCCGCCCGCGCAGATCGGCCAACAAACACAACGCCCATTCTGCGGCAGTGGCCTGAACCACGAAGTTGCGGGTGAACCGCCCCCGCGCGCGTGCATCACCACTGGACCACCATTGTGCCGAGGGTGGTGGGCAGGCTCGTCCCAACCACGACTCGACCACCTCGCCCCGTTCGCCGGCGCGCGCGGCTTCTTCCACGAGCGCCACCGCACCGGGGAATCTGGCCCTCAGGCGCGCCAACAGGCCGCGAGCCTCACCCGAGGTCGCGCCGTAGAGCACGCCGAGAACGGCGACCTTTGCTTTGCCCCGATCGCCCTCGAACGACTCCGCGGCCACCGGTGCGTACAGATCCGCGGTACCGGCAGCGGCCACCATACGTGGGTCGCCGGACATCGCCGCGAGAATTCGAGGTTCGAGTTGACCGGCATCGGCGGCGACGAACGTGTATCCCGGGTCGGCAATGACGCTCGCGCGTAACGGTTTCGGAATCTGTAGACCACCTCCGCCGCGACTTGCCCACCGGCCGGAGACGACGGCACCGGGAACATAGACCGGACGAAATCGGTCGCCCCGCACCCACGAGTCGAGCCATGTCCACCCATTCGTACTGTGCAATTTCGAGAGATCGCGATGGCGCAGCAGCAGGGGGACTGCAGGGTGGTCGATCTCACGCAGGACATGTGCGCGAGTCGATGTGAGTTCGATTCCGGAGCGTGCGAACGCAGCCACCACCTCCACCGGAGACGACGGATTGACGCGCCTGCCGAACGCCGAGGAGATGTCGTTCTCGAGTTCTACCAGCGCCGGTGGGAGAGAAGCGTCGACCGGACGGGGCCCGAGCATCGTCTCGAGGTGACGTCGATGCGCGGCTGCCGAGAACGGTAGTCCGTCATGGGTCATCTCCGCGGCGGCCAGACCTCCGGCCGATTCGGCCGCGGTCAGTAGCTGCAGGGCGCGGTTTGCTCCGATCTCCTGCAACTGCCGCCGATACTCGGTGAGCACTGCAGCGGGGTCGGAGTGCGGGTTCGCATCGAACAATCCCGGGCGCAGGTCTGCGGGAACCGACGCGGCAGCAGCGGTTGCGGTTCGCACCTCGAGAAACGCGCGCACCAGTGCCAGGTCGTGACATCGGCGTACGCGTACCCCGCGTTCGAGCAGCCGTGGGTAGATCCGGCTGGTGTCCTCCCACACCCATCTGGGCCGTTCGGCCGCCTCCAGGTCCGCGACTGCCCCCGCCGGATCCTCGACGATCACAGGAGCGCCGACGGTGGCGTAGGCATCGTCGAGATACGTCAGTACCGCGTGCTCGCCGTGCGGAACGAGCACTACCTTCATCGGGCTCTGCGGTGTGTGCGAACGGTCACGGAGGTCAAGTCTGCTGCATGTGCGAGAGGGGCTGCGATGCGGACTCGGAGGATCGGGTGCCGGACGCCCGCCGAACGCGGTCGGCGTTGCTCGCGAGTGCGGTTTCGGAGGCCCTGAGCAGCCGATTTGGAGAATGGGTATGGACCTTTGATAGTCTCTATCCCGGCTCGAAACGCAGTGCATACCGATGGTGGTGAGCATCTCGGCTCGAGAGCTTTGGGGTATGGTGTAATTGGCAACACAGCGGTTTCTGGTACCGCCATTCTAGGTTCGAGTCCTGGTACCCCAGCGAGCAGGTTATCGGCGATTTTGTCGCCGGTGCCGAGACAGTTAAGCTGACTCGGCACTTACAAGCTTGAAACAATGCAGGTGAAGTTCCTGGCCCCGTCGTCTAGCGGCCTAGGACGCCGCCCTCTCAAGGCGGTAGCGCGGGTTCGAATCCCGTCGGGGCTACAACCAGAACACCCTCTCGATCCCCGGATCGAGAGGGTGTTCGTCGTTTCAGGCCGTTGTTCACACGCTCTTGCGACGAAACATCTTCTGATGGTCGGCCGGTCCGTGGGTGCTGTTGACCTTCGGTCCACCGTCTTTGTGATCGACGGAATTGTGGGCTTTGCTGTTCTTCTGTTCCAGAACCTCTCGGAACTTCTTCTTCAGTTCTTCGTTGTCGGATTCGGGCATGGGTGACTCCTCGCAATCGACGACCGGCCGGTTGTCAGCGGTCACGTAATTCCCCAGGCTTGAGGGGTTGTCCGTCACCTAATTCCTCACCCGCTGTCACGTAATTCCCCACCCTGGGGCGTGTCGG